>JAFSBG010000148.1 GCA_017441945.1 Clostridia bacterium
GCAGCATTGACGGCGTTGCTGATACATTCTTCGGTAAGAACAAGGCTCGTTCTCTCGATGCAAAGCTCGAAAAGCTCACAGGCGTTCTTGCTATTGCATTTATCGTTCTTACATTTGTTATCACACTTTTGTAATAAGCAAATCTTACAGACAGGCGTATAGCCTGTCTTTTTTTGTTTAAAATAATATACATATTATGATAATCAGGAGTAATTATGGATAAAAATATACTTTCTAAACTGACTTACGGTATGTATATCATTTCAACAAAGCACGAAGGTAAAATGGCAGGATTTGTTGTAAATACTCTTACGCAGATCGCGGAAGACCCTGACAGAATAGCTTTTGCTGTACGGAAGGCGAGCGCCACAGGAAATCTCATTGAAAAATCAAAGCGCTTTACCGCAAGCATACTGCTTGAAAAGGCAGATATGGATATGGTGGGCGAATTCGGCTTCAAAAGCTCTGACGAGATAAACAAGTTTGAAAAGGTAGGCTACAAACTGGATAAAAACGGCACACCCTATGTAACGCAGGATACTGCGGCATGGATTTCCTGTCAGGTTGAAAATATTACAGATGTGGGCTCACATTTTCTTGTTATCGGCAGAGTAACCGAAGGGGAAATGCTTGCAGACGGAGCTGTAATGACTTATAATGGTTACAAAGAGAAAAAGAACAAGAGCTCAGGCTGGAGATGTACAGTATGTGGATATGTATATGAAGGAGATGAATTGCCGGAAGATTTCACCTGCCCGTGGTGTAATGTAGGCACAGAGTTTTTTGAAAAAGTAAACTAATTATAAAAGTGTATTGACAACAGAGGAAAATTGTGGTATTATAAAAATATAAATAAGAATAATTATCAATAAGGAGTTAATATGGATAAGAAAGCTTTTTATAAATTGTCTTACGGTCTTTATATCGTTTCCTCAAGCTTTGAAGGCAAGGATGCAGGCTGTGTTGTCAATACCCTCAATCAGGTAACAAGCGCTCCTGCGCAGATGTCCGTTGCAATCAATAAGGATAACTTTACAACAGAAATCATAAGAAAATCAGGCAAGTTTGCCGCTGTCACACTTATTCAGGATGTGAATATGGATATCGTCGGCACATTCGGCTTCAAAACATCAAAGGAAGTCAATAAGTTTGAAAATGTTAAGACTGCCCGTGATGAAGCTGGTATCCCATATATCACAGAAGACATTGCAGCTCGTTATAGCTGTGAAGTTGTAAATGAAATCGACCTCGGCACCCATATCATGTTCATCGGTAAGGTTACAGAAGCAGAAGTTATGAGCGACATCGAAGTTATGACTTATGCTCATTACCAGAAGGTGAAGAAGGGTGCAACACCAAAGAATGCTCCTTCCTTTATCGAAGAAAAGCCTGCAGAAACAGGCTACAAGTGCAGCATCTGCGGCTATCACCACAAGGAAGATACATTCCCTGAGGGCTTCAAGTGTCCATGGTGCGGCCAGAGTGTTGATAAGTTTGTAAAACTCTAAATCAGAATAAAAAAATAACCCCCGCTGAGTATTCAGCGGGGGTTATTTTTATGTTTGAACAAAAGAAAAACCTGCCGTTTTCGACAGGTTTTGGTGGACGCTAAGGGACTTGAACCCCTGACCCCTTGCACGTCAAGCAAGTGCTCTAGCCAACTGAGCTAAGCGTCCTCATCAGATTGCTTATTTATTATAGCAAAGCAAGGAGTATTTGTCAATAGTAAATTTCAAAATAATTTAAAAAGATTATATTGATAAAATCTATAATATATCTAAAGGAATATCAATAATTTCGATTTGCCTTTTTAAAGTACGGGTGATACACTTATTATATGTAATAGCGTGAATTTTTAGATATAATGTGTAATAAATTGTACAGAGGTGAAAAGTATGACACTTATGGAAAAAATCCTGAAAGAAGCCGAGCCTCACATCAAAGGTAAGGGACTTACAGTAGTTGATGGCGTTATCGGTCTTACATTTGTCGGGGTAAAACTTTCCAATGGCAGATGCCATTTTGTATATCTTATGCGAGAGGCACTGCCATCCGGTGATATGATATTCCCATACGGCCAGCAGATGATAGGTATGGATGCCTGGGATGTGGCTCAGTGGGCGCTGACGGGTGCAGAAGATCTGCAGAGAAGCCTTGGCGTGGCGGTCCTCAATGCTGCTTCGCCATACAGAGATATGCCTGAATATAATCAGTATCATGATTTTTATGACGATATTTCAAAAGAAGATACAGTTCTCGGTCTCATCGGCTTTATGCCTCCTGTAATCAAAAATTACGGTGACAAGGTCAAGGAAATCATCTGTTTTGATCGTGCTATCGATATGCAGGGCACAGTGGAAGGCGCAGTTGTCGTTCCAATGGAAAGGCAGGCGGAGCTTTTGCCAACCTGCAATAAGGTCACAATAACTGGCACCACAATGATAAATCATACGACAGAGGATATTGTTTCCATGTGTACAGGCGCAGAAGATATCCTTCTCGGCGGTTTTTCTCTGCCATATTATCCTGAAGCATACAGAGGAAGCGGTATTACAGCCGTCGGCTCCGTATGGTTTAAAGAAGGGGCAGAAGCTCTTTTCAAGCCGCTTTCCCTTGCGGCAGGCAGACTTAAAGTCCGTGAATATACAGACAGCTCATATTATCGTCTTGAGCCGCGAAAAAACAAAAAATAAATTTGGAGGAAATATATATGTCTTATGTACCTTTTGAAGAAGTAGTAAAGTTCCACGGTCATCTCTGTGGCGGTGTTGCATCTGGTTATGCTCTCGGCAAATATGCAATGGAGCTTATCGGCGCAAAGCCGGGTGATCCTCTTTACGCAGTAGTCGAATTCCAGAACTGTATGACAGATGCAATACAGATGGTTACAGGCTGCACAACAGGCAAGGGAAATCTCGTTGTTCGCAATCTTGACAAGGGTGCAATTACACTTGTTAAGAAAGATACAGGCAAGGGTGTCCGCGTTGTCATCGACAATATGCATATCACAGGTGAAACACCTGAAGAACTGGCTAAGAATATTATTGCGGCTGACCCTAAGACAACCTGCACATACAGAGAAGCAACACTTGAAATTCCTGAAAGAAAGCCAAAGAAGCTTATTAAGTGCGATAAGTGCGGCGAAACATTCAGCGAATATGTTGCTGTAAAGGCAGACGGCAAGGTTCTTTGCCCGGACTGCGCAGAATAGGGATAAATTGAACCAACGGCAGTTCGTTATGAACTGCCTACATGGAGAGATACGGAGCTATCCGTGTTTCTCCATGTATTTATTTGTAAAAACGGAGGGAAACGTGAAGAATATATTACATCACCTTACAAAATATCTCATATTCTTTTTCCTTATCATTGCAATAAGCTTCTTCCTGCCAAGACTCATTCCGGGCAGCCCGCTTTATGCGCTGACAGGTGAGGGCAGCGGCTATGCAGATGAGGTTCCATCGGCTGTGCTCGAAAACTTCAAAGAATATTATTCGCCGGACAAACCTATGCATGAGCAGTTTATTCAGTATCTGAAAAACCTTGCAAAGCTTGATCTTGGCACATCATTCACATATAAAACTCCGGTTCTTGACAGAATTATGGCGGCGACAAAGTGGACACTTCGCCTTTCAATCCCTGCAATGGTTTCGGGTACGATAATTGCCCTTGTTCTCGGCGTGTGGATGGGTATGATGGCAAAGGACAGAGGCAAGCTGCTTGTCCCTCCTGTGCTCGCCGTGCAGGCTGTGCCGGCATTTATTCTTGCGGCGCTTGCCCAGATGCTTTTTGCATATCAGCTCGGATGGTTTCCGGCAACAGGTGCTATAACACCGGGCATGATGCCGGGTGACCCGGGATATACGGCAGACCTTCTGAAGCACATGGTTTTGCCTTATGCAGTCCTTACAATTTCAGAAATACCGACAATGACAATTTTCGTATACAACAGTACGATAAAGGTAAAGAAAGAGCCTTATGTGGCTTTCGCAAACTATCTCGGAGTATCGAAAATCAAGCTGTATACACAGTTTATCGTCAAAAATATTCTTCCTGATATTGTAGGCCGAATCAATATTCAGCTTATTATGTGTGTTATGGGCTCGCTTCTCGTCGAATCGGTATTTTCTTATCCGGGTGTGGGTGCCTTGCTCAGACATGCCACAAACTACCGCGATTATCCGCTTATGCAGGGAATCCTGCTCACATCGTGCATTTATGGAATAATAATAAATCTTGTGTTTGAATTGTTTATAAACCGATTCATCAAATCAAAGTAAGGTGGCAGTATGGAAATATTAAAAGCTTTGGGCAAAATGCCCCTTTATAAAAAATTATGCCTTGTTGTTCTGGCTGCATACCTGCTTATTGCCATATTTGCTCCGCAGATAATGCCTTATGAAGTCGATGATTTCAGCCATGATTCGCTGCTTCCGCCATCATCGCAGTATCTTCTTGGTACAGATGAAATGGGGCACGATATTTTCTCGCTTCTCATCAACGGCTTCAGAATAACCGTTGTGCTTGCTCTTATTTCGGGCGCATTGTCCACAATTCTCGGAACATTCCTTGCATTCTGCGCGGCGTATTTCGGTAAAGTGGTCAACGATGCAATAACGGCATTGGCAAATATATTTATCATCGTTCCGGAAATCGTTGTGATTATGTTCGTTGCGGTTATTGCAGAGCCGACAATGACAAATACAGTTCTTGCCATCGTGTTCTTCTCATGGGCGCGAGTATTCAAAATCGTAAGAGGCAAGCTGCTTGACAGTATGTCCAAAAACAAGGTCAAATACACAATGCTTATGAAAGGCAATGTGTTCGATGTCTGCCGTAAACTTGTGCCTGATGTTGCACCGACATTTATTTCGTTCTTTGTGCTTCAGTGCAACAGAGCGGTTACATACGAAACAACACTCTCATTCTTCGGTGTCGGTGACCCGCTTTCCAAGACATGGGGCAAGCTGATAAGAGCGGCTATGGATTATGAAGAACTCTATTACGACAACGTGTTCCTATGGTATCTTGTTCCGGTAATTCTCGTTGTTCTTGTGTTCGTTGTCTGCCTTGCATTGCTTGTATCGGAGGAGGATTAGTATGCTTTATCTCGAAGATTATAAGATTGAATATTCCAACGGTACAAAAATTGAGTACGGCAATATCCATGTCAAGCCGGGTGAGTTTGTCGGTCTTTTCGGAAAAAGCGGATGCGGCAAGACAAGCCTTCTTGAGTCGCTTTTCTCCGCGACATTTCCGGGAAAAGTTACATATAAAACAGCGCTTCTTGAAGGTAAACCATTGCCGAAGCCTGGTCCTGAGTTTTATAAGCGCGTGAGCTATTGTCCTCAGTATGCCCAGGCGGCGCTCAATCCTCGTCTGACTATTGATAAAATGCTCAATCTCACTCTCAAGGGCAATGGCATGGAGCGCAATGAAGATGAGGTTGACAGCCTTCTTACAAAGCTTAAGCTTGAAAAGGATCTTCTTAAACGTTATCCATCTCAGCTTTCAGGCGGCCAGATTCAAAGAATGGTAATGTTTTTGTGTAATATCAAAAAGCCGCATATACTCATCATGGATGAACCATCTTCGGCAATCGATCTTATTACACTTAAAGAAATATCCGAGTTCATAGTCAGTCTTAAAGGTGACACCACAATGCTGATGGTAGCTCACAGCCGTCCGCTCCTCAAGAAAATTGCGGACAGGATCATCGATTTTTAGGAGAAAATTATGGTAAGACTGGATAATATAGTAAAAAATTACGGCAATGTAAAAGCTTCCGACCATGTTGACCTGCTTATCAACGATGGCGAAAGCCTTGTTCTTGCAGGTGAAAGCGGCAGCGGTAAGACTACTCTTGCCAAAATGATCGTCGGTATGGAAGTGCCCGACAGCGGCGAGATCCATATCGATAATGTTCTTCTTTCATCATCGCTGAAAAAGCGTTCTTTCTCCCAGTGCGCAATGATTCAGTACATCTTTCAGGATCCGTACAGCGCTCTTGAGCCTAACTTCACTGTGAGAAAAACTCTCGCCGAAACAGAACGTATCTGCAAACGAAACAACAGGGAATATCTCCCTATGGAAGAAGCCCTCGCCTATGTGGATAAAAATATAGTTCCATATCTTGACAGACCGATAAGAGAGCTTTCGGGCGGTCAGCGCCAGAAGGTTTGTATTGCCCGTGCCCTCATTCCAATTCCGCGTCTGATTATCGCAGATGAATCCACATCAATGCTGGATAAAAAGAGCACATTGGATATTTTCGACCTTATCAACCGAATCAAAGACCAGAAGAAGATAAGCCTGCTTGTAATTCTTCACGACATCGACTTTTCATACGATAAGTGGGACAGAATTGCAGTTATGAGTCAGGGTAAAATCGTTGAAGATATGCCTTTTAAAGATTTCAGGGATAATTCCACCCATTCATACAGCCGTGAGCTGATTTCGGCTTACGAATACTTCAATGAGGAGGAATAAAATGACAGAAACTTTACTCAGTAAAATTATTTGTACTAAAAAAGCTTCAAGAGCCTTTGCCTTGGTAAGCGCTGAGAAACGAAGCGAATGCCTTTATACAATGGCAGAGCTGATGCGTGAAAATAAATCGGTAATTCTTGATGCAAATGCAAAAGACAGAGAAATCGCTGAAAGCATCAATCTCGAAAGAAAGCGAATCAACATTCTTAGTATATCTGAAAAGGATATCGAAGCTATGGCGGCGTATTTTGAAGATGCCGCAAAGCTTGAAGATATAGTCGGTACTGTGACAGAGCACACAGAGGAAGCAAACGGTCTTATTCGTGAGAAAAAGCTTATTCCTCTCGGTGTGGTGCTTGCCGTTTATGAGGCTCGTCCAAGCGTTATCACAGACAGCGCCGCCTTGTGTATGCGTACAGCCAATGCAATCATTTTCAAGGGCAGTAAAAATGCTGTCAATACTGATAAAGCCATCGTTGATGTGCTGAAAAAGGCTTGCAGCAAGTGCGGAATTGATGAAAATGTCATTGCCCTTGTCGAGGAGACAGGTCATGACATCACATATGAAATGGTACAGCTCGACAGATATATCGACCTTGCCATTGTCCGTGGCGGTTATTCTGCTCTTGCTGACATCAAAAAACAGTCCAATATCCCTGTAATTGGTGCAGGACCGGGAAACTGCCATATCTTTATTGATGAAAGCGCTCAAAAAGAAATGGCGATAAATATTGCTGTCAACAGTAAAGTACCCCGTCCGCTTGCATGCAATGCGACAGAAACTGTTCTCATACACAAAAACTGGCCGATGGAAAGCATGAAAGAGCTGGTGGAAACCCTGCAGGAAAATGGCATCACTCTCAGAGGATGTGAAAAGATGGCGCAGCATTTCGGTCTGGAAAAAGCAGAAGAAAAAGACTGGGCAGAAGAGTATTTCGCACCATTCCTGGCAGTTAAAATTGTCGATGACATATACGAAACTGTTGAACATATCAACACATACCGCACACCTCATACAGAAGCTATCGTAACAGATAATCCTGAAAATGCCGCATATTTTATGGCAAATGTTGAAGCCAATGTGGTAAGTCATAATGCTTCGACAAGACTTACTGACGGCATAGGATTCGGCCTGGGAGGTGAAATGGGTATCAGCACACAGAAATATCCTTGTGCGGGCCCTATCGGTATGCGTCACATGATGCAGGAAAAATATTTCCTTTTCGGAAAGGGAACACTCAGATAAAAATAAAGCACTGTCCGTAAAAATGGATAGTGCTTTTCTGTTGAAATCACAGAAAAAATATGATATAGTTAAATCATAATAAATGCAACGGAGGCTATATTTATGTCAATGCCATTTGAAGAAATCGTAAAGTTCCACGGTCATCTCTGTCCGGGTGTAACATCAGGCTATCTCCTCAGCAAGTATGCTCTCGAGCTTATTGATGCAAAGGAAGGCGAAAATCTCTACTGCATTGCCGAAGCTAAAAACTGTATGATCGACGGTATTCAGTGCACAACAGGCTGTACAATCGGTAAGGGCAACCTTGCTATTGATAATATGGGAAGATTTGCAATTACACTTGTAAAGGCTGAAACAGGCAAGGGTGTCCGCGTATATGCAGACATTTCTTCTGTGCAGGCTCCGACAAAGCCTGAAATTGCAAAGAAGCTTATGGAAGTCGACTTCAAGACTTTATGCAAGGTTGAGGAAGCTCAGATTGAAATCCCACCAAAGAATATGGGTAATACAATCGTCTGCGAAAGCTGCGGCGAAAAGTTCTCCGACCTTTTCAAAATCGAAAAGGATGGCAAGTGCATCTGTCCGAAGTGCGCAAAATAGCATATAAGGGTGAATACTATGACTGTCTATGAAATGCAGGAGCTGTGCAGAAGAACTCTAGAATATCTTAAAGCAGTAATATCCCCGGGAATGAGCCTGAAAAAAGTCAGAAGAATATGTGAACAGTATATGCTGGAAAATGGAGCAGATTCTTTCTGGTATTGGGATGTTGGTGCATTTGTTTTCAGCGGTAAAGATACAGTTCTTTCTGTATCAGGTAAAAACTATCAGACGGCTGATAGTTTGATTCAGCATGATGATATAATAACAATAGATTTAAGCCCTCAGAATAATAATATTTGGGGAGATTATGCCCGTACTGTTATTCTTGAAAATGGTAAAGTAGTTGATAATTTAACTGAAATTACCAATGAAGAGTGGCGTAATGGAATTGTTATGGAAGAATACCTTCATTGTTCAATGAAGAACTTTGTTACCGAAAATACAACATTTGAAGAACTTTATTATCACATAAATAAAATTATAGTTGAAAAAGGTTATATGAATCTTGATTTTCTTGGAAATCTTGGTCACTCAATTGTTATGGATAAAAAGGACAGAGTATATATTGAAAAGGGGAATGCTCAAAAATTATCTTCGGTAACTGCTTTTACATTTGAACCTCATATATGCCGTGTAAATGGTACATACGGAGTGAAAATGGAAAATATCTATTCTTTTGAAAATGGAAAACTGACAGAAAAATAAAAATTAAAGACCGCTTGTTAAAGCGGTCTTTTTATGTGACTTTTATCTCTTTCTGCTCCAGAGGTCAGGGCTGATAAGTGTAAGCAGAGGGAAGATTTCCAGTCTGCCGAGAAGCATATCTGCTGTAAGCACAAGCTTGGAAAGAATGCTGAAATGGCTGTAGTTTCCTGTTGCACCAACCATTTCAAAACCTGGGCCTATGTTGTTGAAGCAGGCGACAACTGCCGAAATATTTGTACCCAGCGAATAATTATCGATGGAAATTATGGCATAGCTGACAAGAATAAGCATACAGTAAACGGCAAGATATGCGTTTGTGCTGTTTACAACATTTTTGTCCACAATTCTGCCGTCCATTCGGATGACAGAAACCCTGCGAGGGTGAAGTGCATTACTGATGGTTTCTCGTATAGACTTGCCCAAAAGCAGGATTCGTGCAACCTTGAGTCCGCCGCCCGTACTGCCTGCGCAAGCGCCGATAAACATAAGCAGGAACAAAATAGATTTGGAAAAAGCAGGCCAAAGCTCAAAATCGACAGTTGCATAACCGGTTGTTGTCATAATACTGCTGACCTGAAAGGCTGCATGGTGAAATGCTTCAAAAACAGAGTTATACATCTTGAAAATATTGAGAGTTATAAGCAGTATAGAGGCGGAAAAAATAACAATATACGCCTTCAGCTCTTCGTTTTTGAAAATTTCCTTTATGTGTCCAAGAAGCAGCAGGAAGTACATATTGAAGTTTATGCCGAAAAGGAACATAAAAACAGTTATAACTCCCTGAACATACATACTGTATGAGCCTATACTGCTGTTGAGAATGGCGAAGCCGCCGGTGCCTGCTGTACCGAATGCAAGACAAAGACTGTCGTAAAGCGGGAGTCCGCCCAAAAGCAAAAATAAAACGCAAAGTACAGTAAGAAGAATATAAAGCCCATAGAGAATAAGGGCTGTATGCTTGATATGAGGGGTGAACTTGCCTACACTCGGTCCGGGGCTTTCTGCACGCATCAGATAGATGCCGCCGCCCTCATTCTTCTTTGCCTGTGGAATTACAGCGAGAAGAAATACAAGCATACCCATACCGCCAAGCCAATGGCTGAAGCTGCGCCAGTAAAGATTACAGCGGGAAAGCGCCTCAATGTCAGTGAGGATTGATGCGCCTGTCGTTGTGAAGCCGGAAACTATCTCAAACAGAGCATCAACATAGCTTGGGATTTCGCCGGAAATCGTAAAGGGAAGGGCGCCGAATAACGAAATAATTATCCACGAAAGCCCTGTAGCTGCAAAGCCTTCCTGTGCATAGATATTGGTTGAGTGATTTTTAGTGATAAACAGTACAGAAAGGCTGAATATCAGCATCAAAGCCATAGAGACAAAGTACGAAAATGCATTGTCAGGCTGCCCGTCAAAAATGGCAATACTGAACGGAACAACCATGAAAATTGATGATACCATCACAGAGAATGCGATGATTCTGCTTACATATTTAACATTCATAGTGTGTCACCTATGCGAAAATGTCGTTGAATTTCAAAATCGGCTCTTCACGCGTAGTAGCGATAATTACCGTATCACCTGTATTGAAGGTGGAATTACCGTCCGGGATGTAAACACGTCCGTTACGAAGTATGCAGGCGAGAAGGATATTTTTCTTCAAAGAAATATCTTTGAGCGGGATATTTCTGTTGAGAACCTGATCTGTTATTGTAAATTCGAGAGCCTCAGCTCTGCCGTTTGCGATTTTGTGAAGTGTGTTTGCAGAGCCTGTCTGATTCTGAACACCGCGTACATAACGCACTACGTTTGCGGAGCAAAGCTCCTTAGGGCTTACAACACTGCCAATAGGCATATTTTCCAGCATTCCGGTAACTTCAAGGCGGTTGATTTTTGTCACAACATAAGGAACCCCTGAAGAAGCTGCGTGCATGGAAGTTATTACATTCTGTTCGTCAAGGCCTGTGAGGGTTACGACAGCATCCATTTCAGACATTCCTTCGCTTTCAAGCACCTGAGGGAGAGATGCATCGCCGTGGATAATGGAAGCCTTAGGCAGACGTTCATAAAGCTCAAGGCATCTGTCTCGATCGTTTTCTATGATTTTAACGTGGATATCTGTATTAGCCAGAATAGAAGAAAGATAGTAGCCCACACGGCTGCCGCCCAGAAGCATAACATTTTTAATCTTTCGTTTTGCTACGCCGACCTTCTTGAGAAAGTCTGTAAGGACGGTAACAGGAGCGGTGACATAGATGTTGTCGCCTGCCATCAGTGTTGTGGTACCTGTCGGGATGAATGCTTTGCCGTCGCGAACCACAACGCAGACGAGGACTTTGATCTTGCCGAGAAGCTTTGGAAGGTCCATAAGTCTTTTGCCGTCAAGTGCGCCGCCTTCGCGAAGCCTGAGCTCGACAATTTCGACTCTGCCACGGGCGAAGGTTTCGTGCTTTAAAAATTCAGGGAACTGAATAAGACGGTATATTTCGCGAGCGGTATCTCGTTCCGGATTTATTATAAGTGAAAGACCGAAAACATCGCGCATCAGATAAAGCTGTTCGATATATTCGGGATTTCTGATTCGGGCAATAGTATGTAATTTTGGATTTAATCTTTTTGCCGTAAGGCAGGAAAGAATATTTATGGCGTCATCACTTGTAACTGTGATAAGAATATCTGTCTGTTCGATATTCGCTTCACGGAGAGTACCGATGGTGGCGCTGTTGCCTGAAACAGTCATTACATCATAGCTTGCCAGCTTGTGTTCAAGAACATCCTTGTTTTTATCTATAACAACAACATCGTGTCCTTCGGCAGAAAGATGGCGCATAAGAGCGATACCGACTTTACCGCCGCCGGCAATGACTATTCTCATGTTGTTTTTTGCCTTTGCCATAAACAACTCCTTAAACTGATAGAAATAATACAGAATAATTATATACCTGTTTTGTCAAAAAGTACAGAAAAATAAAATGTTTGAAATGTAAAATTTATTGTGAACAATTTATGAAAAATAACAAATAAAATAAAAATACCCGGGATATTTCACCCGGGCATTTGAAAAGTCTTATTACTTTGCAAGAACCTTGTTGAGGCGAGCGAAGCGTGGAACGCCGTGTTCCCACTTGATCTTTGTTTCGCCTTCGATGAGAGGAAGAGCATAAGGGAGGAAGTCTCTTGTGATGCCGTTATGCTTTTCGTTGATCCATTCGAGAGGGAACTTCTTTTCTGTGTTTGCAACCTGTGCAAGAGGCAATGGCTTGAACATTGTCATATATTCCATAGACTTTGCGTTTCTTTCGTAAGCAACCATAACGTCTGTCATGTTTTCTTCAGCAGCATACTTGACAGCCATACGACCAGCCATAACAGTTTCGTCGATATCTGTCTGGGATGCACAGTGAGCTGCACAACGCTGGAGGAGGGAGAGCTCGATAGCTCTTGTCTTTGCGCCGATCTTAGCCTTTACTTCGGAAGCAATGAATGCGCCTGCACCACCCATCTGCTTGTGACCGAATGCGTCAACAGCGCCGTCCTTGGAGCCATATTCAGCAATGAATACGCCGTCCTTATCCTTAACACCTTCGGAAACAGCTACGAAGCAGTTGCCTGTGCGTTCATAAACTTCCTTGATTTCGCCGATAACCTTGTCAAGGTCGAATTCACATTCAGGCATATAGATGAGGTCAGGACCCATACCTGCATGAGTTGCGATAGAAGCCGCAGCTGTGAGCCAGCCTGCATTTCTGCCCATGATTTCCATGATGATGATAGTGCCTGTGTCATAAACGCGGGCATCCTGGTAAACTTCCATGCAGGATGTAGCTATGTACTTTGCAGCAGAGCCGAAGCCTGGGCAATGGTCTGTGCCGTAAAGGTCGTTGTCAATTGTCTTAGGAACGCCGATAACGTTACATTCATAGCCGACCTTCTGCATATACTTGGAAATCTTGTTGCAAGTATCCATAGAGTCGTTGCCGCCGTTATAGAAGAAGTATCTTACATCGTACTTCTTGAAAATTTCAAGGATTCTCTTGTAGTCTGTGTCATCCTTGTCAGGGTCAGCCAGCTTATAGCGGCAGGAGCCGAGAGCGGAGGATGGAGTGTAAGGGAGTCTTTCAAGCTCGCCCTGAGCTTCAAAGGAAATATCATAAAGCTGATCGTTAAGAACACCCTTGATACCGTGAGCTGCACCGAGAACACGAGTGATGTTAGGATTCTTGATAGCTTCATCAAATACGCCGAATGCGCTGGCGTTGATTACAGAAGTCGGGCCGCCGGACTGGCCGAAAATACAAGCACCTTTTAACATAATACACCTCAATAAAAATTATTTGTTTACAAAAATAATTGTATTTACGGCAATAAAAAGTATTTCATAGCCGTAATGATTCATATATAAAAATATTATATCATCAACCCGAGGAAAAATCAATAATTATGGTTGATTTATACTATTTAATCTGCTAAAATATAGTTATATAATGAAAATTATTTTATGGAGGGATATATATGCCACTGGTAACAACAAAAGAAATGTTCAAAAACGCTTATAAGGGCGGTTATGCTATCGGCGCTTTCAACGTAAACAATATGGAAATCGTTCAGGGTATCACAACAGCAGCTATGCTCGAAAAGTCCCCTGTTATCCTTCAGGTTTCTGCAGGTGCAAGAAAGTATGCAAAGCACGCTTATCTTATGAAGCTCGTTGAAGCTGCTATCCTTGATACAGACCTTCCAATCGCTCTCCACCTTGACCACGGTGAAGATTTTGAAATCTGTAAGGCTTGCATCGACGGCGGTTTCTCCTCTGTTATGATCGACGGCTCCAAGTACAGCTTTGAAGAAAATATCCGCATCACAAAGGAAGTTGTTGACTATGCACACGCAAGAGGTGTTGTAGTTGAAGGCGAACTCGGCAAGCTTGCTGGTATCGAAGACGACGTCAATGTTTCCGATGCAGATGCACAGTTCACAAATCCAAAGGAAGTTGAAGAATTCGTAACACGCACAGGCGTTGACTCTCTCGCTATCGCTATCGGCACAAGCCACGGCGCATATAAGTTCAAGCCAGGTCAGAAGCCACAGCTTCGTTTCGATATTCTCGAAGAAATCCAGAAGAGACTCCCTGAGTTCCCAATCGTTCTTCACGGCGCATCTTCTGTTCCACAGCAGCATGTTGCGACAATCAATAAGTTCGGCGGCCAGATGCCAGATGCTATCGGTGTCCCTGAAGAAATGCTCCGCCAGGCAGCAAAGATGGCAGTCTGCAAGATCAACATCGACTCTGACCTTCGTATCGCAATGACAGCTTCCGTAAGAAAGCACCTCTGGGAAAACCCAACACACTTCGACCCAAGACAGTACCTCAAGGACGGCAGAGACGAAATCGTTGAAATGGTAAGACATAAGATCAGAAACGTTCTCGGCTCATCCAACGTATTGTAAAAATCTGCCATACCTCCCATATTTTCAGCATATTAAAATGCCGTGCCTCGGCAACAATAATATGCGGGAGGTGGAAATATGATAAAAAGATCCATCGCCATTTTTTCGAAAATGGCGATTTCTTTTGCTTTATTGTTGGCATTTTCGGTGTCGGTTTATGCATTGGAGGGCGAACTTATCCCGCTGGGCAGAACAACGGGAATGAAGTTTTTCACAGATGGTGCGGCAATAATCAGTTTTAATAAAATCGACGGCAGATGCCCGGCAGAAGAAGCGGGACTGAACATCGGCGATGTTATACTGAGTGCTGACGGCAAAGTGATTCTAACCAATGAGGAACTGGCAAAAACTGTAAATAGCTGCAAAGGCGAAATCACTCTTGAGGTACTTCGTAATGGCGCGCAGATGGAAGTTAAGGTAAAACCTGTGATTTCCAATGAGGGCAAAGCCTATATCGGTGCTTACGTCCGCGACAGTATGGCGGGTATCGGTACTATAACTTTTGTCGACCCTGAAACGGGAAGATTCGGAGCTCTCGGTCACGGCGTTTCAGATATAGACACAGAAATACTGATGCATGTTGAACGAGGCTCACTTATGCCATCGTCCGTTATAGGCGTCAAAAAAGGCGAAGCAGGTGAGCCGGGTGAACTGAAGGGGGATTATCAGGTCACGGTAAATCAGGGCACTATTGAGAAAAACACAGACAGCGGAGTATATGGTGTCATAACAGATGAAAATCTGTATAAAAACCGCAAGGCCTTTGAAATTGCCGATAAAAACAAGATCAAAAAGGGCAAAGCACAGATAATTTCAAATGTCAGCGGAGAACAGATTGAAACCTATGATGTCGAAATCACAAAAATCTTTGAGACGCAGGAAGGCGACTTCAAAGATATGATGATAAAGGTCACAGACGAGAAACTCATCGAAAAAACAGGCGGCATTGTGCAGGGAATGAGCGGCAGCCCGATTATTCAGGATGATAAGCTCATCGGAGCCGTAACTCACGTCCTTGTGGCCGAGCCGACCAAAGGCTACGGCATATCAATAGAAA
Organism: Clostridia bacterium; assembly: GCA_017441945.1. GTDB lineage: Bacteria > Bacillota > Clostridia > Oscillospirales > Butyricicoccaceae > SIG471. Next base: position 15,546 of record JAFSBG010000148.1, read on the forward strand.
AAATGCTTGAAGCGGCATAATAAACGATTTGGCAGGGGCAGAAATGCCCCTGGCTTTTTCATTCGAATTATGTTATAATTAGGAAAATGAGAGGAGGGTTCATATGAATATATTGGCTGAAGTGGCACAGCAGGAAGCACGTAAATCTTTCCACGGTAAAATCATGGGTACAGAGTCGAATATACATGAAATTGTTAAACTGTTTCCAAAATGGAGTGTGGAAGAGGCTGATGCCCTATGGTGTGCGGCATTTGTTCTTTATTGTTGCAAAAAGGCAGGTATGTGTATTCCTTATAAGCCGACGGAGTGTTCCTTCTCTCTTGCGGCTTGTCCAGCATGGGTACAATGGGCAAAGGCAGACCACCGTATAACTTATATGTTGGAAAGTGACGAACCGCAATCCGGAGATATAGTCATCTTCGACAATGTGTTTTGCGATTCGCCACACGATCATATGGGTATTGTGATTGAGGTAAAAAAGGATATTCTTGTGGTTGCAGAAGGTAATTTTAACAATGTATCATGTGTTGTTGAACGAAAAAGAGATACACATATTCGTTGTTACATCAGAATACCGGTGGATTTTAGGTATTAAAACTGTTGCCACTGATGATAATCACCCGTGAAAGGCATAAGATTTATCGACAGAGGAGCAAATCCTCTGTCCTTTTTTGACATTGTATGTTATAATAAATAATAAGTAAAAAGTCCTTCAATATGCTGTGAAAGGAAGGAATAACAATGAAAATAAATATAAAAGAGATGTCCTATGAAGAAGTTCTGAAATTGCCACGACTCCAGCATAAAACACCGCTTAAACCGCCGCTGTGGCTGGCAACAATCGTGCGCTTAGCCTGCATACCGACATTGCTTCAGACAAAGTTTACATATACAACAGAGCGTATGGATTTGGTTAAAGACCAGCCGTGCCTTATTCTGATGAATCATTCAAGCTTCACAGATATGAAGCTTGCCTTCGGCATATTTTATCCACAGAAACTTGGCATAGTCACATCTGTCGATGCTATGAGCGGTTTTCTTGGCAAGCTTATGCGTATTCTCGGCTGCACACCGACACATAAGTATGTTGCCGATATGTCGCTTATCAAGGATATCAATTACATGCTCAAGGAAAACAAAACAAGCGTGCTCATGTATCCGGAAGCAGGCTATTCCTTTGATGGCTGTGCAACTACTATGCCGAAAAAATTAGGCATTCTGATGAAACGCCTCGGTGTGCCTGTTGTAACTGTCATAACACAGGGGGCATTCCACAGAGACCCTCTGTATAATATGCTTCAGATACGCGATGTCAAAGTCAGCGCTCATGTGAAATGTATCGCAACAGCAGAAGAAGTAAAGGAAAAATCTGTGAGTGAGCTCGATGCCTTGCTGGAAGAATCCTTCTCATTTGATAGCTTTGCGTGGCAGAGGGACAATAAGATTTCCATTGATGTGCCATTCCGCGCAGACGGGCTTCATAGAATTCTCTATAAATGTCCTCACTGCGGAAAGGAAAACCAGATGGAGGGAAAAGGTATTCATCTCACTTGCCATTCGTGCAATAAAAAATGGACAATGAACGAATATGGTCAGTTGTCTGCTGACGACGGTATTACAGAATATCCGCATATTCCTGACTGGTATAAGTGGCAGAGAGAATGTGTGAGAAAAGAGCTGGAAGACGGCACATATATGCTTGATACCGATGTTGATATTGCAATTCAGGTAAATCTTGATGGCGTATGCAAAATCGGAACAGGCCATCTTACCCATACAAACGAAGGATTCCGCCTTACAGGGGCAGAAGGAAAGCTGGATTATACTCAGCCACCGACGTTTTCTCATACACTTTATTCCGACTATTACTGGTATGAAATCGGCGATGTAATAGGAATCGGCGACAATGAGTTTTCTTATTTTTGTTTCCCGAAGAAAAACATATCGGTAAGCAAGGCTCGCCTTGCAACAGAAGAGCTGTATAAAATGAAAAAGAAACGCAGAGCAGAATAAATGATTTCATTGCGAGGAAAACAATGACAGATAATGAAAATATATGGGATAATCTCCTGAATATAAAAACAACAGGCCGCGACGAAGAAAATGCCGACGACTATCGCTATCCTTATGAGCCAACGCCATATTGCGTTCTCGAACGCTTGCTAGAAAGCGGATTTATCGGTGAAAACGATACTGTACTCGACTATGGATGCGGTAAGGGACGTGTCGATTTTTTCCTTTCACATCAGACAAAAGCCAATACAATAGGTATTGAATATGATGAGCGAATCTACAATGATGCTCAGGAAAATAATAATGAATCAATAGCAAAAGCGGAGTTTGTGCTGGCAAGGGCAGAGGAGTATGAAGTGCCTGATGAAGTCAACAGATGTTATTTTTTCAACCCATTTTCGGCGGAAATACTCCATAAAGTCATGGCAAGAATCATAGGTTCGTATTACGAAAATATGAGGGAAATATTTTTGTTTTTCTACTATCCGTCAGATGAATATATTTCATATCTGATGACAGTAAATGAGCTGGAGTTTTATGATGAAATAGAATGTGGAGATTTGTTTGAAGGAAATGATTCCCGTGAGCGGATTATGATTTTCACATTGCCTTGTTACGAAATCGAAGACTAAATAAAAAGAGTGTGTATGTTATGAAAGATGTATTTTTAAGCTACAGACGAAAAGATGCTGGAACAGAAGGCTTCCTGCTTTTTAAAGATCTTACAAAGGATGGTTATGCTGTATTCTTTGACCATAAGAGCCTGGGAAGCGGAGATTTCAGAGAAAATATTGAAATGTATATCAAAGAGGCTGATAATTTTATCGTACTTTTGTCGAAATCCTCTTTTGATGAAAAAATCAATAATGAAGACGATGTATATCGTAACGAAATCAGGCTGGCATTAAAGCATAAAAAGAGAATCATTGGCATTATGCTCGAAAGTTTCCCGGGTTTTCCTGAAAATCTGCCTGATGACATCGCGGCTATACGCAATATAAACTGCCTTAAATTATATATCGGATATTATGAGGCGATGTACAACAGATTGACTTCAGGTGCATTTTTGCCTTCGCCCTCTGTAGATTCAGAGCAGCAGGCTCCATCGGATGAAGCTATAAATAATTCAATTCCAAAAGAACTTCAGCAGCTTGCGGCTATGCCTGCAGACCTGAAAATACAGCAGACACAGCTTCTTCTGCAGATAATGAAAAGCTTCAATGATTCGGAAATGTGTATGCGATTCTATCGTTATATAGATCTGTTTGACAGAAACAGGGGCATAAAGGACATCCCTGATTATGACGGAAATATTCCGACAGACCTTGTCACATATCTTTCATTCTTTGAAACTTTGTATATCATAATCGGCTCGAAAACAATAGATCTTTCGGTTATCGACTTTGCTTACAGATTCCGCTTTTTTGCAGGCTGCAATATTCCTGTAATGCAGAAAAGCGAACTGCTTCCGTTGGGGTATCAATATCCTAACATAATGTCGTTCTATAATATCTGGTGCGACTACATTGTCGAAAATTATGATCATAATGTGAAATGTGATTCCATTTCCGAGCAGATTCCACTTTATGAAAATGACCTTCATAAGCAATATGCCGCCTACACATTTGCCATGAAAATGGGAACGCCGATGAAAATCAGATTCCTAAACCGATATTTGACATGGCTTAATCTGACAATGAAGATGCTGGATGAAGAAGACTATGATGATTGCATGGCACTGCAGCAGGAAATGCTGAACAATATCGCAAATAATGATGAGAGAAATATTTTCGAAGCTCTGACAGAAAATGAAATGAGAAAATCACTGAGAAATGAGTATTGTGTTGGATTATATAATGGAGATAAACTGGTCGCGCAGATGAATCTCCTTGTAAACCCTGATGAAAAGGAAAATCTGATGCTCGATCTTGAATCCGAACTGAAAAACAGCGACTGCGCAGTGCTTGACTATGTTGTTGTTCACCCCGAATTGCGAGGCTATTCGATTCAGAAAACCCTTTTGTTCGTTGCCGAATGCATAGCAAAGAATAACAATAAGCAGGGAATCTGCGCAGTGACATCACCTGAAAATATATACAGCATCAAAAACTTCCTTTCACAGGAATATCAGATAGTTGAAACAAAGCCTAAATATCACAGCATAAGACACTATCTGCTGAAATCCATGTAAATCAGGGAGGAACTATGGAATTTCTTAAAGTATTGGTATACGGTGAAGGTGGTATACTTCACAGAATAGAAAGCGGTGATGAAGACAGAGTAGTCAGCGCTGAGAAAGATATACTCCTTGATGTGGCTCGAAAGACCAATGAAAAGTATCACAACGGCACTTTAAGCGTCGATGAGCTTATGGTATATATCGACATATTTGATACACTTTCTTCATTCCAGCATGTCGACTGGATAAGAGAAATTACTGCTGAACTACATAGTATTCTGATGAAAAATGTTGAGCTATAAAGAGGTGTTACCTTGAAATTTGAAGGTATAATTGCTGTTTACAGCACAGATGATATAAGATTATATGAAACAAATCAATCTTTCAATCTGAGTGAACTGAAAGAAAATGAATATGCGAGTTTTTGCCTTAAAGTAAGAAACGATACAGCAAATGACTTCAACTGGAAAACCGCCTGTGTATCTGTTGATGGCGGAGAAATGTGGTGCTGGGCTAAAGGGAAGCTTGAAGCTGGGCAATCGACCATTTTCCATATTTTTTATCCAAATATGCAGAAGTGTATGGTAGAAGGCAGACATACGGCTGTATGGTACTTTGATGGCAAAGAAGCACATAGAGAAGAATTTGTGTTTATGGTAAAAATGAACTGGGAAAGGGTATTTCGTCTGCCTGCTAAAAATGAGATAGCCAGCTATGTAAACAGCGACAGATATCGTTCGCCATATCTTTCGGGATGGTTTAAGATAGACGAAAATACAAGATATACAGAATATTCTGTAGAGTTCAAAAGTGATTACCTGCCGGCAGGCACTTATTGCTGTCTCGGAAATTGGGAAATGGACCATACCCCGTTGCGAAAAAAATATAAAACTGTATGGACGGAGTATGAGGGCGTGAATGCTTATGCAGGTTTTCAGCGCATATATGATGGCAGCACAGTGGGAATAATGTCATTCTGGGATGTGTACTGCGAAGATTATGACGGTGATATCAGAACAATAAGAGCTCAGAGAGTTTATCCGCATAACACCGACAAAACCGATACATTTGGCGGTGAGGGCACAGGTGTACATTGTCTGGCGCCATACGAATGGAAATGCGGACACTGGTATCGTATGCATTTGAGATGTATGACTTCTGAAACAACGGGCAACACTGTTGTGGAACAATGGGTATGCGATCTTGAAACTGATAAATACACTCTTTTATGCAGTTATGACCTTGGCTTTGCATGTTCAGCTTTCAGAGGAGCAACGGCGATCTTTCTTGAAAACTACATCTCAGAACTGGCAGGAGAAGTACGTACATTGGAAGTGCGCAATGCAATGTTCCGCGAAGAAACAAGTGGTAGATGGTATCGTTTGGATGAAATTACAATTCGTTCACGCGGAGGATATCCTAAGTTTGAAGGAAGCTATAATTTCGGCGTAAATAATGGAATCGTATGGATGATAACGAGCGGTGTCGGAGGCGACTGGTTTGGCAACGGCAGGGGAAAGGGCAGAACAACATTTAAAATATAGCTTATGTCTATTTCCCTTGCTTTTTATATCAAGATATGCTATGATTTTTATATAAAGATTTTAATCAGTTATGCAGCAAAGGAGAATGTATAATGGATCAGGAAAAAGATTTTATGACTCTCGATTTTGATGATGGCACATCCGTAGAATGCGAAATCCTCGGCGTATTTGAAGCAGACGGCAAAGAATATATCGCTCTTGTACCGCAGGATGGCTCGGAAGAAATTTATTTCTATGGCTATGTTGAAATAAACGATGAAGAATTCGAACTCGTTGACATTCTTGACGACGAAGAATTTGAAAAAGCAGTTGCAGAATTCGACAGATTAACGGAGGAAGAATAATTATGAAATATCAGAAGCTTGGCAATACAGATATTGATGTATCAGTAGTAGCGCTCGGTACATGGGCTCTTGGCGGCGGTTCTGTATGGACAGACAGAGATTCCACAGTTGACGAAGCAAAGAGACTTCTCGATGCATGTAAGGAACACGGTATCAACTATATCGATACAGCCCCTGTTTACGGCACAGGTGTCAGCGAAGAGCTCCTCGGCGAAGCTCTCAAGGGCAGACGTCAGGACTTTATCCTTCAGACAAAGTGCTCACTCAACTGGAGAAACGAAGGCGGCAACTTCCATTATGAACGTGACGGTGACACTGTAAACAATGACACACGCGCTCCTGCTGTCAAGAAGGACGTTGAAGATTCTCTCAGAAGAATGAAGACAGACTATATCGACTCCATCATCGTACACTATGTCTGCAAGAGCTTCCCTGTAGAAGAAACTGTAGGCGCACTCGAAGATCTTATTAAGGAAGGCAAGATCCGCACATACGGCCTTTCCAACAGCCAGCCTGCTGACCTTCATGAATATAAGGCAGCTCCAACAAAGGTTACTGACGGTGTTTCTGTTGTCCAGGAATTCTTCAGCATCCTCTCTCCATTCCACGGCAGAGATTATTTTGAAGCATGTAAGAAGTACGGTACAACATTCCAGACTTATGGCGTTCTTGAAGAAGGCTTCCTCACATCCCCATCCTTCATGGATAAGGAATTCAAGAAGACAGACATTCGTTCCAGACTTCCATGGGTAGGCGAAAGCTATAAGGAAGGTCTCCGCAAGGCGTTTATGATCTGGGAACCAATGTGCAAACAGCACAACTGCAGCTTTGCACAGCTTGTTGAAGCATGGGCACTTACACAGTATGACAGAATGAGCCTTCTTGTTGGTATGCGTAAGCCTGAAAATGTAGCTGACAACGCAAAGTGTGTTGACATAAAGCTTTCTCCTGAAGAAATCATCATGATGGAAGAAGCTGTCAAGGCTATTCAGGTAGAAGTTCTCGATAAGTAATTTCAAATACATATAAGAAATGGCGGAAATCGTGGATTTCTGCCATTTTTCTTTAAGATTAACACGGATTTTGGTTGAATAAGCCGGAAAATGTGATATAATTATATATGTAAATAAGGATATAATAAACAGGGGGTATAAATATGGCACCAAATAGACCGGTAGGTCGTAAAAAGAATGTCACAGGCCAGGGCAAAGACGTTAAAAAACGTGGCGAAGGTCTTGGCACAGGTCCGGTAGGCGCACCTGGCAGAGTGCCGGGCAGTGCACCATCCGGCGGTCAGCCATCGGGCGGCAAAACCACAAGATCTACACGTGGAGGAATGTCGAAGATTATCATTCTTCTTCTCGTAGCTCTTCTAGGCGGCGGTGGTGGCCTCAGCAGTTTGCTCTTTGGCGGTGGCGGAGATGTTGAAGCAACACTTCCTACACAGCAGGTTCAGCAGACTACAGCGGCTCAGCAGACAACTGCGGCTCAGCTTCCATCTATTGATCTTTCTTCGCTTTTTGGCACTCTTGGTGGCGGTAATGTTTCCACAGGCTGGGACAATGAAGATAATACAAGTACACTTGATACATCGGTTGCAAAGAATGCCCGTGACAAGTATACAACTATAAAGGGCAAAGGCAAAGATGAAGTGACACTTATGGTCTATCTTTGTGGTACAGACCTTGAGTCCCGCAGCAAGATGGCGACATCTGACCTTCAGGAAATGCTCAACGCAGATATTTCAGATAATGTAAACCTCATCGTTTATACTGGCGGCTGTAACCGCTGGCAGAACGATGTTCTCAGCAGCAAGACAAACCAGATCTGGCAGGTAAGAGACGATGGAATGGTCTGCCTTGAAAAGGATCTTGGCAGCAAATCTATGACAAATCCTGACACACTTTCTTCCTTCATCAAGTGGTGTAAGAAGAATTATCCTGCAAACCGTAATGCCCTTATTTTCTGGGATCACGGCGGAGGATCTGTAAGCGGCTTCGGCTATGACGAAAAGTTTGCATCGAGCGGCTCCATGAGTCTTGCGGGTATCGATAAGGCTCTCACAGCAGGCGGTGTAAAATTTGATTTCGTAGGCTTCGATGCTTGTCTTATGGCAACAACAGAAAATGCTCTTATGCTTACAAAGCACGCCGACTATATGATCGCAAGTGAAGAAACAGAGCCGGGCATCGGCTGGTACTACACAGATTGGCTTACAAAGCTTTCTGAAAATACATCCATGTCCACAATTGAAATCGGCAAGAATATCATTGATGACTTTGTTGAAACATGTAATCAGAAGTGCAAAGGTCAGTCGACAACTCTGTCTATCGTAGACCATGCAGAAGCAGAGGCAACTATCCCTGCAGTTCTCGGCGATTTCTCCAAGAATACATACGATCTTATCAAGAATGAACAGTATGCTCAGGTTTCCAAGGCAAGAAGCGGCTCCCGTGAATTCGGTTCTTCCAGCAGAATCGACCAGGTTGACCTTGTTCATCTTGCAAAGAATATGAACACAGAAGAAGGCGATGCTCTTGCTAAAGCATTGCTCAGCACAGTAAAATATAACCGCACATCTTCCAATATGACAAACTCCTATGGTCTGTCTATTTACTTCCCATTGCGCAAGGCA
>JAFSBG010000149.1 GCA_017441945.1 Clostridia bacterium
CCTCAGTTGTCAGTGCCTCAAAAGGATCAGGCAGAGAAGGCAGGGGAGTGTTGAGCGCATTTTCGCCGTCAGAAGTTATGGCGGCGCAGGAAATGCGGTGGTCTTTTTCATCCTTGATACGGGTGATGAGACCTTTGTTCTCCAGTTTTATCAGCAATTCGCTGATTGACGCAGGGCGAACCGCAAGAGCTTCAGCCAGCTCTTTCTGACTTATGCCGGGGTTTTTGCTGATAATCTCAAGAGCGTTGCGTTGAGCCTTATGCCCGTTTATACGGTGGGCAAAAAATCTGCCACAGGCTGTCAGCCTTCCGCCAAGACTATCGTCGTGGGTAAAGTTTCTATGTTCATTCATGTTTATAACCTCCCTTACATTCGATATGTTGTAATAATATGGTACCATAATATTTTTAAATAGTCAAGTACCTGATTATTTTTTGACAAGCAATAAAAAAGCACCCCTGTTCAGGAGTGCTTTCATTATATTATAATATTTCGTCGAGGACTTTGTGGGCGAAGGACACCGCCTTGTCGGCATCGAAAATCATTTCCTCACCTGAATGCTGTGCTTGTACGGCAGAAAAGATAAAATTGGAATAGCCCGGAATGTTTACCATACCCCACAAGCCGCCTTGACCCTTGGAAAGAATCAGCCCCTTGCGCTTGTAAGCAAGAGCGCGGCAGAGGTTGAGGGTGAAATAAACAGGATTTTCTGTGATTTCTGAAGCCGCATTGACAATGTCGTAAATAATGCTGTCCATGTAGTCCTCACGGCTGACAATGTCGAAAACATCGGAAATTTCCTCGCCGTAAAGCTTCTTTCCGTGAGTATTTATAATGGAGAAGTGGGCTGCAAGGTCTCTGTCTGTGCCGGTCATTCGGATGATATATCCGTCGGGATCTGCCTTGTAAGATGCCAGATGAGCCTTTGAAATATGAAGCTCAAAGGGCGCAGGGTGTACGAAAGGACGGCAGGCTGAACGGAGCACGATGCTCATTTCGATGCGCTCATCGAGACTGGTGATCATTTCGAGATACTTTCTCTTTTCATCGTGGGAAAGAGGGCTGTTTACCACGATTATAAGGTCAATATCGCTGGTTTTTGGCTTGAAATGGCCCATCGCCAGCGAGCCGTGAAGATAAATACCGACGAGATTTTCGCCGAGAATATCACGGCTTTTTATAGTGAGTTCATTTAATAATTTTTCCATAATTTTACACTTTCATCGGTCTGTGGCGAATATATCTCGCCACCATATTTTCATTGTCGATATATTTTTCATAAACACTCTGAGCTCCTGCTATCATATCGATAGTCGCCTCATCGTGGGCGAGATGAGCGCGTGCGCAAAGGTCAAGGTATTCACCCTGTGCAGTCTCGTCAGCCACCTCACTTGTGTACGAAACTGTGGTCAGCCACGGGAAGCGGATCGAAGGATAACGGTGCTTGCTGTCAAAGGCATACGGAATCCAGTAATCGATCATATCCTTGTAATAATCGGCAGGGAAGAGCTTCGGCAGCCAGGCGTGAGCATATTTTTCAAACTGCCTGCTCCATTCCTTGTTGAGAGCTGCCATCTCAGGGATCGAGCCGATTTTATCGGCAATTACATCTTCCATCTGCTTATTCACTTCAAAATTGCCCTTGTACTCATCATTTGTAACATACCAGAAATAGCCGTAAAGCAGTGAGCGCGGCAGCCAGAAGCCCTTGTAGGACGGGGAGGTATAGCCGGAGAATTGCTGCTCCCATTCGTGGGACGGCACACCGTGGTTGTCGACCAGAATATCAGGGATGAACTTCTCATAAATCCTCGTCAGCCCCATCGCCTCATGATGCGGTGTGTTTATATCGAAATGCTGACGGTAAAACTCCATTCCTGAAGCGTTGAAACGGGCAACGTGCAGCTTCCAGTTTGGATGCTCTTTCTGAAGCATATCGTGGATAATTCCACCCTCGGTGTTTTCAAACGGCACAATGACAAAATTCATTTTATCGGCAATATCGGCGTATTTTTCCTCTGTAAGAAGCTTTTTAAGCAGCATAAATGCCGAATTTGTCGACGAAACCTCGTTTGCGTGGTGGCGGGAATTGATAAACTCGCTCGGCACTCTTGTAAGACGCTTGGTCATCGAAAGATAGCCTTCATACTTCGGCCTGAGCCAAATTGCGTAGATTTTCGAGCCGAAAACAGCCGAAGAAGCAACTTCGGAAACCTCGATTCCTTCCACATTTTTCAGTTCATTTATTAAATCAATGTACATTTCATAGCTGAAAAGCTGGCCTTCGTGTATGTCAATATCGGTGATTTTTTTACATTTTTTAACAGGAATATCAGGCGGACAAGCTGTGTGAATATTGCCGTTATCGGCAATAAAACGCATTGTGCACTTGCCTCGATTTATAATATTTTTGCCGATAAGTTCAGCATAGGAAGCGAGAAGTGAATTGTCCACACCCTGTGCGGAAATATCAAAAACAAGGCCGTTTTCGTATGAAATACGGCTGATATAAAGGGATATTTCGTCGCGTTTGCGAGGCTGAGCAGCGATTTTGCCATCCACTTCAAGATAAGGATGAGCTGCAAGCGGCTGACTCAGCGTAGCAGTAAAACGAGGCGCCCACTTTGTGTTGTGAATTACAGGGAGAATGAGCCCCGGAGCATCAAACATCGCGCCGCATTTTTCATTGCCGAAGTTCTTGAAATAGTCACTGCCGAGGAAATACATATCCTCATGCAGAGCGTCAAGGGAGGAAATCATATCCTCTCGTGAAGGCAGACGATAGTCTGGTTCACTTACATTTATTTCCAGTTTCAGCTCAGCAAAGAAAGGCTGATTTTCAGCCGAAATATCGGGATAATTTTCTTCACACCAATGCCTTACAGCGGGCAGGACCTCAGACTGATAACTGTCCCAGATACGCTCAAGGTCGGTTTTTATGTCACATTCGCAAAGGATTTCGCCATTTCTGACCACCTTGATATAGCCTGTCGACGGATGTACTTTGCCCATATTCGGATACTCATCCATGAAAGGACGCTCGGAGGCGTGCGCCTTGTATGTAAAGCGCATTTCGCCAGCTTCAATAGCATAGGTTATGTCCTCAGCGGTGTCGAGCGGAGCAAAATTGATGGCATTTTCGTCAATTTTCAGCTGATTTGCAAGCACATCGGCGATAGGATAAAGCTCCTGAAGCCAGCGGATAGGCAAATCGAGCCACTTGTCTTTTTCGTCACCGCCAAGATTGTGATAGGACGGGGTGGCGCCGTCTTCGTCACGCCATTCGGTCTCGCCCGGGGCAAGATAAGGCTTGAAATATATTGTGATATTATCCAGATTTTTACATTTCAACTGTGGAATGACAACCTCATCTATCCAGGAGAATCCCTGCTTGTAAGCGCATATAAGCTGGAGGTTTTCAATGTTTACGCCCTTTTTAGCGGCAATTTTTTTAAGTTTTTCGCACAGCTCTGTACGTACATTTTTGTCCTCGCTGACAGCGCCTTCGATGGAAATGCTGTCGCCCCCATTCAGTGCAGGCAGCACATTTTCGGTAAAAATGCGGACAAACTCATCAGCCTCCCAAGGGTAAGTGAAATCTTTGCTCCAAGCGGCTTTCGGGCTGTTGTACTGATGAAGTTCAATATCATTTCTGCCCAGCTTTTGGGTGGTTTCCGAATACATATCGGGGGAGTGGAAAAGTCTTATTTTGCCGTCATAAGAATTGGCGTATGCAAGCTGACCGTCAAAGGTGCGGAAAGCTAAATCATCGGTCATTTTCATCAGCTCATCGCGCCATGTATGAAAGGCATCAAGCTTTGGAAAATCGTTGCACAAACTGGAAATAAATGTAAATAATTCTTTGCCTGAACCATTGATTATCACATTATTTTCACCATCAAAAACTATTTCAGGAGCATTTTTGCCTGTAAAGGTCAAAAACTTTCCTGTATAGCTTTTATCGGCATAAATACTGCCTTCGATGCCTGTTGTTTCCATACCGAAGCGGTAGGCAAGATTGCAGGCTGCGGCAAGCACGTATTCATCGGGTTTTTCGCAAATATTAAACTTCACATCTGTCTTATCGGGCAGAAAATCATAGTCTGTATCGGTTAAAAACATACCTTCGCTGAGGAGATTTTCAAGCCCTGTTTTTCTGCGGAAATCTGTCTGCCAGAGGGGACCTGTCTTGTGGGCAGGGCTGTAATTTCCTGGTAAATCAACAGGGGAAACGTCCTGCGGAATCTCAATCTCATCACCCGGATTTATAACAGGGAAAAGAGCGCTTTCCGCAAGAAAGCCGTTGAGAAGAGCGGCATCCAGCGCCTTTTTCACATCGGTTTTATTATCAATACGCAGTTTAGCCATAAAAATGCCTCCAACGCTTTTTCTTTAATTTTACCAAATATGAACAAAGCGGTCAAGTGTACTTTTGTCTGGGACAAAATTTAAAAATTGTCCAAAGGCGCAGGGTTGTAAAACAATTTCTTTTTTGGTATAATAATACTAAATAATAAGGGAGTAGTCGACACAAAGTGTGATATACCAACATCATGGAGATATCCTGGTTTTATCTTAATTGACGAGACTTATCTGTTTAAGCGCAGATAGGTCTTTTTTAATACAAAGAAAGGAGAAAAATATGCCTGATTCCAACATTACAAAAAAAGCGCTGGCAGGCGCTTTGAAAGAATTACTGAATGAAAAGCCTTTTGCCAAAATCAGCGTAGGTGATATATGTCAGCGATGTGGCATGAACCGAAAAAGCTTCTATTACCATTTCAGAGATAAATATGACCTTGTAAACTGGATTTTCGATTATGAGTTTGACATATATCCCAAGCTGAACACCGCAGAGAAAGGAAAATGGACGCTTTTAGAGGATGTGTGCAGTTATATGTATGAAAACAAAAGTTTTTATCGTAAAGTGCTGCGCATAAACGAGCAGAACTGCTTTTCCGAGCATTTTGCCGAAATATTATTTCCAAGAGTCAGGATGAGACTTACGGAGACGATGGACGGCGAACAGCTTGAGGATATGTTTGTGAGATTTTTCTGTGATGCCATAGTGTGCGCCATAAAAAGATGGCTGCTGGAAAGGGAACCAATGCATCCCGACCTTTTCATTCCAAAGCTGAAAATACTTTTTGTAAGGTCGGCGGATATGATAAAAAACATGGCAGAATAGCCTCTCACTATGAAAATCATAGCATACTATATATGTATGAGCCAAAGGACATAAATGAAAAATGTCCCAAAATCTCACAGGTGCGGAATGTGTCTTAAATTGTGACAGTGTTTACCTTTGACCAATTACAAAAAATCCGATTTCCGATATGATATACCCATATCAAAATTGAAAGGAAAATAACAACTATGGGTAAAGAATTAAAGGAAATTATGCAGAAATTCGCTGTTGATCAGGCTCTTTCATATATTGAAGGCGATCCTGAAACAAATATTCCGAAACTGCTCGACCTGGCAGATAAGATTTTGCCTGACCACTGGTATAAGCATCAGCGCGATGCAATTAAAACGGCTGTAAGCGAAAAGAACAACTGGTATCAGCTCATTTTGAAATTATATGAGCTTGACCCGGGCGTAAGAAAGGCATTTTTTCAGAACTTCCTCTGGAATGCCAGCCTTAAAGGCAGCGCATTGCAGAATGAAACATCGGAAAAGTACGACTGCAACGTGCCGTGGGCAATACTTTTAGACCCTACTTCTGCCTGCAATATGAAATGCACAGGCTGCTGGGCTGCCGAATACGGACATAATCTCAATCTCAGTCTTGAAACTATCGACTCGATAATCAAACAGGGCAAGGAAATGGGTACATATATGTATATCTACACAGGCGGCGAGCCGATGGTGAGAAAAAATGACCTTGTGAAGATTTGCGAAATGCACCCCGACTGTATGTTCCTCGCCTTTACAAACGGCACTCTTATCGACGAAGCCTTCTGCAAGGAAATGCTGAGAGTCAAAAACTTTGTGCCTGCCATCAGCCTTGAGGGCTTTAAGGAAGCCAATGACAGCCGCAGAGGCGAGGGATGTTATGACTCTGTTATGAAGGCTATGGACTTGCTCAAAGTTAATAAGCTTCCGTTTGGTGTTTCAACCTGCTATACAAGCGTAAACTATGCCGACATCAGCGGCGAGAAGTTCTTTGACCTTATGATAGATAAGGGCGCGCTGTTTGCTTGGTTCTTCCATTATATGCCTGTGGGTAATTCTGCCGCTACAGAGCTTCTGCCAAAGCCATATCAGCGTGAGGCTGTATATCATAATCTCCGTGCATTCAGAAACACAAAGCCGATATTCACAATCGACTTCCAGAATGATGCAGAGTATGTCCACGGATGTATCGCAGGAGGCAGAAATTATCTCCACATCAATGCCAAGGGCGATGTTGAGCCTTGCGTATTCATCCATTATTCAAATGTGAATATCCACGATGTCAGCCTGCTTGATGCGCTGAGAAGTCCTCTCTTTATGGCATACAGACGCAATCAGCCATTCAATGAAAATATGCTTCGTCCATGTCCTATGCTGGAAAATCCTGAATATCTGCGCAGTATGGTAAAGTCGACAGGCGCTGTCAATACAGACTATCAGGACCCTGAAAGCGTCGATCATCTCTGTGACAAAACAAGTATTTATGCTGCCGCATGGAAGGAAACAGCCGACAAGCTGTGGAAAGAAGGCAAGTAATGGCATACCGCATTTACACAGATGCCACCGCCGATATGCACGAGCAGGAAGAATTGCTTTGCGGTTTGCCGCCCCTTGAAATAATACCGATGAAGGTAGAAATGGGTGGAAAGGAATATACGATAGGCAGAAACGGCGATATTTCCACAGGGAAATTCTATAAAATATACCGTGAAGAGAAAAAGGCGTTGACAACTCAGATAAATGTATGTGACTACTGCAATGCCTTTGAAAAAAGCCTGAGTGCAGGACTCGATGTGATATATTTCTGTTTCTCATCGGGAATGTCAGGGACTATGCAATCGGCAAAAATAGCAGCAGATGAACTGGCTGAAAAATATCCCGAAAGGAAAATAGCCGTAATCGACACGCTGGGCGCAACTGTGGGAATTGCTATACTTGTCTGTGAAGCTTTGGCAAAACAGCAGGCGGGGGCGGATTTTGATGAGATTAAGGCGTGGGCAGAGCAAAGCGCCCATAAAATATGCTACTGGTTTACAGTTGATGACCTGCAGTATCTTGTGTATGGCGGCAGACTTTCGGCTGTCAGCGCGGCTTTAGGAACTATGCTCAATGTCAGGCCGATACTCCATGTGGACGAAGACGGCAAGCTTGCTGTAAGGGAGAAGATACGAGGTGAAAAGAAACTTATCGAAACCTTTGCGAAAAAGCTTGAGGGCCTGGATAAAAACGGCAGCGAGCTTGTTTTTATTGGATACGGCGACAATTATGAAAAGGCAGATATGATACGCTCAAAACTTATGGAAAAATACCCTGATGTCGATATCAGACTTGGGCAGATAGGCGCCGTTATCGGAGCCCATGCAGGCCCGGGTGTACTGGCGCTGATATATTGGGGTGACAACAGATAGGAGGGGTTATATGTCAAAAAAGCTTCTGGCTGTCGTATCCGTTCTTCTTATATTCTTTTTTCTTGCAAAAATGAACAAAAAGTAATAAAAAAGCACTCCGACTGGAGTGCTTTTGTTATTGTCGCATAAGCGTCAATAAACCACCTGCTATGCAGGTGGAATAAAAATCTTTAGATATAAGAAAACCCTCCTTTGATATAATTGAGAATGGGTCACCAATCGAAACAAAGGAGGGTTTTATGAAAGACATAAGTA
>JAFSBG010000150.1 GCA_017441945.1 Clostridia bacterium
ACCAGCAACGTGAGGATGGATAGCAGGCATAACAGAAGAGATGTCACCCATGTCTGTGCAACCTGTGCCCCAACGATTGTTGTAAACAACATTTTCTTCACCGATAATACCCTTCATGAGTTCGATAGAGATATCTGTGAGGTCCTTGTTGTTGTTGAGAGGCATGTAACCTGGTCTGTCAGAGAGATGTACATTAGCGCCCATAGCAGCAGCACAACCAGCGAGAGCACGGTTGATGCGGTTGTTAGCTTCAACGATAGCTTCGATTGTAGCACCACGAACATAAGATTCAATCTTGATGTCGTGTGGAATTGCGTTAACAGCGCCACCGCCCTGTGTGATAATTGGATGGAAACGAATATGATCGTCGTCCTTGAATGTTTCACGGAGGGAGTTAACTGTCTGGAGACCGAGGTTAGCAGCGTAAAGAGCATTTACGCCGAGATGTGGAGCGCCGCCTGCATGAGAGGAAACGCCGAGGTAGTTGATGTTCTTTGTGATACAGCCGTTGTTACCTGGAGCAAATCCCATGCCCTTGATTGGCATGTTACCTGTATGAACCATGTAAGCGATATCAACGCCATCATAGTAGCCACGGTGGAGGAATTCAACCTTACCGCCGAAGTACTTGATGATGCCCTGCTTACGGAGTTCTTCTCTATAGCCGATTTCGATAAGTTCTTCGGCTGGAACTGCCATAAGACGAACGGAACCGCACCAGTTGTCCATAACACCAGGCATCTTGAGTGTAGCTGCTACACCAAGAAGGGAAGCACTCTGTGCGTGATGACCGCAAGCGTGAACATAACCTGTTTCTGGATCGCATTCAGGATGGTTGGAAACGATGAGGGAGTCCATTTCACCCATGATACAGATCTTTGGACCTGGCTTACCGGAATCGATATCTGTATAGAAACCAGGGATATTACCGGCCTTTACGAGAGTATAGCCAAGCTTTTCGTATTCAGCTTCCAAATAAGCTGTTGTCTTCCATTCACGGTAACCGGTTTCAGGGTTGTTCCAGAGGTGTCTTTCTGCTGCGAGCATAAGGTCGCGGTTAGCTTCAACGCTCTGCATCAAAAACTCAGTATGCTTATCCATGCTATATTTCTCCTTTATTTATTATTTATGTATTTTTAAGTTTGTTGTGTGTAAAAATTATTCTTCGTCGTTATCAACGTACTTAGCGTCAGCGATAACCTTAACCTGAACGTTTGGTGGAGCCTCCTCATAACGTTCAAACTTGAGAACGAAGGAGCCACGACCCTGTGTCATAGAACGAAGGTCGATAGCGTACTTGGAAACTTCAGCCATTGGAACTTCAGCTTCGATAACCTGACGGCCGCCGTCGAGTGGGTTCATGCCGAGAACACGGCCACGACGCTTGTTGAGGTCGCCGATGATATCGCCCATGTTTGCGTCAGGAACTGTTACCTTGAGGGAGCCGATTGGTTCGAGGATAGCTGGGTTAGCAAGAGCAATACCTGCCTTGTAAGCAAGACGTGCAGCCATCTTGAAGGAGAGTTCGTTGGAGTCAACGTCATGGTAGGAACCGTCTGTAAGTGTAGCCTTAAGACCAACCATTGGGTAACCTGCAAGGATACCGTGTTCAGCTGCTTCTCTGATACCCTTTTCAACTGCTGGGTGGTAGTTCTTTGGAACAGAACCGCCGAAGATCTTTTCTTCGAATACGATAGCATCGCTGTCGTAGTTAGGTTCGAAGTCCATCTTAACGTGACCGTACTGACCGTGACCACCGGACTGCTTCTTATGCTTACCTTCAACGCTTACCTTCTTGCGGATCTTTTCACGGTATGGAACCTTTGCGTCTGTAAGTTCAACGTCAACGCCGAACTTTGTCTTGAGCTTGGAGCATACTACGTCGAGGTGAATGTCACCAGCACCGGAGATAACCATCTGCTTTGTTTCTGTATTGTTTTCGAGCTTGATTGTTGGATCTTCGTCGATGATCTTGTTGAGGCCGAGAGCCATCTTTTCTTCGTTGCCCTTTGTCTTAGGAGCGATAGCCTGAGAGTAGCAAGGTTCGTCGAAGTTGATGCCTGCAAAAGAGAGAGCATCCTTATAAGCAGAAAGAGTATCGCCTGTCTTTGTGTCGATGAGCTTTGCAACTGCACCGATGTCACCGCAGCAGATTTCTGGTACTTCGGAGTTCTTCTTGCCCTTGAATGTATAGATACGGCCGAACTTTTCAACCATTTCGGAACGTGTATTATAAAGTGCGGAGTCTGGAGTTACAGTACCGGAAATAACCTTGAAGAATGAGAAACGGCCATACTGGTCAGCTGCTGTCTTAAATACGAAAACAGATGGCTTGCCGTCTGGTGTGTAAGGAACTGTCTCGAGAGTACCGTCGACATTGATTGCCTTTTCATCGTGTGTCTTATCTGGGGAAGGGAAGTAACGTGTGATAGCCTTGAGGAGCTGTTCTGTGCCGAGGCCGGAATATGCGGAGCCACAGTAAACAGGAGTGATGATGTTGTTGAGGATACCGTTCTTGATACCTTCAGCCATTTCTTCTTCTGTGAATGCTACGCCGTCAAAGAACTTTTCCATAAGTTCTTCGGATGTTTCAGCAACACGTTCAACAACGATGTCATAGAGTTCGGCAACTCTTGCCTTCATGTGTTCTGGAACTGGACCGTCAACGAGCTTGTCGCCTTCCATGTGGTAAGACTTATTAGCGATAACGTTGCAGAGACCTACTGTCTTTTCGCCATCCATAATAGGAATGATGAATGGTGTAACTGTTGGACCAAGAGCTTCACGGAGACCTGCGAAAGAACGTTCGAAGTCTGCGTTGTCTTCGTCGAGCTTGGACATGTAGAGGATCTTTGGAAGTCTTGCAAGTGTGAGAGCCTTCCAAGCCTTTTCTGTACCTACGGAAACACCGCTCTTTGCTGTAACAGCGATGATACCTGCGTCAGCGACGCGAACTGCCTGCTGAACTTCGCCTGCGAAGTCAAAGTAACCAGGTGTGTCAAGAAGGTTGATCTTGAAACCATTGTACTCAACAGGAGCGATTGCAGTCTGGATAGAGATGTTTCTCTTGATTTCTTCTGGATCGTAGTCACAAGTTGTATTGCCGTCAGCAATCTTGCCCATACGATCGATAGCGCCTGTGCGGTAAAGCATGCTTTCAGCAAGAGTTGTCTTGCCGTTGCCGCCGTGACCGAGAAGCACTACGTTACGGATCTTGTCAATCGAATAGCCCATAATTTATTTTCTCCTTTAAAAATTACTCATAGAAATACATAAACTAACTGCACAACTACAAGAATATTATACTACATTTTTTATAACAAATCAACCAAAAAATGAAATATTTAACTAAAAATCACCACCGGAAAGGTTCTTTAAAAATACCGGAATGTACCATAGTAACAAATATAAGAAGGCGTTATATGGCGAAATAACCAAAAACTCACCTTTTGATACAAGGAAGTACACAAGGCCGAGTCCGAAAGCGAGACAGAGGAAGGAAAAAATAGTGTTGTAACGTGTGGTTTTATATAACGCTTTGCCGTATGCTATGATCTCTGCGAAGGAATGCATATTATCGCGTGAGAGCAAAGCAATCGGCTCTTCTTCATCTGCGTAGGAAGAACCGGAAAAAATGATTCTTTCATCAATATCCGGGTAGATTATAAAGTCAGGGGAAAGGTCAAAAGTCTGCTCCACAAGCATCGGATTTATCTGGAAGTCCAGCGATGCAAGGATAGGCTTGACTTTCTTGCGTTTGAGAATGCGGAATGCTTTGAATGTATTAGGCGACTCGCGGAACTGAACAGTAAATACAGCACTTACAGTTGAGTTTACTGAAAGGAAAATGTTGTTCTTTACATTTATGCCGTGAGTAATATTTACGCCCATTCGCATAAGGAAACTTGCATTACCAAGAAGAATATTGTCGGAACCGATAACGGCGCTTATACCGCCGCTTTCGTAAAAGTGAAGATTCTTTGCTTTTCGGAAGTTGACATAGCGGGATTTACCAATGTCATAAAATGCCTTGTGGGCACCGCCGCCAACCTGTTCAAAAATAGCCGTTGCGTAAGCGATTACTGTGTCGATAGAATTGTTGCCGAGTACCTTCATACCTGTGATTTCAACAGAGCCGGCAGGGAAGACATCTGAATCTGTAATGACAGCTGTTTTTACCTGATTCAGTTTGCGTAATTTGGAATTATCCACAAATGCACTGCCTGAAGCAAAAAGCTTTTTGGAAAGCTTGTATTCCATGCGGGAAGAAGCTGTAATAAATCCAAAAGGAAGTGAAACCGAGGTGAGCGCTGAATAATCGAGCAGGAATGTTGAAAAATCCCCCTTCGCTCTGCATGAAAGCACAGCGAGTATAACGGGGAGCACCAACATGAACGGGACGAAGATCATAGAGGAACTTTCGCCGCAGGACATCTGTGCGATATTCTGGCAAGGAACATCATTCTTAAGCGGAGCCTTTGTGGCAATATAGCCGCCCTTTACAGGGGAAATCTTAACAGCTACAGGGGTAGTGCTGAGCGCTGCCGCTGTGTAATTACGCTTGTGGATAATAAGCTTCATTCGCTTGCCGCGTATTGCCATCATAAGAATAAAACACGAAATAGCAGTATATGGCATATGTGTATAATTCTGTGTCAGAACTGACTGAACGTTGAATGCGCATATGACTATCGAATGAACTGCTATAACAGTGTCAAGATTTGGGGCCAGCATAATACATTTATAAATGCCTGAAACGATTATTTCGAGAGCGAGAAGCATTGAAAGTACCTGACAAACCAGAAGAGCAAGGGGTTCGAATGGCTGAATAACTGCAAGCAGATCAGGAATATAAGGAACACCCGATAAATCAAAATTATGTATAAATGAAAGAATTATAGCCACGATGGCAACAGGAACTGAAAGACCAAAAAGGGCAGAGTATTTGATTATCTTTTTGGAACAATGCTTTGCGCCGAGCGTGAAATCCTCTTCGAAACGGGAGATTATATCATAAGGAAGGATCTTTTTAGGCTTTTCTTCCTCGTAATCGTCATAATCGTCATATTCTTTTCGCTCAGGAACTTTTTTCTCCTGATAGTCGTTATATGACATTTCCTCTTCAACATGACGCTTCGAAGGCTCGGCAGACTTTCCCTCCTTGATGGGAGCTGGGGTAGGCTGCTTTTTGGGAGCCTTATATATTTTAATATCATCCTTTGGCGGATCCTGAACATTCTTTACAGCAGTCTTGCGTCCGATGTCATCACCAACGTCTGCTGGATCTTTCTTTGCCTTTTCGGCATTCTGGCGAAGAGTTTCGGCCGGTGTCTTTTTGCGTTTTGAAACAAAATCGGGCACAGAAATATCATCCTCTTTAAAAATCTCGTCGTACGCCTTGGTTGGAGCCTTTTTAGAGGATGTATGGTCGGAAAATTCACTTAAAATATCTTCTAAAGAATAGTTTTCTTTATCCAATTTTAAGACCTCTTACTTGTTTAAAATATATCTCTGATGTAAAACTTCGTAAAGCATGATAGCTGCGGCATTTGATGCGTTAAGGGAGTTGATGTTGCCGCGCTGTGGAATGTTGATGATCTGGTCGCACTTTTCTTTTACAAGATGAGAAACACCGTTGCCTTCGGAGCCGATAACGATACCGCATGGAACAGAGAAATCTGTTTCAT
>JAFSBG010000151.1 GCA_017441945.1 Clostridia bacterium
CGATGAAACGCTCTGTGCTCGACATATCGCACATGAGAGCGCCTGTTGCGCTGTCCTTGATAAGTGTGCCGCGTGGGACCTTGATAACAAGGTCCTTACCAGCCTTGCCGAAGGAATTCTTGCCGCCGCCAGGCATACCGCTTTCTGCAACATACTTTCTCTTGAAGCGGAAGTCGAGAAGAGTGTTCATGTGGTCGTCAACTTCAAATACGATGTTGCCGCCAAGACCGCCGTCACCGCCGTCTGGACCGCCAGCCGCTACATATTTTTCTCTATGGAAATGAACGGCGCCGTCGCCGCCCTTACCTGCTTTTACTCTGATTTTAACTATATCGACAAACATGGATGGTTTCACCTCCGTTTTGGTTTTGTTGGTATATATTATTTTGCACAGGATGTGCATAAATGTTTCGCGCTGCGAGAGCGATATGCCGCACACGGCACGATATGTGCTGCACACGCGATATTCAGCTTCGCTGAGCGATATGTTTGCTTTGCAAACGCTGATGTGTGACCAGGTCACATTTGATAGATTTCTCTCCCCACGTCACTTTGTGACACCTCCCGCTGGTGTCCCCGCAAAGCCTGCTTTGTGGGGTAGCTCTAAGAGGGAGGCAAGGGAAATTGCTGTTTAATACGCAAACTTCGTTTGCGTACGGTGCGTCGAGGACGCCGCACCCTACAATATACATGGTGTGACCAGGTCACTAATTCATTAAGTACAATCCCTCCACCGTCAAAGACGGCCCCCCTCCCTTTAGGCAAGGGAGGCAGATAAGGGATAATTTACAAAAAAGGGGCAGACTGCTGTCCGCCCCTTTGGCCTTCTTTAATTACTGAGCAACCTTTTCGTAAACAGAAACCTGCTTGCGTTCACGGCCGAGCTTTTCAAACTTAACTGTACCGTCAACGAGTGCGAAGAGTGTGTCATCGCTGCCACGGCCAACATTTACACCTGGGTGAATCTTTGTGCCGCGCTGTCTTACGAGAATATTACCAGCCAAAACGAACTGACCATCAGCACGCTTTGCGCCAAGACGCTTACTTTCGGAATCTCTGCCGTTCTTAGTAGAACCAACACCTTTTTTATGTGCCATACTATTTATCCTCCAAATCTTTTGTTAATGTTTAATGTAATTATGCCTTGATAGCTGAAATCTGAACCTTTGTATATGGCTGTCTGTGACCCTGCTTACGTCTGTAGTTCTTCTTAGCCTTATGCTTGTAAACAATGATCTTCTTGCTCTTGCCGGACTTTACAACTGTACCTTCTACTGTTGCGTTGCCGTTAAGTGCGATTTCTTCACCGTTTGCTACCATAAGCACGTTGTCAAAAACAACTGTTTCACCGTCAGCGATGTCAAGCTTTTCTACATAAATAGTATCGCCTTCTGCGACCTTGTACTGCTTGCCGCCTGTTACAATAATTGCGTACATTCTTTTTACCTCTTTCATAATTTTAATAGAGACACGCTCTCATAGGCGTGCGTTTTACCGCAGCTTTAATAACACCTATTCGATGCGGCTTTATGTATTGTAACATAAGTCTTTTATTTTGTCAACAATATTTTTCAATATTTTTTGATTATTTTCCGGGGATTTTGCTTTCGCAAGGAACGCCCACCTGACACTTGCCGCAGCCGTATCTTACGATGTTGTTAGGGCCGTGAGGCGGGAACTTTTTGCCCACGAAAGGCGAGCAAATTTCGTGATTTTTGCCCTTTTCCACGCCTTTTGACATATCAATGGCGTTTACAGGACAGTTTCTCTGGCAGGCGCCGCACATGATGCAGTATTCAAACGGACTGCTGTACTCACGCATAGTTACAGGGAGCTTGGCAGTTGTGATGACAGAGCCCAGTCTGCCTGCCATGCCCTTCTTTGTGATGATGCCTTTGGAGAGGCTGAGTGTACCCAAACCTGCGATATAGGCAACGTGTCTTTCCGACCAGTTGGAGCAATATGGGTTTGCAAGATGGAATCTTGGGTCTGTTGTAGGGAATGCTGTATCGAAGCCTTCTGCAATGAGGAGTTCTTTTACATATTCTCCCAGTTTGTTCATCATCTGCTGGCCTTCGATTCGGGCGTGGAGCCATTCATCGGAAGCCACATCGCCCTTGCGGTTTGAAACCTTTACCTGCTCGGTAAAAGGCAGGAAAAAGGACAGCACGCTGACAGGGTTATCCACCCATTTATGAGGAAGGTCAAAAGCTTCGCCCACGATGCCCTCCTTGCGGAGTTCTTCAAACAGAGGGTCGTTTACATCTGCCACGCCGAAAAGCGGCTCGTCATATATCTGCATACCTGCAAGCTCAGGACGGATTGCGTCCTCCTCAGGCACATAGTTGCCCGGGCACTGGAGCAGGAAGTCTGTAATTTTCTTTTTCAGGAGTTCAAAATCCATAGCGGTCTCCTTTATGTGATGTTTATTGCGGGAGGGCGCAGAGACCCTCCCCTACATTTCAGATGTGTAGGGGCAATTCACGAACCCACCGCGGAACGATCACGATCGTCCCCCGCTGGGTTGTTTTTCAATATACGCCAAACAGGAAGGCTGAAAATCAGCCCTCCTGCTGTGATTATGTCTGATTACTTATCTCTCTGGAAGTACTTGTCGAGTTCCTTCTTGATGTTGTCTGGCATGCCCTTTTCAACAGGGAGGACAGCGGAGTTGACAACGCGGGAGATCATCTTGTTAGCGAAGTCGATGTTCATTCTGAGCTGCTTGTCGCCGAGAGGGAACATTGTATCGCGGGATGTGTGGATTTCGGATGTCTGTGTGCCGCGGGAGAGGCCGATACCTGGAACGCCGCAGTCAGCAAATGGAGCGGAGTCAGAGGAGTGAACGCCCTTGCGGAACTGTGCAGAGTAGCCCTGTTCCTTGCAGAAGAGTTCAGCGAAGTCTTCGAGTTCCTTTGTACCTGTTACGAATACGTTGTTAGGACCAAGAATTGTGCCGCACATATCGAAGTTGAAGCAGAACTTTACATTGTCCATAATGTCTTCGTGAGCTTCGATCCAGCCCTTGGAGCCGAGGAGACCCTGTTCTTCTGTACCGCACCAGATGAAGTGCATTGTTCTCTTTGGCTTGTTAGCGAGGAAGTAGTTGTAGATGCCCATAACAGCAGCAGAACCTGTTGCGTTGTCCCATGCGCCAGGAGCGAGTGTGAGGGAGTCATAGTGACCTGTTACAACGATGTGTTCGTCCGGAAGTTCTGTGCCTTCGATTGTTGCAACTACGTTCTGGGATGTAGCTGTGCCGTCTACCTGATCGAGTTCGAGGTGGAGCATTTCAGCGCCGTTGCGGAGAAGGTCTGTTGCTTCTCTTGCGTGGATATAGAATGTTGGGATAATGCCGTATTCAAGATACTTTGCGCGTGCTGGACGTTCATACATACCTGCATCTGCATTTGTTTCGTGGTAGTACTTACCCATGATAACGAGGATAGCAGCAGCATTGAGCTTAGCAAGAAGCTTATATGCGTCGATATTCATCTGGTTGATCATAACAACTGTATCGGAAAGGTCCTTCACGCCGAGAAGGTCCATTTCAACGCAGCGTTCTGCGTACATAAGCTTGAGGTCCTTGTTGATTGTGCCGCACATTGCGAATGGAACAAGGTTGAGTTCCTGTTCATAAGGAGCGATAACCTTTGCAGCATGGCTCTTGTACTGAGAAGCAGGGATTGTGAATTCTTCAATCTTGCCGCAGCCGCCCATCTTTTCTGTTTCAGCCTTGATGATTTCAGCAGCTCTTCTTTCTTCAGATGTGCCGCCAAAACGTGGGAAAGCGATGCTTTCAACAAACTTTAATGGTTCATAAACATACATAGTAGTTATTTCCTTTCGGGATAGTTTTTGAGGATTTAAGGCATCCCTTGCCTAAAGGGAGGGGCGCCGTAAACGACACCAGCTTTGCTTCGCCGCGGAGTGGCGGAGGGATATTTTACAACCCCTCAGTCACACTTCGTGTGCCAGCTCCCCTTGCACAGGGGAGCCTAAAAATCTGTTATATCTATTATATAATATGTAAGAGAAAATTGCAACTAAAATTCGTCAGCGTGTGGAACTGGCAAATCTGCAGGAATCGGGCAGATGTACTTCTTGCCGCCCATCATCTTATCGAACTCAACGCGTGCGCGTTCGAGGATTTCTGGTCTTTCGATAACTTCAAGACCGAGGAGTGCCATTACGCGAGCTGCGAAGATCATACCCTTTTCGCCGATTGTAGAGCCTGTGGAAGCTGTGATCTGCCAGCTGTGACCAGGAGCGCAGATTGGATAGCAGGCTGTTGTGAGGGAGATACCCGGGCAGATGTGTTCAACATCGCCAACATCTGTAGAGCCGAAGTGACCTACGCTTGTAAGCTCATAAACGTGGTCGTGAATCTGTTCAGCCTTGTCTTCACCGCCCTGAGATGCGATGTAGTTTTCATAGATAGCGCCAGTTGTCTTGTTGACTTCCTTTGCCCATGCGATTTCTTCTTCTGTCCATGGGTCTCTTGGGCACTTTGCCATAAGCTTCTGAAGCTCATCAGCGAGAACAGGGTTCATTGTGCTTTCGTAGCAGCCGCCCTTGAAGTCGATTTCAACTTCTGTTTCTGTCATCATAGCTGCGCCCTTTGCAACCTTGACAAGTCTGTCATAAACCTGAACTACGTCTTCTCTCTTTGGAGCGCGGACATAGTACCATACGGAAGCCTTATCAGGAACGATATTTGGAGCCATACCGCCGTTTGTGATGATGTAGTGGATTCTTACATCGCTCTTTACGTGTTCACGGAGGTAGTTTGCGCCGACATTCATAAGTTCAACTGCGTCGAGAGCGGAGCGGCCGTTATAAGGGTCGCCGCCTGCGTGAGCTGTGATGCCCTTGAACTTGAATTCAGCAGAGTTGAGAGCGAGACCGCCCTTGAGGTCGACTTCGTTTGTTGTGCCCGGATGGAAAGCGATACACATATCGAGCTCATCGAATGCGCCGCCGCGAGCCATAAAGCCCTTGCCGACGAGAAGCTCTTCTGCAGGACAGCCGTAGTAAACGATTGTGCCCTCCTTGCCGGACTTTTCAAGCTCAGCCTTGAGACCGATAGCTGCGCCCATGTGAGCTACGCCGAGAAGGTTGTGACCGCAGCCCTGACCAGGTGCGCCTTCTGTGACAGGCTCTCTGTGGGAGCAAACCTTCTGGCTCATACCAGGGAGAGCGTCAAGCTCGCCAAGAAGACCGATTACAGGCTTGCCGTGGCCCCACGTAGCCTTGACAGCAGTAGGCATACCGGAGACATTGCGTTCAACCTTGAAGCCCTGCTTTTCCATATATTCTGCAACCCAGTTGGAAGCATTTCTTTCAAGGAATGCAACTTCAGGGTTATTCCACATATCGAGGCTGATTTTGTTCAGCGCCTCACGTTCTTTTTCGATTGCTTCTATTGCGATATTACCAAGCATGATAATAAAATCTCCTTGTTTATTTTTTCGGGAGCAGCAAGTGGCTCCCCTATGATTTTATATGGTGTGGCAAAGCCACCGACTGAATAAGTTCTCTCCTTCCACCACCAAAGGTGGTCCCCCTCCCTCGTCAGAGGGAGGCAAGAGATATGGTGTGCTTCGCACGGATTGAACAGACTAACAACCCCTCCGATTTGCTGACGCAAACCACCTCCCCTTGCACAGGGGAGGCAATAGGGTTACCTGTACAAACAAGGGGAAGGAGATATTCCCCTTCCCCTTGCGGTTATGTATTATGCTATTGATTTATGATGTGATTGCATATCTTATGGAACTGGAATTTCTGCTGGGATTGGGCAGATGTACTTCTTGCCGCCCATTGCAGCGTCGAATTCTTCCTTAGCTTCCTTGAGGATCTGAGGATCTTCGATAACCTTGAGTGCGCAGAGAGCCATAGCACGTGCTGCGTGTGTCATACCCTTTTCACCGATGGAAGAACCTGTGGAAGCTGTGATCTGCCAGCTGTGGCCAGGAACGCCGAGAGCGTAGCAAGCTGTATTGAAGAATACACCTGGGCAGATGTGCTGAACGTCACCAACGTCTGTGGAGCCGCCGCCGGAACCGCCGCGGATTGGAGCAACGCCTGTGAAGAGGTGGTCGTTACGTGTGAGACCTGTCATTTCAATGCGCTGTGTCCAGTTTGGTTCGGATGCTTCGTTGAGGGACTTTGCGAATGCGATTTCTTCTGCTGTCCATTCATCGTATGGAATTTCGTGGAGGCAGTCGTACATTACATTAACGAGTCTCTTGTTGTTCATTGTTTCATAGCAGCCGCCCTTGAAGTCGATTTCAACTTCTGTTTCTGTCATCATAGCTGCGCCCTTAGCAACCTTAACGAGTCTGTCATAAACTTCGTTTACGAGTTCTCTCTTTGGAGCGCGGACATAGTACCATACAGATGCTCTGTCAGGAACGATGTTTGGAGCCATACCGCCGTTTGTGATAACGTAGTGGATACGTACGTCTGTCTTAACGTGTTCACGGAGATAGTTTGCGCCGACGTTCATGAGTTCAACTGCGTCGAGAGCGGAGCGGCCGTTATATGGGTCGCCGCCTGCGTGAGCTGTGATGCCCTTGAAGTTGAATACTGCGGAGTTAAGACCGTTGGAAACAGAAAGACCTGTGGAGTTCATTGCAGATGGATGGAATGCGATACACATATCGAGTTCATCGAATGCGCCGCCGCGAGCCATAAAGCCCTTACCTGTGAGAACTTCTTCTGCAGGGCAGCCGTAGTAGATAACTGTGCCTTCCTTGCCGGATGCTTCAAGCTCTGCCTTGATACCGATAGCGCCGCCCATGTGTGCGACAGCGAGGAGGTTATGACCGCAAGCCTGACCAGGAGCGCCTGCCTCAACAGGGTCCTTTGTTGCGCATACCTTCTGGCTCATGCCTGGGAGAGCGTCAAGCTCACCGAGGAGACCGATGATTGGGTGACCGTGACCCCATACAGCCTTGACAGCAGTAGGAACGCCGCCTGCGCCTACTTCTACCTTAAAGCCCTGCTCTTCCATATACTTTGCGATCCAGTCGCAAGCCTTGTATTCGCGGTAAGCGATTTCAGGATTGTTCCACATATCAAGACGGATCTTGTCTAAATCTGGACGCACTTTTTCAATAGCTTCATAAGCGATTTTTCCGAGCATAATTGTATCCTCCATAATTTAATTTGTTTTTTAATCAAAAACCGATACTGCCGAAACAGTACAGTTGTTTTGTCTGAAATAAGATGCGAGATTGCCAACAGCTCTCACGCTGTCCTCATTCATATTAAAGAGCAGACGGGATGACGAGCGTTTTTTGATGTGATTTTTCACATTCGCCACCATTGTCTGGTACTTGCCCGAGACATTATATGTGGCGCTCACCGCTTTATAACCCTTCTGGTTAAGCTGATTTTCCAGCTCATCTGTCAGCTCCTTTGAGTTTTCAACGAGGACCATATTTGTCTTTGTCATTGTCTGATTTCTTATCGCCGAATTGGCATTGTCAAGCTTAGTGATGTCGCCTTCCCACAGAATGCCGAGGGAATTGCCGCTGACATAAATCTTACGCACAGTCTCGCCGTCGAGGGCGGTATTCTCGTCCACATAGAATGTGGCTTTGAGATTTCGCGCCGCAAGCTCGGCTATCATGGCATCTGCCTGAGCGCCGTCTGTGCATTTTATGGCAAGACCTACATTCTTTTTAACCTGAGATATGACATTGTTGTCAGGCTCATCAGGTTCGTCCGGAATATCCGGCTCCTCATTCATATATGACCTGTTGTATGCGATGTATAAGTTACGCATAGTTTCGGCATTTTTCTCAAGGAAGAATGCATCGTCATAGGCAGGAGTGCCATCATTGATACGTACTACGCCGCCGAGAGACGAGGCAGAAATATATGAATAATTGAGGGAAAACTTATTGCAGACCACCTTTGCAGGCACATATATCTTTCCATTTCTTCTTATGGCTGAAATCACAGTATTGCCGCTTTCATCCTGAGCTGTGCCGTTTTTCATATCAAAGGCGATGTTGCGGTCATTCTTGTAGAGAATCAGCTTGTCAAGGCTGGAATTATATATACTTTTGATGCCGAGAAGTCTTGTAAAAGTCTCCGGAAGGACATAAACTGTGCCTCCCGAGCGGATCGGGACATTATTCGGCGTCGGCGCAAGCTGGATAACGTCGTTTATCGCTGTGAATATCAGTGGATTTACGGCGCTTACTGAGATACTGCCGACAAGAAACATCAGGATAAGACAAAAAATAAGTTTCTTTTTCATACCCCTTGTCCTCCATTGTAACTTGATTATAACACATGATTCATAAATTTGCTACTGCTTTTTTCAGTTTTTTTGAATATTTTTCATAATTATATATTTTTACGGCAGACCTGCTCAATCTTATCTGCCGCGCCCTCTGCGCCGCTGCAATTTTTAAAGCTTTCTGCAATTCTTCCGGCATTTTTACGGTACTTTTCCTCATGCAAAAGTATTTCCACAGCGGAATAAATATCATTTTCATTCCCCTTTATGCCTGCCCCAAGCTGAAGCACTCTTTCGCAGACGCCTTTCTGCTCGCTTGTGACGGGAAGCATTACGAGCGGCACGCCGAAATACAGCCCTTCGCTGACGCTGTTCATACCGCAATGGGTGACGAAGGCATCGGCTTTTTTCAGCACGGCAATCTGGTCGACGCTGTGATAAACGCCGATATTTTCGGGCAATTTTCCAAGCTTTGAAATATCAGTATTCTGCCCTGCCGAGATTATCACCTGAATGTCCTTATCAGCAAAGGCATTGATGCACTTTCTATATAATGTAAGCATATCGTTGTTGACGGTGCCCATTGATATATAGACAAGCTTTGGCTTATTCTTGGGGATTTCATTTGTCGTTTCTCGGAGAATAGGACCGACAAAAGCGTATTTTTCACCGAAAGTGTCGGCGCACGGCTGAAACTGAGGAGAAGTATAGACTATCGTATCGGTATTTTCATCGCTGGCTATTATGTCGAGAATGGATTTCACAGGATATCCGGCATTCTGCAGGCGTTTTATCTGCTTATTTACCTTTGGCATAGCGAAAATCATTCTGAAAAGGTCGCTTAAACTCTGCTTCATAACCTTTGACGATTCCTTGTTGAAGGCAAACGTTGTGGTCGAACAGACGAATGGAATGCCCAGCTTTCTCGCCGCTGCCTTGCCCCACACAGCCATCGAATCGGCTACAATGCAGTCAGGTTTGATTTCCGCCATGTGTCTGCACACAATTTCATCGAGAGCAAGAGTTGTGTCTACAAGAACCCTGATGGAAAGCGCCAAATCTTTGCCGATTTTCGCTCCCTCAACTTTGTTCAGCTTCATTTCGCCGTCATATTCATCACAGGCAATAAAGGTCGCCCCCGCCGCCTCGATTTTTTCGCGCATCATCTCATAGGAATAATACCACACCTCATGACCGCGGTTTACAAGCTCACGCACAACGCCAAGGGTGGGATTTGTGTGCCCGTGGGCAGGGATGCAGAAAAATACTATTTTACTCATTTTATTTCTCCAATTCGTCAAAAATTCGGCTTATGTACTCCTTCTGAGCCTCTTTCGGCAGTATGGCAAGACCACGCTTTCTGTCACCGAGGACGATTATCGTATCTCCCGGCTGGAGGTCAAACATATCTCTCGCATCTTTCGGAATGACAAACTGCCCTTTCTCGCCTATTTTTACCGTCCACGCAAATTTATCTTCATGCTGTTTCATTATAGTACCACTTTCAAAAGTATGATTAGTTATACTAATCATACCACAATAAGATGGAGTAGTCAAATAAAAAGCACCGTTAAGGTGCTTTGAAATTATTCATAATACTTATCGCGGTATTCTTTCGGGGTGTGTCCTGTGTACTTTTTAAACACTCTTATAAAGTGGCTCTGGGAGCTGAAAGACAGAATTGCCCCGATTTCGGCATAGGAATAATCGGAATATTTCAGCATATTCTGCGCCGCCTCCATTCGCTTATACAGCACATATTCGGAAACCGACCTGCCTGTCTCCTTTTTGAAAAGTGTGGAAAGATAGCTTTCGCTCAGCCCTGTATGTCTGGCAAGAGTCTCCATTCTTATCGGCTCATGCAGATGGGTGCAGATATAGTCGATACAGCCGATTATATGACGGGAAAAGACCTGCTTTTTCGCCAGCGCCGCCATTTCTTTGGTGTAAAACTCTATCATATCTCTGTGGAGCTCCTTGATTTCCTCCACAGTTTCCAGCTTATCCATCTGCAGAATATAAAGGTCACTGATGTTATAGGAGCGCTCCGACTCCATTCCGCCCGTTATCGCCGTGCGGCAGGCAAGAGTTATCGACGCCACAAAAAGATACTTATAATTTCTCACAGGGTCGTCAGAGACATGGCCTGGCAGATTGGAGGAAAAAATCTTTGCCGCCTCATCGGCAGCCCTCATATCTCCCGCTTTGAGAAGCGAATACTGCACCATATCCTCCATGTGGGTGTGGTGGCGGTTATCGGTCTCCCTGTTGATAAACTCAAGATAGCGGATGTTTTTCTCGCTGATGGCATTTTTCATTTTCTCACCTCCGATAGCAATATCATTATACCATAAATAAAATCAAAATGCTATATTTTACAGAATATTTCTGCTATTATATAGTCAGTTTTTAACAGGGTGGTGTATGATGAAAGAAAATAAAATTACCGATATGACGACAGGCTCGCCTGTCCGTCTTATCCTTATATTTGCAATTCCTCTGCTTATCGGCAACGTTTTTCAGCAGATTTACAACGTTGTCGACACGATGGTCGTCGGCTATTCGATAGGCGACAGCGCAATTTCGGCTATTGGCGCCACCTCGAGCCTTTATTCGCTGATCATAACCTTTGCTTCCAGCCTTAACAGCGGCTACGCCATCGTTGTAACACAGGCTTTCGGCGCTCACGATAACGGGCGTCTTCGTAAATCTGCCGCCGGAATGATACTGCTCAACATCATAGCGACTGTGTTTATAACCTCCCTTTCACTGGTCTTTCTCCGTCCACTCATGGATTACATGAACACTCCGTCTACGGTGCTTGAGCAGGCTTACGGCTATATTTTCATAATATGTGCCGGTATGTTTTCGACAAACGCCTATAATATGTTTGCAGGGCTCATCCGTGCTCTCGGCAACAGCCGCACACCCCTTTACCATCTCATCGCCGCCTGTGTGCTGAATATCATTCTGGATATTCTTCTGGTGGCGGTATTCGGTATGGGTGTTGAGGGGGCAGCTCTGGCGACTGTGCTTTCACAATGCCTTTCGGCGGCTCTCAGCGGTGTGTACTTCTTCAGAAATTACAAGGAATACGCTCCATGCCTTTCCGATTACAAAGTGCCTTCTGGCATACTAAGGGATTTGCTTTCTACTGGCACAGCAATGGCGCTTATGATGTGCGTTGTAAATCTCGGCTCGGTATTTTTCCAGCGTGCAAACAATGCGCTGGGCGAAAGTATGATAGTGGCTCACACTTCGGCACGAAAAATCATCACAATCATGATGCAGCCTATGGGCACAATCGCAACTGCGACCTCCACCTTTGTTGCCCAGAACTGGGGCGCAGGCAAGCTTGAACGCATCCGTTCTTCGCTCCGAAAGGTGATGCTTGCGGAAGTTCTCTGGGGACTTTTCGCCTGCACTGTGATTTTCGCTTCGGGCAGTCTGCTCATTCGGCTTATGACAGGCACAGAAGATGCGGAAATCATCAGCAATGCTGTGCTCAGCCTGCGAACGCACCATATTTTCTTTCCTGTGCTCGGTGTACTGCTCTGTCTGCGCACATCAATGCAGGCTATGGGATACAAGAAAGCGCCTGTTATTTCAAGCTGTATCGAGCTTGTACTCAAGTGGCTTTCGGCTATGTTTCTCATTCCTAAGGTTGGATTTTTCGGCACCTGCATAACGGAGCCTGTCACATGGGTGTTTATGCTCATCTATCTCGGCTCAAGCTATCTTATGATACGCAATGATATATATAAAGAGAAAAGCTTCTGTTAATCATTCTGGACAAAACCGGCTTTGGAAGAGCTTATATCGATGTATAAATAACAACAGCTCTTCCACATTTAAGGATTTCTTCAATAAAACGAAAAGCCTCCGCTGACGGAGGCTTTTTGTTTTATTCTTCTTCAATTATGATTTCTGTTGCATCTATTTCGTCAAGAATCTGGGCGATAACCTCCATTGTAGGCTTACAGCCATCTTCCTCTGTGCGGTATTTATCCTTGAGAGGAATGCAGTTTTCGCTGCCGCACTTTTCGCGTACTGTATTGATATAAAGCTTTGTCTTTTCTCTCAGCATCTTGCCCTGATATTTATAGCCGAGAGCGGCAACACCGCCTGTAACACCGCCGCAGACAATGCCCATGTTAAGACCGCCGCCAAAGCCACGGAGCATATCTTCGTTGCCTTCCTTGCCGAGATTCCACGCTTCATTTGCCGCAAGGAATGTTATCTGTGCGCAGTTGAGTTTAGGAACGCCCTCCGGACGATTGATATACTTGTCGATTACATCAAAAACTTTCATGTGTATTCCTCCTTGTAGGTTTGAGTTTTTCTTTTATTTATTATATCATATAATATACACTTCTGCAATATTTTCTCTTGACTTAAACCCAACTTTAAGTTATATAATATCAGTAGCAAAAATAAAGGAAGGTAATATATGGCAAATTTTTTCGCTAAAATAATCGAGCCGCCCAGGGACATTATCCCGAAAGAGCGGCAGATGTTTTCCAATCAGGATTTAAAGAAGCTCATCATTCCTCTCGTCATTGAGCAGGTGCTTGTGATGTTTGTCGGTATGGCAGACACAATGATGGTATCCCATGCAGGCGAGGCGGCAATTTCGGGGGTTTCTCTCGTCGATATGATAAACGGCGTTTTCCTCTATGTATTCAATGCTCTTGCGGCAGGCGGCACCATTGTTGTATCACAGTATATGGGATCGGGCGATATGGACAAGGCAAAGCATTCATCCAGCCAGCTTGTTATGATTTCAACCCTGCTGTCTTTTGTTTTCTTCGGATTTATCATGCTCGGCAACCGTCCTCTGCTCTCTCTGCTTTTTGGACAGATTGAAGCCGATGTTATGGATGCGGCGCTGACATATCTTGTAATCACAGCCTTTTCATTCCCGTTTATGGCGCTTCACAGCGCCTGCACGGCTCTTTTCAGAGCAATGGGCAACTCAAAGCTGACGATGAAGGTTTCTCTCGGCATGAATATCCTCAATGTTGTCGGCAACGCTATCGGCGTTTTCGTGCTTCAGGCAGGTGTTGTAGGTGTTGCTATGGCTTCGCTTATTTCACGCGCGGCGGCAGCAATAGTTATGTTTGTGCTTCTGCTCGACAAAAATAAAGTTATACATATCAGAATCGGCCAGATTTTCACATTCAACAAGGCGCTTCTCAAAAAGATTCTTCACATTGCCATTCCAAACGGCGTGCAAAGCGGACTTTTCCAGATCACCCGTGTACTTCTGACAAGTATTATTGCCACATTCGGCACGGCGCAGATTGCCGCAAACGGCGTTGCTGTTTCGATAGACAATATCAACACGATTATCAATTCGGCTGTAAGCATGGCGATTCCGACTGTAATCGGACGCTGTGTCGGCGCAAATGACTATAAGCAGGCAACATATTATGCCAAGAAAATGCTTCTTATCGCCCAGTTCAGCTCGATAATTCTCAACGTTTCCCTCTTCCTTTCCCTGCCTATCATTCTCGATATGTACGCTCTTTCGGCTGAGGCAACGAGATATGCCTATATTCTCGTTTCCATCCACTCGCTGTGGACAATTCTTCTCGGCACCTCCTCAGGTCCTCTGCCATCGGTGCTCAATGCGGCCGGCGATGTGCATTTTACAATGAAGGTGGCAGCGGC
Source organism: Clostridia bacterium (assembly GCA_017441945.1). Classification (GTDB taxonomy): domain Bacteria; phylum Bacillota; class Clostridia; order Oscillospirales; family Butyricicoccaceae; genus SIG471. Next base: position 13,931 of record JAFSBG010000151.1, read on the forward strand.
AGGCCTTATCATAGGCAGACTTCTCTGCTCCTACATTTTCTCCATCACCTTCGGCTGGGGTATCATCGGTATGTGGATCGCAATGGCGACACATTGGAGCTTCAACAGCTTCTTCGGCTACTACCGCTTCAGATCGGGCAAGTGGATGGACAAACGCATAGTTTAACATAAAGAAAGACCGCCATTATGACGGTCTTTTGTTTTGTGTCTCTGTCCGAGATAAGTATTGGTGTGCATAACTGACCTTTTTATTCATTTTCTATGAATGCTCATAGGCAAATGAAAAGGGCAAGGTGTATTTCCACCTTGCCCCTATGGGTCAGTATTCAGTTCACCAAATTGGAATTTGTCTTATTGTCAAATCAATTTGAATTTAAAGGTCTATGTACATAATTGTTGATGAAGTATGGAAACCCACTCTTTCATACAAAGGGATTGCTTTCATATCTGCGGAATTGAGTATTGTTTTAATTCCAGATTTTTTGCCTTCTTCAATAAGGTATGTAAGCAGTTTTTCCATATACCCTTTGCCTCGGTATTCAGGCATTGTGTA
>JAFSBG010000152.1 GCA_017441945.1 Clostridia bacterium
ATGTCTTTCATAAAACCCTCCTTTGTTTCGATTGGTGACCCATTCTCAATTATATCAAAGGAGGGTTTTCTTATATCTAAAGATTTTTATTCCACCTGCATAGCAGGTGGTTTATTGACGCTTATGCGACAATAAAAAAGGACGGTTTAATACCGTCCTTTTGTTTTAGAATAAATCCAGCGAGTGATTGAGATAAATTTTCTCACGGACATGAAGCTGATACTGCGGCTTGGTCATATAATGGAGCAAAAACTCCAGAACAAGAGCGCTGCCCAGGCTTCTGCCCTCCAGCTTGAAATGGGAAAAACCCATAGGGAGATAGACATTTTTAATGTCGTCTATACCGATAAAGCCGGGATTTTCCATAGCCTTTGAAAAAACGTAGCCCTCATCCGCATTCGGTGATGAGCAGGCAAAATCAACAGGTGCTTCACCCAAAGCAATACGGCTGACGTTTTCGTAGCAGGCTTTTCTTGTATTACAGCCGAAATAGCAGCATTCATTGCAGAGAAACTCCACTTTGTCCTTTTGCTTTTGCGACAGGTCTTCAAGCTGTTTAAAGCTTTTATTCAGGCGAAAATCGGGCACGACAAAGGAAAAATCCTCACGGTCAAGCTCGTTTGTCAGCTCAGTAAAATCGGTTATCACTTTTGTGGTAGATGAAACAAGGTAAAAATCCGGATATTTTTCCTTTATATAGTTCAAAAGAAGGTCGGAGGAAAGAATAATCCCGTTATTTTTGTCCTCGAAAGCCTTGCAAAGAGCATTGCAGCGGTCATCACGAAGGTGATGAGGGCGAAGAAGAGAATTGCTGAAGGTCAGACGGGCCGATATGCCGTACCTGGTCATAAGTCTGAGCACATCATTGGGCGAGTTTTCTCCGTAGCCCACTCTGCCGCCGCCCCAAAGACAATCGCCGGGTGCGCCGTAAATCGAGCCTATCTCACAAAAGTCATAAAAATACTCTCTGTGCTCGAAAAACAGGGGGATAAACAGGCTGTAAAGTTCATAAAACTCAAAAAGCCCCGGCAGATGAAAATATGCTTTCTGTGACTTCATTTACTTCAGGTGGGATTCAAACCAGTGGGAGATTTCTGCAAGTCTTCTCATTCTGTGGAGAGGCTTGCCGCTTCTTGAAAGCTCGTGGTTTTCGCCCTTGAAGAGCACCATTTCACTTTCTACGCCGTGATATTTGAGGGCGGAGAACATTTCAAAGCCCTGAGAAAGCGGACAGTTGTAGTCTTCAAGAGAGTGGATGAAGAGGGTAGGAGTTGTGCACTGTGGTGCATACTTTAATGGGGAGTGATCCCACAGTCTGTCAAGACCTGTCCATGGTGTTGCCTGGAACTGGTCTGCGTCGAAGGAATAGCCGATGCAGGAGTTGCCGAAGTCGCTGATTACATTGCAGAATGAACGCTGGGAAACAGCAGCGGCAAAGCGGTTTGTGTTGCCGATGATCCAGTTTGTCATAAAGCCGCCGTAAGAGCCGCCGAGAACGCCGAGCTTATCCTTGTCGATCTGTGGATAAACTTCCATAACATGGTCTGTGAATTCCATAAAGTCCATAAAGTCGATAGTGCCGTACTTGCCTCTGAGGTCAGCGAAGCGTGCGCCTCTGCCGTCCGAACCGCGTGGGTTGCAGAAGAAGACGAAGTAACCCATACCTGCAAGCATCTGCATTTCGTGAACGAAAAGCTCGCCCCATGCAACGCAAGGACCGCCGTGCATCGAAAGAAGCGCAGGGTATTTCTTGTTTTCATCGTAGTCAATAGGCTTGATAACCCAGCCGTCAATATGTACGCCGTCGGAATCTTCAAAGCCTATATATTCAGGTGTACCCACATACTTGCCCGAAAGAGCAGTGCGATTAAAATTGGACACCTTTGTGACCTTATTGCCGTCGTATACAAAGAGTTCCTGAAGCTTGCCCTTCTTCATGCCCACAAAGACGATTTTTTCGTCCTTGATTGCAAAACCATCGACAGCGCCATCGAAGAAGAATGGCTTTGTATGCTCGCCGTTTTCTGTGAGATAATTTACAAGAACGTGCTTGACTTCTGTTGTAAGGTAAACCAGCTTGTCACCCATCTTGCCAAGTGGCTTTGAAGAGCCATAGCGGCAGTCGGAGGAGACATTCTGGCGGAGGGAGAAATCATTGTCGAGAACTTTCTTGAGCTGTCCGTTTTCGAGGACATACCAGTCGTCCTTGTCAGCAGTGCCCCACTTGTCCATTTTGCTTGCCGAAACAAAGAGAGTTTTTTCCACAAACTGCAAGCTGCCGATGCGGATTTTGCCCTGAGGAATAACAGTTTCCAGCTTGTCATTTTCAACGTCATAGTGGAAAAGACCATTCATGCGGCCAAGCATCTGGTCATAGTACTGACCTGTGAAGAAGACGTGCTTCTTGCAGTCTGCAACAGCAACAGCGCCTACGTTGAAAAGGTCTTCTGTGATTTTCTTGAGGGACTTGTCAGCCTTGTTGAAGATGTAAAGGCTGTTTCTCCAGCCGCTTACATAGCCGATGCCGTTGTCCCAGAAAGGAAGCTCCTTGATTGGAATGTAGTCATTTTCAGCCTTGATTTCGGCATCTGTCATGCCCTCAACGCGGTTGGTGTCGATGTTTGCGTTGACGAGGTAAAGGTCATTATACAGTTTATGCAAATTATTCACCGGGAATGGGAGAGTAAATGCATATTCAGACTTCTTTGTCTCAATGTTGAAATACTCATAGCCTGTGTGGTAATCATTCTTGGTTTCAGGGGCGCAGCCGTGGAGAAGCACTCCTTTTTCCTCGAAAATGAAGCTTTTTGCCTTGCCGTTTCGTGTAAGCTGAGTGAGCTTATTATTATCAAGATTTAAAAACCAAAGGTTTTTAAGATAGGAATTTGTTTTTGGGTCCTGCTTTGCAACTGTGAAAACTGCACCATTCTCATAAGGTGAAGTTGTTACATTTGACAAAAAACGGTAGGATAAAAGGTCTTCTTTAAGGATTGGTTTAAGCATAAAATACCTCCGCGTAAAATGTTTATGTACAAATTGTACCATAATCGTTTTTTTATTGCAACAGATTTGTGCGATTTTCATATTTTTAATCATTTTAATGCATAATTATGCAAAAAATACTTGACAAAAAAGGGGTTTTGTTTTATTATATATAAGTATTAAAGACACAGCATTTCGTATAATTATTCAGGAGGAAAACTAAGTGCTTAAATATACAGTCAAACGCCTGATGGCCGGCGCTCTCACAATCTTCGTTCTGGCCACAGTAACATTCTTTCTTATGAAACTCGTTCCGGGCTCGCCGTTCGGCGCAGAGCTTGCCCAGCTTCAGCCTGAGCTGAGAGAAAAGCTTCTCGCTCAGTATAATCTGGATAAGTCGATCCCAGAGCAGTTTATGATCTACCTCAAAAACGCAGCTACCGGCGATTTCGGCGAATCAATGACACGAAAAGGTCAGGACGTTGTCGATATCATCGCAAGATGTATGCCGGCGACAGTCAAGGTCGGTCTTGTAGCTTTCGTATTTGCAATGGTGGCAGGTATCACGCTCGGTATCGTGGCAGCCTTCACAAAGAAAAGATGGGTTGAAAACTCGGTTATGTTCATCGCAACGATCGGCGTCAGCGTTCCATCCTTCCTTTACGCATTGCTCCTTATGATCATCTTCGGCGTAGTGCTCCACGTGCTCCCGATCGTCGGTCTCAAAGGTCCGCTCCACTACATTCTCCCGTCCTTCTCTCTGGCGCTTCATCCGATCTCAATGGTTTCCCGTCTTGTCCGTTCGGGCATGAAGGAAGTTATGAAGCAGGATTACATCGTTCTTGCACGTTCTAAGGGTACACCAACTCTCAAGATCATCCTCAAGCACGGCCTTAAGAACTGCCTCATTCCTGTTGTCAACTACGCAGGTCCGCTTCTTTCTTACCTCGTAACAGGTTCCTTCGTTATCGAAAATCTCTTCTCAATCCCTGGCATCGGCGCCGAGTTCACAAACAGCGTTACAAACCGTGACTACACAATGATCATGGCTCTCACAATTCTCTTCGGCGCACTCATTATCGTAGCTAACATCGCAACTGACATTCTTGTCGCATTCATCGACCCAAGAGTCAAGCTGGACAAGAAGAAATCTTAGGAGATATAAATGGAAGACATCAAGCTTACAGCGGATTTGTTCGAACCGCTTTCTGAAGAAGAAAAAAACAGCGAGTTTATCGCAGCCAAGTCCAAGACTTATTTTCAGGACGCATGGACAAGATTCAAGAAGAACAAGATGGCTCTCGTCGGCCTCGGATTCCTCATTGTAATCACAATTCTTGCAATTTTCGTTCCTGCGCTTTCACCTTATGAATACGATATGATGGATCTTGCATCGTCAAACCTCATGCCAAGCCTCCAGCACCCAATGGGAACAGACAAGTTCGGCCGTGACATTTTCGTACGAATCATGTACGGCGCACGAATCTCTCTTTCTGTCGGCTTCGCTTCCGCCTTCATCTGCCTTTTCATCGGCATCGTTTACGGCGGCGTTGCAGGTTATATCGGCGGCAAGGTCGATATGGTTCTTATGAGAATCGTCGATATCCTCTATTCCATTCCGACACTTCTCATCGTAATCCTCATCATGCTCATCTTCGGCTCCAATATCGTTTCCATTCTCATCGGTCTCTGTGCAACATCATGGATGGGTATGGCAAGACTTGTCAGAGCTCAGGTGCTCACACTTAAGGAACAGGAATTCGCTCTTGCGGCTTACGTTCTCGGCGCAAGCAAGATGAGAATCCTCTTCAAGCACCTCATCATCAACTGCATGGGTCCTATCATCGTAAATGTAACACTTATGGTTCCATCGGCTATCTTTACAGAAGCCTTCCTCAGCTTCGTCGGTATCGGTATTTCCGCTCCGGCAGCATCCTGGGGTACACTTGCTAACGAAGCAAGAACTCTTATCGAAAGCAATCCAATACAGATTATCTGGCCTGTGGCTTCCATCTGTATCACAATGCTCTCTCTCAACTTTATCGGCGACGGCGTTTCTGACGCATTCGACCCTAAGAAAAAATAATCGGAAAGGTACAATATGAGCTTACTTGAAATAAAAAATCTTAAAACAAGCTTCGTAACCGAACAGGGAATGGTTCAGGCAGTAAGAAATATTTCCCTTTCTGTCGATGAAGGCGAAATCGTCGGCATCGTTGGTGAATCGGGCTCAGGCAAAAGCCAGTCGATGTACTCGGTAATGGGCCTGCTCAATGAAAACGGTGTCATCGAAGAAGGCTCCATCATCTTTGACGGCAAGGAAATCTGCCCAATCCACTTTAAAGGCAAAGAAAAAGAATGGGAAAAGTACATGGAGGATATCCGCGGCAATACAATCGCAATGATTTTCCAGGACCCAATGTCCTTCCTTAACCCAGTTCTCACAATAGAAAAACAGCTTGTTGAGCCAATCCTCAACCACAGAAAAAAGCTCAACCGCGACCAGATGCACACTATTGCAGTCGAGCTTCTCACAAGAGTAGGTATTCCTTCTCCTGCAGAACGCTTAAAGCAGTATCCACACCAGCTTTCGGGCGGTATGAGACAGCGTGTTATCATCGCAATCGCGCTTGCTTGTTCTCCAAAGCTTATCATCGCCGATGAGCCAACAACAGCTCTCGACGTTACAATTCAGGCAAAGATTCTTGAACTCATCAAGGATATGAGAAAAAATATCGGTTCAGGCGTTATCCTTATCACTCACGACCTCGGCGTTGTGGCAAGCACCTGTGACCGCATCTACATTATGTATGGCGGCAAGATCGTTGAAAGCGGTACTGCCGATGAAATATTCTATGAAGGCGTTCATCCATACACAAAGGGCCTTCTGGATTGTGTAAACAATCCTGAACTGGATGACCACGAACTCAGACCAATTCCTGGTTCGCCGCCGGACCTCCTTGCTCCGCCAGCAGGCTGTCCATTCGTCGATCGCTGTGAGCACGCTATGAAGATATGCAAGCTCTACTGGCCAAAGGAAAAGGTTCTGACAGGAACACACAAGGTAAACTGCTGGCTCACAGAGAAAGGAAGTATTTAAGATATGGAACCAATCTTAAAAGTTGAAAATCTTAAAACATTCTTCCCTGTGGCAACTTCTATATTTGGGAAAAAGAAGTACCTCAAGGCAGTAAATGATGTTTCTTTTGAGGTTTTCGAAAATGAAACATTTGGTCTCGTCGGCGAATCGGGCTGCGGCAAGAGTACACTCGGCCGTACAATAGTCAAGATTTATGATCCGACAGAAGGCAAAGTCTGGTTCAAAGGCAAGGACATCAGCACTCTTAAAGGTGAAGACCTTAAAAAGTTCCGCAAAGAGGCGCAGATGATCTTCCAGGACCCTTACGCATCTCTTAATGCCCGTATGACTGTAGGCGAAATCATCAAGGAGCCTATGGATATACACGGCCTGTACTCATCAAATAAGGAAAAAGAGGAAAAAGCAAGTGAGCTTTTGGAGATCGTCGGGCTTAAACCCGACCATATCCGACGTTATCCCCACGAATTCTCCGGCGGTCAGCGTCAGAGAATCTCCATCGCAAGAACTCTTGCTCTCGATCCAAGCTTCATCGTCTGCGACGAACCTATTTCGGCGCTCGACGTTTCCATTCAGGCTCAGATCATCAACCTTCTCGAAAAGATTCAGGATGAGAGAAATATCTCTTACCTCTTTATCGCTCACGACCTTGGCGCGGTAAAGCACATCTCCAAGAGAATCGGCGCTATGTATCTCGGCAGTCTGGTTGAAGTCGGCGACAGCAATGAGCTTTATCACAACCCTCTTCACCCTTATACAAAGGCATTGCTCTCGGCTATTCCGATTCCTGATCCACGCGTCATGAGAAACCGCGAATCTGTCGAGATTGACGGCGAAATTCCTTCTCCGCTCAATGTTCCGACAGGCTGCGCTTTCAGAACAAGATGCCCGATGGCAATGGCTAAATGTGCAGAAGATACACCAAAACTTAAAAAAGTGGGCAGCTCGATGGTTGCATGCCACTTATACGATTAGTTTTTGTAAATAATTAAGGAGATTATAATGAAAAAGTTTACAGCTCTTATGCTCGCACTTGTAATGTGCTTCTCTCTCTTCGCAGGCTGCTCCTCCGAAGAAGAAACAACAACAGCCGCTCCAGCTGGTGATACAACAACAGCAGCTCCATCCGGCGAAACAACAACAGCAGCTCCTGCAGAAGGTCCTGTTGAAATCGTAACAGCAACAAACACAACATTCGCAACACTCGACCCAGCTCTTATGTCCACAACAGCTATGAGTGCTGTATATGCTCAGACAGGCGCTAACCTCTTCAAGACAGACGTTAACGGCAATTACCAGAACGAACTCTGCGAAAGCTACGAACTCTCCGAAGACAGCCTCACATATACATTCAAGCTCAAGGAAGGCATCAAGTGGTCTGACGGCGAACCTCTCACAGCTGAACACTGTGTATTCGGTATCAAGAGATCTATCGGCTATGGCCCAATGAACGCTTATGCAGCACGTAACCTCACATCCTTCATCGTTGGCGCAGCAGAAGCTGCTGAACAGCAGATGGACGTTGCTGACATGACAGAAGTTGGCGTAAACGTTATCGACGACCTTACATTCGAAGTTAAGCTTGTTGAACCACATCCATTCTTCCACAAGTTCTTCGCTGGCAACGTAACAGCTCCAATGAGACCAGACTTCGCAGTTGAACACGAAAGCGCATGGTCCGTTGACGGCACAATCTATCCTTGCCTCGGCGCTATGAAGCTCGAATCCATCAGCGCAGAAGAACAGGCAGTTTACGTTAAGAACGAAAACTACTGGAATGCTGAAAACGTAACACTCGACAAGATCACATGGCTCGTAATGCCAGACTCCACAGCTCAGCTCAACGCATTCAAGGCTGGCGAACTCGACGTAGCTCTCAATGTTCCTACAGAAGTTTCCACAAACGCTGAATATGCTAACATGCTCTACAAGGGCGAAAAGTACACATCCACATACTTCGTTCTCCTCAACGGCGGTCCAAAGAACACAGTTCCTGCTTTCAAGGATGCTAACGTAAGAAAGGCTATGACACTTGCTATCAACAAGCCAGTTATGATCGAAATCCTCGGCGGCGGTTCTGAATTCATCGTTCAGCTCGATGGCTTCATCCCATACGGCTTCGCAGGTCTCAACGATGACTTCCGTGCAGAAGCAAGCTACCACACATACAACCTCGAAGAAGCTAAGAAGCTTATGGAAGCTGCTGGCTACAACGAAAACAACAGACTCAAGTTTGAATACCTCTACTCCAACAGCCAGTTCCACGCTGACGTAGCTCAGATGCTCCAGCAGTTCTGGTCCGCAATCTACATCGACGCTGAACTCAAGAGCGTTGAAGGCGGCGTATTCTATGACTTCGTTGACAACGGTGACTTCTCTGCTTGCCGTTACGCAAACAACGACTCTTCTGACCCACTCAACTACTTCAAGATTTTCACAACAGACGCTCAGATTGATGGCTGCCAGTCTATCAGAGATGACAAGTATGACCAGCTCGTAGCAGAAGCATACACAATCACAGATCAGACAAAGTACATCGAAAAGCTTCACGAAATCGAAGATTACATGGTTGGTGAACAGAGCTTCGTAATCCCACTCTTCACACAGATCCCAGTTGTTCTCGTTTCCGAAAACGTTCAGGGCTTCTGGACAGGCGTTGCAGGTGGTCCTGACTTCACAGGCGTAACATTTGCTAACTAATTTAACCATTCAAAAGGCTCTCCGAAAGGGGAGCCTTTTATTTTTTGCGGACGAGCAATGCTCGCCCCTACAATGTCATCCTGAACGTATGTGAAGGATCTTTCTGCCCCAATGGCACAAACTCCGTAGGGGACGGTGCTTGTCAACGTTCCATAAATGCACAATCCTTGTAGGGTGTGGCGCCCTCGACACACCGTATAGAAATTATGTATGCTTACGCAAATGATGTACTTCGTAACGATGCTGCTGCACACATTATTGTATCTGCGATGCATTGGATAAAAATTCTCTCCCTCCGCCAAAACCGCAGGTTTTAGCGGAGGGCTCAAAGCCATAGCGCAACAAAACTTCACAAAATCCACAAAAACCTATTGAAAAATATCCACTCTTTGTGTACAATATACATATAATAAATCAATATCTCAAGGAGGATTTTACTTATGAGTTATGTTCAGGATTTAGCTAAATTGGTCGAAAACAGAAAAGACGCAACACTCCGCATTTCTGACGCAGTATGGGGCTATGCAGAATCCCGCTTCCAGGAATTCAAGTCGGCCAAGGAAGAATCCGATTATATGATCGAAATGGGCTTTAAGGTCACAATGGGTATCGGCGGCGAAGATACAGCTTTCGTTGCTGAATACGGCTCAGGCAAGCCTGTCATCGCCCTCCTCGGCGAATACGACGCACTCAGCGGTCTTTCCCAGAAGGCTGACATTCCATGTCACGACCCTATCGAAGCAGGCAAGGACGGTCACGGCTGCGGTCATAACCTTCTCGGCGCAGCAGCAATGGCAGCTGCAGTTGCCCTCAAGGACTATATGGTCGAAAAGAATCTCCCTGGTACAATCCGTTACTACGGCTGTCCTGCTGAAGAAAATGCAGGTGGCAAGGCTTTCCTTGTTCGTGAAGGCTGCTTCAATGACTGCGATATCGCTCTCACATGGCATCCGGGCTGGACAAACGGCGTAACAGGCTCGGGCTCTCTTGCTAACTTCCGCGTATTCTATACATTCCACGGTCTTTCTTCTCACGCAGCAGGCGCTCCACATCTCGGACGTTCTGCCCTCGACGCAGTTGAAATCATGAACGTCGGCGTAAACTATATGCGTGAACACATGATTGACGAAGCTCGTATCCATTACGCAGTTATCAACACAGGCGGCACAGCTCCTAACGTTGTTCAGTCTGAAGCTCAGGTTCTCTATGCTATCCGCGCTCCAAAGGTAACACAGGTTAAGGAACTCTTTGAACGTGTAAACAAGTGTGCTCAGGGCGCAGCTCTCATCACAGAAACAACTGTTGATATCGAGCAGGTTTCCGCATACTCCGACTATATCGCCTGTGACGTCTGCAGCGAAGTTCTCGGCAAGCACATGGAAGAGCTCCTTCCAATCGGCTATACAGAAGAGGAAATGGAATACGCAAAGAAGTTCCAGGCTGTTATCACAGACCTTGACAGAGCAGGTCTCAAGAATCGCGCAAAGGCAATCGGCGGCAAGAAGGCAAATGAACTTCTCGAAACACCTCTCTGGGACTTCATGACATACTCTAAGGGCGGCTCCAAGGGCTCTACAGACGTTGGTGACGTAAGCTGGGTTGTTCCAACAGGTCAGTTCAGCGCTGTAACTCTCGCAGCTGGTACACCTGGCCACGCATGGCAGGTTGTAGCACAGGGCAAGGGTCCTATCGCTCATAAGGGCGTTCTCTTCGCAGCAAAGGTTCTTGCAGCTTCCGCTTATGACTTCATCACATCGCCTGAACTCTGCCAGAAGGCAAAGGAAAACTGGCTTGAAATCCTCGATGGTGAAACATATCCGGGCGCACTTCCACCTGATGCAGTTCCACACATCTGGTAATATATTATATAATGTAAGAAAAGCCACCCAATCGGGTGGCTTTTTCTGAACCCTTTAGCCTCCCTCGTTTTTCTTCCTTTAGCCTCCCCTTGTTAAGGGGAGGTGTCAGCGAAGCTGACGGAGGGGTGTAGGGCGTGGCCCGTCTATTAAATTTGTAGGGGAGCCGCCCCGCGCTCCAGCACAACCTGCACTTGAAACCTGCTGCCATTCTATGCTATAATATCTGCAGAAGCAGATATTATAATGATTAAATAACCGTCATTTTGCTCCTGCCTTTGCAGGCAGAACCGCAAAATATGACAATTATAGCAATAGCCTTCGGCTTTATGCTATAATAACCATAGTAAAAATCCCCAAGGAGGAGCTATGATTTACCCTCGATTTCTTCGTGACGGCGACATCATCGGCATTCCTGCACCAAGCGCAGGTATTCCGCCGAAAAAAGAGCCGTCTTTCGACCTTTCATTGGAAAATATCCGCAAAAACGGCTTTAAAATACGGGAATGTGACGGCATCCGCAGTGAAAATTATCCCTCAGACACTGCTGAAAAACGCGCCGATGACATCAATTCTCTCATAAAAAATGACGATATAGATATGCTTCTGTGCGCCACAGGAGGAGATTTCCTTGTTGAGATTCTGCCTTATATCGACTACGATGTCATCGCCAAAAATCCAAAGTGGATTCAGGGCTATTCCGACCCTACAAGCCTGCTTTATTCTGTCACAACCCTGTGCGATGTGGCAACGATTTACGGCGGCAACGCAGGCAGTTTCGATATGAAAAACCTCCATAAAAGCCTTAAAAACAACCTTGAAATCTGGCGCGGAAATATTCCTGTCCAGCATTCTTTTGAAAAATACGAGAGCACCCGCAACGATGAAATCGACGGCTATAACCTTGATGCAGAGGTGCGCTGGCAGGCAATAAACGGCGATTTTGAGGCCGAAGGACGGCTTCTGGGCGGCTGTTTTGAGTGCATCAATGATATTCTCGGCACACGGTTTGACGGCACAAAAGCCTTCCTTGACCGTTATAAAAACGAGGGTGTGATATGGTACTTTGACATCTTCGCCATGAGTGCCGAGGTGGTGGCAAACACCCTCTGGAAGATGAAGCAGATGGGGTATTTTGAGGGCGCTCGCGGCTTTATTTTCGGCCGTGTTATGTTCCCTAATGAGTATACTATAACTTACGAAAAAGCTATAAAGCGTGTCCTTGATACCGAAAATGTCATCATCAATGCAGATGTGGGGCATGTCAACCCGAAGATGACTTTAATCAACGGCGCGTATGCGAAACTACGCTGTGAAAAGGGCAGAGGAAGTCTGGAAATGGAGCTGAAATAAATGGAAATTATCGATAAGATTTGTGAAAAGGCGAGAAAAATTGCATCGGAAAAGAGCAGGTGTATAATCGCCATTGACGGCAGATGCGGAAGCGGAAAATCCACTTTAGCCCGCATTTTAGCCGAAAAACTTTCGGTACAGGTCGTTTATATGGACGACTTCTTCCTCCCATTCCCACTCCGCACAGAGGAGCGAATGAATGAGGCAGGCGGAAATATCCACTACGAAAGATTTATCGACGAGGTTATAAATCATCTTGACGATGAAGCCTTGACATACGGCGTTTTCGACTGCTCGGTGATGAAAATAAACGGCGAAAGCCATATCGAAAACAATGGCGTTATAATCATTGAAGGCTCATATGCTCTCCATGACAAGTTTGGTAAGTATTATGACTTTGCTATATTCTCCGATGTCGATTATGACACTCAGGTCGAGCGCATAAGGGCGCGCAACGGAGAAGAAATGCTTAAGCGTTTTACAGGCGAATGGATCCCTATGGAGGAAAAATATTTCGCCGCCCAGAAAACGGCAGAAAAATGCGATTTTGTCATAAAATCCCGCTAAAACAGGAGGTAAATATGGAAATAATCTACACAATGAAAAGCAAGTTCACTCTGGGCGAGTTCAAACGCTTCGTGTGGTCGATGATGTTCAAAAACAAAAGCACAATCATCAAGCTGGCTCTCTTTGAGGTGGTGCTTCTTGCCATCGGTATTGTAATCGACAACAAGATTTTCATCGGCTTTGCCGTTGCCTATCCTTTCGCGCTCTGGTTTATCCAGAATCGCCAGATAAATAAGATTTATAAGTCCAATGCGCTGATGAAGGATGCCGAGGTGGAGTACACATTTTTTGAGCCTTGCTTCTCGTCAAATGACCCAAGCGGCAAGTCCCGCGTCGACTATGAAAAACTCCATAAAATCGTCGAAACCAAGACAAATATGTACCTTATGATTTCGGAAAATCAGGGCTTTATGCTGAAAAAATCCGAAATGCCAGACGGACTTGAAGCTTTCTTGCGCGGCAAGGCAGAAATGGTCAACGCAAAGGGGAAGAAATAATGAACAGAACAAACTGGCTTCCGATAGGCCTGTGCATCGGTATGTCCCTCGGCATAGCTTACGGCTCGATTGCCGATAACATGACAGCAGGGCTGACATACGGTCCTTGTTTCGGCTTGCTCCTCGGCACATTCCTGATGAATATAAAGAAGAAATAAGGCATAAAAGTGCTTTCGGGCGGGCGTGGAAACCCGCCCCTACGGAGTATATTGTAGGGACCGGCGTCCCCGACGGTCCGCTTATTTAATCTGTGACAATGACTGACATTGATTAAATAGACGCTTACGGCTTTTCTCTCCCTCCGTCACTGCGTGACACCTCCCTCCTCAGAGGGAGGCAAGGGGGTTGTGCAAACCGCAGGAGATTCCTCGCTTCGCTTCGGAATGACATGAAAATGGGGAATTGCACTAAAAATATTGACAAAACCCTGTGGGTGTATTATAATATGAATATAATTTCACCACGAAGGTGAAGCTCTTTACTTAAATTATTTTTGAAATCAAGTCACGAAGACTTAACGCGTTCAGAAGAACGTGTAGGTTTTTGTGGCTTTTTTTGTTTTTCCGTACCTGTCATTCTGAGTTAAACGAAGAATCTTTCGCCGATTACAGGAAAAATCCTTCACTGCGTTCAGGATGACAAATATTTGGAATAACGAGAAAAAGGAGGAAATTTTATGAAAAATCAAGTCAAGCAAATGGTCCTTACCGCATTGTTTATCGCCGTTGGCGTGGTGCTTCCGCAAGCCTTCCACGCCATTCCTAACGCAGGCTCTGTAATGCTGCCTATGCACATTCCTGTGCTGCTGGCAGGCCTTGTATGCGGCCCTGTTTTCGGTCTTGCCTGCGGCGTACTGACACCAACTCTCTCGTCACTTATCACAGGTATGCCTCCTATGGCTTATCTGCCAAGTATGCTGTGCGAGCTGGCAATTTACGGTCTTGTTTCCGGTCTTGTCACAAAGGTCGTAAAAACAGGCAAGCCAATCGTTGATATTTACGCCGCCCTCATCACATCAATGCTGGCTGGACGCGTGATTTACGGCATCGTCAACGCTCTCATTTTCCGCGCAGGCGAATACAGTATGTCAATGTGGCTGACAGCTTCATTCGTGACAGCTTTACCGGGCATTGTAATTCAGCTCATAGCAATTCCAATCGTCATTATGGCGCTGAGAAAAGCCAAACTTATCGAAGGATAGGTTTTGCTCCTATATATTTTACATACGCAGAAACAGCTCTCATTTTGAGGGCTGTTTTTGTTTGGGGTGGGGTTGGCTAAAGGCTTTGCAAAATCCATAGGCTCCCCTGTGTAAGGGGAGCTGTCACGAAGTGACTGAGGGGTTGTAATCTTATAAAATGTGACTCGTCACACATTATTTTTTCACTATTGTGCAGACGAGCAATGCTCGCCCCTACGATAGATGCGGGAGGGCACGGAGACCCTCCCCTACAGGATTGACTATGAAAGAACTCATGCAGGGACGGAAAGATTTTATTTATATATATTATATAATGTATAGCATTAGTAAAATGCACAAAAAATGGTCTGTGTTTTTGGCGTTTTTATGGAAAAGGGAAAATTTATTTTGTAAAGGAAAAAAACTTGACAAATACCCCCCTTGTATGCTAAAATAAGACTCACCTATCACGGGGTTATTTTTTTGTGCGCAGAAAAATACCCTCAGGCGATCAAATATCAAGGTCGTTGGTCTCACGAGAGAGTGAGAGGGAGGCAAATAAAATAGGAGGTGCCGCAAATGCGTGTTAAAGTAACACTGTCATGCACAGAGTGCAAGCAAAGAAACTACAACACTATGAAGAACAAGAAGAACACACCAGATCGTCTTGAAATGAACAAGTATTGCCGTTTCTGTAAGAAGCACACCCTTCACAGAGAATCCAAGTAAGGGGGAGCTCAAATGTCTAACGAAGTAACAACAAACAACAACGTTGCGAAAGACAACAAGGAGAAGAAACCTGGTTTCTTCAAGAAGATGGCAAAGTTCTTCAAGGATATGAAGAGCGAAGCTAAGAAGGTAGTTTGGCCAAATAAGAAGCAGGTCATCAACAACACAGCAGTTGCAATCGCTGCTATCGTTATCGTTGGCGTTATCGTCGGCGGTCTTGACGCTGTATTCGCTTGGCTCAGAAATCTTCTCATCAGTGTTCTGTAAGGTGTAAAGCTATGGATGAAAACTCAAAATGGTATGTGGTGCACACATATTCCGGTTATGAGAATAAGGTAGCAACTACAATTCAGAAAGCGGTTGAAAACCGCAAACTTCACGATCTTATTCATGATATCCGCATCCCGATGGAAACAGTAACAGAAGTCCGTGATAACGGTACACGTGAAGTCGAGCGTAAGCTTTTCCCTGGTTATGTGCTCATCAAGATGCATATGACTGACGAAAGCTGGTATGTTGTCAGAAATACAAGAGGCGTCACAAGCTTCGTTGGCCCAGGCTCCAAGCCTGTACCACTCACAGAAGAAGAAGTTGTGGCTCTCGGCGTAGAAACAAAAGAAATCAAGCTTTCATTTAAAGTGGGCAGCAGCGTCAAGGTTATTGACGGCCCATTTGAGGGTCTCACAGGCGTTGTCGAATCTATCGACATGGAAAACGAAAAAGTTCAGATCAAGGCTTCCATCTTTGGTCGTGAAACACCTGTTGAACTCGAATTTAAACAGATCGCAGCAATGCAGGTCTAATTGACGTCCGCCCAGACGTCGAATCGTGGGAGGACTGAAATCTATTATTATTTTTAAGCAGTCCGAAAAACCACTTATAGGAGGAAATTAATCGTGGCACAGAAAGTAACAGGCTATATTAAGCTTCAGATTCCTGCAGGTAAAGCAACTCCTGCACCACCTGTTGGTCCAGCTCTTGGTCAGCACGGTGTTAATATCATGGCGTTCACAAAGGAATTCAATGAACGCACAAAGAACGACGGCGATCTTATCATTCCAGTAGTTATTACTGTATACGCTGACCGTTCCTTCACATTCGTAACAAAGACACCACCAGCAGCTGTTCTCATCAAGAAGGCATGTAACATCAAGTCTGGTTCCGGTGTTCCAAATAAGACAAAGGTTGCTTCTATCTCCAAGGCTGATCTCCAGAAGATCGCTGAAATGAAGATGCCAGACCTTAACGCATCATCTGTTGAATCTGCTATGAGCATGATCGCAGGTACAGCCCGTTCCATGGGTATCACAGTTAAGGAGGAAGCATAATAATGTTTAGAGGTAAGAAGTATCAGGATAGCATCAAGGCTATCGACAAGACAAAGCTTTACGACGTAGAAGAAGGCCTCGAAGCAGTGCTCTCTACAGCTAAGGCAAAGTTCGACGAAACAGTCGAAATGCACATCAAGCTCGGTGTTGACTCCCGTCACGCTGACCAGCAGGTTCGTGGTTCCGTTGTTCTTCCACACGGTACAGGTAAGAAGGTTCGCGTTCTCGTTTTCGCTAAGGGCGACAAGGCTGCTGAAGCTGTTGCAGCTGGCGCAGACTATGTAGGCGCAGAAGATATGGTTTCCCGTATCCAGAACGAAAACTTCTTCGATTACGAAGTAATCATCGCTACACCAGACATGATGGGTCTCGTTGGCCGTCTCGGTCGTGTTCTCGGTCCTAAGGGCCTCATGCCAAACCCAAAGGCTGGCACAGTTACTATGGACGTAACTAAGGCTATTGCTGAATCCAAGGCTGGTCGTATCGAATACCGTCTCGACAAGACAAACATCATCCACTGCCCAATCGGCAAGGCTTCCTTCGGCGTTGAAAAGCTCACAGACAACTTCAACACACTTATGAACGCTGTTATGAAGGCTAAGCCAGCAGCAGCTAAGGGTCAGTATGTTCGTTCCTGCGTAGTTGCATCTACAATGGGCCCTGGCATCAAGATCAACGCTGCAAAGTTCGGTAACTAATTCATTTATAAAATAAAAAAGGTGAGGGTCTCCTCACCTTTTTTATTTTACTATTTGTTCGATGTCTAAGAATCCTATGACTTTGTTAGATTGGATTGGATAATGGTCAAAATACCCAATGAAGCTTTTAGTCTTGATGGATTTTGCAACAGCAGTATCTATGTGCTGATCAAATGCAATAAGATTATCTTTGTAATTTCCGTCAACAGCGCGGGCATAAATGCGATAGATATTTTTATCTGCGTCGTTTTCATATAAAAGAAGCACATCTTTAACTTCACATTCAATCTGAAATGTACTGCGCTCGCGAATAATCTCGGGCGGATAACTTGGAGATATATGCAAGTCAGTGATTGCCTGAATGGTTGACAAAGTGGAACAATCGCTTAAGAAATTTATTAGCTTTTTGCTGTCGCGGGGAAGCTCATCAAACAGAATTGCACCGGCTTTTGTTGCACTGTGTGCCGTATTTTCGGTAACATTAAAAACGGCATAAGGGATAGGGTAGAGATAAGCATCTAGGAATAAAACATATTCATTGTTCTCTTGAAAAAAGATTCCAATTATAGATGGGTCATCAAAAATCTCTATTTTACCGGTATTAAGATTTCCTTTTATAACGGTGCTAATCTCAAAAGAACGATAAGCATCTGAAGTTTTATTTTTAGCTACACCTACTACTATGTGTTCGCAGGACAGTATATAGCTGTTCAAAGTATCTTTGCAATTCAAATATTTTGCAAACGAACTGTAATCGCTGTGTATATTACCTGATGAACCATTGGAAGATAATTCTTCGGTGCCATCTTTGTAACGAAACGGAAAGCTAAGACATAGAACAGCACATAAGAACACGCATAATATGATAATCGATTTTTGTTTCATCTTTGCGTTAAACTCTCATGGTGTAACTACTTGAAATTGTACCGTAATGTGCATCTGTAACAACGATATCAGTGGTATGTAAGCTTACGTTAAATGAATGGTAAAACTCAACAGACGATTGACCGGATGATATGTTTGCATATGCACTATTTAGACTGCAGGACATAATTGCTTGAAGATATAAGGAAGTTGGATAAACGAATTCAAAGGAAGGGTTACTCATTCTTGGAGCTAAAGCCCTAACTACTTGATGAGTATCTTCATCATAATATAACTCATAAGTGAGAGAATAAAAAACACGAATCCTTGAATTGTTGAAAAGTGGATTATTTGTTGATTCGATATCTCTTAATACAATATAATCAATAGTGGTACTTTTTGGTAATTCGCGACCACGTGCAACTTGCGGATATCTGTTGATATTTATTTTGGAAACTTCCGACACATTTTCATTGAAATAATCACTTATAGCATCCCAATTTCCATTGACATATAAAGAGGATGTTTCATCTAAAAAAGAAAGGGTTACATCTAAACCATTCAAATCAATAATGCTGTATGAAGAATGTCCACCATTATAAAATGGCTCAAAATATTCTTCGAAGGAAGTGGGGTGAACGGCTGAAATATTTATTGAAAAAAGTGATGATAGCAGAAAAGTAAAAAGTAATGTAAAAGAAAGAGTTTTTTTCATATGTAGCTCCTTATTATATTGATTCGCTAGCAACTAAACGTAAAGAGGATGAATTGGTAACTGGATCGATTAGATAGTAAGTAGTTGCACTATCGTTTGTTGTGTATGGTAACATAAACGTACATCCAAAATATGCAATATAATTTGTAAATGAAGAAAAGGCGGATAAATTAATAACATTGACATCTGCATCGATAAGGGTTATCACAGGATAGAATCGAAAATTGCTGTAAGTTGCTTGAGTAATATTTGTAATCCTACCTGTGTTAGGATTATATGAAAATGAACCGCTTATCCTCGCTTCTACATTATAATAAAGTGTGAAGTTTGGATGTATATTATCGCCAGACTGAACTTCTTTTATTGGCCATTGCGAAACATATCTTACTACATCTGTAGAAAAAGACTGAATACTGGAATCACGATGATG
>JAFSBG010000153.1 GCA_017441945.1 Clostridia bacterium
GCGTACACTTGCCCGATAGAGGTGCAAAAATCCATGCGCATGTCCCGGATTTTTGCGGATTTAATAAGTTTTGCGCCTGCGGGCGCGGGAAATATATATTTACAGACATGTGTAAATTTTATACCTCAATATTCAGTTCTATGTGTTTCGACAATTTGAAAGCCACTCAAATGAGTGGCTTTTGGTTTTATTAGTTTACAACCCCTCCATCAATCTTCGATTGACACCTCCCCGATAATGGGGAGGATTTGTGAGAAGAGGGTGCTTTTTGTTTTATTCGCCTTTGAGGCGCTTTTTGGCTTCTTCGATAGTTTCGCCGTCTTTTGCGAGGTAGTTTTCCACAAACTTGTCCTCGATTTTTGTATAGCCTTCGACGACAGTATTTTCGATTTTCTTATAGCCTTCTGTTACGCTTTCGGCGATTTTTTCATTGATTTCAACGATTTTTGACTTAGCCATTTTTGCTCCTTTTTGATTTCATTATCATAATTACACTTATTGTCAGTACGATGAGCCACACTCCTGTGCCTGTCAGAATGTTCATCAGCTTTATATTTTCCGCCGTCATGCCTTTAAACGACACGAGCATTGACCTTTGAAGTGAATATATCGACACAACACCGTCG
Organism: Clostridia bacterium; assembly: GCA_017441945.1. Classification (GTDB taxonomy): domain Bacteria; phylum Bacillota; class Clostridia; order Oscillospirales; family Butyricicoccaceae; genus SIG471. The sequence goes on from JAFSBG010000153.1 coordinate 627, forward strand.
GCGAGGCTGATGCTTCGCAGGGTGGACAAGGCAGGTGAATTGAATCTTCTGACTTTGATGAGGTTGATTATCGCAAGTGTAATCTTCGTGAAGGCATAGGTGGCTATCGTTATCATGACGATTTCGTGCATGATTTTCGCCACATCATATCTTATGCTGAGATACACCGAGCCCGACAGCACCCAGCTCATAAAAAGCAGCATTATTCCCGAAAATTTCAGTATGTAATTCTGCTCTGCCCTGCTTTTTCCGGCTGCCATAACCGCTGTGAAGCGCATTGTTGCCAGCACAACATAATATGCTCCTGCCGTTATAAACCAGTATGAGCGCTGATAAAAACCCAGATACAGGTTGCCAACGGCATACAGAATGTTGACCATCAGGCTGAGGATTGCTGTCAGCACTATTCTTTTTTCCGGGTCTTTTATCCTTTTCATTTATTTAAGTCCTTTGCACATCGGAATGAGGGCAAAGAGTATCACAATGCCGAGAAGTCCTGCCACGATGCCGTAAATATATTCCTCAGCCACAAGGCAGAGACACATACCTGCACCGAATGTGAGAGTGCCCACAAGGCTGACAAGAATGATGCCGAATGTTTTTGCTGTGATTTTAATCGGCGGCTTATTTTCCATTTTTCTCCAGATTAAAACTGTGATGAGACCGAGAATTATGCCTGCAAGTCCCATTATAATTCCTTCGTCCATCTCATTCCACTTAGGGAGAAGCGCCATGCACATACCGAGTGCAAACAGCACCATGCTGACTGTGCCGAGGACGAGGGCGACGAAATTGCTTTTCTTCATTTTTACCTCCATGATTAATTAAAACAACAGTTGTTTATTTATTGCAATTATAGTATAATATTTTCAGAGGTAAAAAACAATCAGCAATTTCTCAACAAGTGTTGGTTTAATGGAGGATATATGAATACAAAGAATAACAAAAGACGGCGTGAAAGCATTGAAAAGATAGAAAAAGTTTTCATTGAACTTTTGCAGACACACGAGCTTTCAGAAATCAAGGTTTCCGATATATGCAAGCTCGCAGAGCTGAACAGGACGACTTTTTATGCCAATTTTATCGATATTTATGACCTTGCAGACAAGATAAAGGCTCATCTTGAGGCTGAATTCCTTGAGCTTTATGCCTATGAGCGTGAAAATAAGCTGAGAAATCACGAATTTATCAAGCTTTTCCGCCATATCTGCGAAAATCAGCTTTTCTACAAGACATATTTCAAGCTGGGCAATATAAATTACGACATTGTCGGTCTCGACAGCGAGCTTGCTATGAAAGATTTTGACATGAAGCATATTGATTACCATATTGAGTTTTTTCAGGCAGGCTTTAACGCAATTGTGAAGAAATGGCTTGAAAGTGGCTGTAAAGAAAGCCCTGAGGAGATGGAAAACATTCTTAAAAGTGAATACAGAAGGAATATTCAGGCATAGAAAAAGCACCCCGTAGGGTGCTTTATATATTTCAAACGAAGCAGGCTTCGTTTGAGTTTTAAAGTGGGTTTATCTCTTTCTTGCTGGCATTACGTGGATAGCCTTGCCGTCAACTGCTTCGAGCATTTCTGTGATGCCTTCGCAGTATGTAGGATGAGGACGCATACCCTTGAGAAGGTCGGACTTTGTGAGACCGTTTGCAATGATATTTGTCCATTCGGAGATAAGGTCTGTTGCGCGGGCGCACATCATCTGAATGCCCAGTACCTTTTCTGTTTCGGCATCAAACACAGCCTTGATAAAGCCGCGTTCTTCGCGGGTGATGATGCTCTTGCCGTTGCCCGACATAACGTACTTTGCTGTCTTGACAGCGATGCCTTCTGCCTTTGCCTGGTCTGCTGTGATACCTACGCAGGCAACCTCAGGAGATGTATAGAGGCAGGATGGAACGAGAGAAAGGTCTGTGTGATTGTCATTGCCGCACATCATTTCAACTGCAGCGAGACCTTCTGCACTTGCCTTGTGAGCAAGCTGAATGCCGCCGATAACGTCGCCGACAGCGTAAACGCCCGGAATTGTAGTTTCAAACTTATCGTTTACAACCAGCATACCGCGGTTCATTTCAGGCTGTACGCCTTCCATAAACAAGCCTTCTGTGCAGGCTCTTCTTCCGATGCAGACGAGAACGCCCTGGCTTGTAACTTCCTTTTCCACGCCCTTTGCTGTGAACTTTGTAACCAGATCGCCTTCGCCTTCTACGATTTCGCTTACCATAGAGTTGCAGTTAACATCAATGCCGCGCTTTTTGAAAATCATATTGAGGCTCTGGGAGATTTCTCTATCAAGTGTTGGAACAAGGCGGTCGAGAGCTTCAACGATAGTTACCTTACAGCCGAGAGCGGCATAGAAGCCGGCAAGCTCAACACCGATAACACCGCCGCCGATGATTGTGAGAGACTTATAGTCGATTGGCTCGCCTTCGAGGATTTCGTCACTTGTGACTACGCCAGGAAGTGTGAGACCAGGAATTGGTGGTCTTGCAGGCTTGGAGCCGACAGCAAGGAGCACCTTGTCTGCCTTGAGCTCTTCTTCACCAGCCATAACAATACCGTTTTCGCCGATAACACCGCGGGCATTGATGACTTCAACACCGTTTGCCTTGAGGAGACCTTCAACGCCTGTGCGGAGTGTTGCGCAGACATCTGCCTTGCGCGCGTGGATAGCGTTTATATCGTAGCTGAGCTGACCGAAATTAAGGCCGAGCTCATTTGCTGTGTGGGCTTCGTGATAGACTTCTGCTGTGTGCAGAAGGACTTTTGTAGGGATACAGCCGCGGTTAAGGCATGTGCCGCCGATTTTGTTCTGCTCAACGAGAGCAGTTTTCATTCCAAGCTGTGATGCGCGGATAGCGGCTTCATATCCGCCTGGACCGCCGCCCACAACGATCAAATCGTAATTTTTCATAACATTTCCTCTTTCAGCATTGCTGAAATATCATTTAATATATTTTTTCCTTCTTCATCCGCCGGGATGTTTATAATTCTTTCGCAAACAGATGCGGCTTCAAAGCGGCTGCCCTTTATGGCATCTGCCACCTGCGACAGCACATCTTCACGCATTGCGTCTGAATAGCAGACGGCATTGTTGATAACTCCGCCCGAAACGGCAAGAGAGATTTCAGCCCCGCCCCACGGGAAGCGTTTCTTTGCCGTCCAGTCAAAGCTCATATTACTTCCAAGTCGGAAGCTGTCCGAGCCTAAAAATGCCATTTTTTCGGTAATTTCATCGGCTTTGACGAGGTTTTCAGGGATAGTCTGGGATTTCATGCCGTAGACATCCTCAAAGGCGTTTATCATGGCATTTTTCAGCGAATCTATCGTGATGGAGGGCTCAAGCTCAACGAGATTTACAACTCTTGAGCGTACAGAATCGACCCCTTTGCCCTTGAGCTTATCTGCCGAAACTGTCAGATAGCGTGAAAGAGCTTCGCTGTCCACATCGACCATAATTGTGCCGTGATGATAGCATCTGTCGCCGTTTTTATAATAGGCGTGACCGGAAAACTTTCTTCCGTCAGCCGTTGTCAGGTCATTTCTGCCTGTTTTTTCCGCCTTGATGCCAAGATCTGACACAGCTTTCAGCACCACATCGGTCTGCTTTGCCGTATCATAGTCGGCTTTATGTGTAATAAAGGTGAAATTGAGATTGCCCATATCGTGATAGACAGCTCCGCCGCCTGAAAGACGGCGCACAGCCTTTCCGCCTTCAAGCTCAAGAATCTCCGGACGACACTGCGCCCAGAGATTCTGATTTTTACCTATTACTACTGTTTTGCGATTCTGCCACAGATAGAGAATACACGCGCCCTCGGGAACATTATCCAGCAGTACACTTTCGACTGCAAGATTATGAATTGGCTCGGTTTCCTTTTCTGTGTGAATATAGAGCTTATTAAGCATTTTCAGGTTCGCGGTAACGAAGACGAGGGTTACGTGCTGCGCC
>JAFSBG010000154.1 GCA_017441945.1 Clostridia bacterium
AAAGAATAAATCCATATTTATGCCTCCCCTATGTAAGGGGAGGTGTCTTTTTGTAAAAAAGACGGAGGGGTTGCTGAAGATTCGCACAATTGACAAAATTACAAATATATTATATACTGAAAATAGTATAAACACCGTAGGGACCGACGTCCTCGGCGGTCCGTAGTTTAATATCACAGATTAAACAGGAGGTACGCTATGCTCAACATTCTTTATTTCATTCTCGGTTTTGCGCCCGTGGGCGTAGGCGCTGTTATGCTTTTCGTGGGAATGGGCGATGTACCTGTTGCACTTTCGCTCATCGGCTGGCCGATTTTCCTGTTTTTATGGGGAGTAATCGGATATTTTATAGGAAAACACGAGAAAAACGCAAGACTTTCCTGCATAATGATCCATATTCCCATGGCAATCGCAGTGATTCTGTCGCTGTTTCCAAAGATTCCGTCAGCAATCGAGGAAACCCTTCTTATCATAATCATGTCAACAGGCTTCTGGTCTGTGCTGCCAAGACTTATAATCAACGAGCTGTGGTTTTTCATGCTGTTTTACCTTGCAGTAATGGTGCTGAGCTGGTACATCGGCTATAAATTAGCCGACTGGAAAAACGAAAATTAGTATTAGCTGTTTAATTAGCTTTCATGCCTCCCTCTGACGAGGGAGGGGGACCGCGAAGCGGTGGAAGGAGAGAAAATAATTATATACGTTAAATTCTCTCCCTCAGTCAAAACCTACGGTTTTGCCAGCTCCCTGCTGGGGTCCCCGGCGAGCCTGCTCGTTGGGGTGGCTCTAAGAGGGAGCCGAGCGGATTTATTGGTTGGATTACGAATTATGCCATCTATCCATCGAAAAAGGTGATATTATGTATAAATTTGACAAAATATTACAAAAAGTATTCGTTATAATCGGAATATTATTGACTATTTTTATATTCACCATCGCAACGGCAAGTTATCAGTTGAGAAAAGATTTTGAAGAGCATAAATATGAAAGGCTTACAACAGCCGAAACCACAAAATCAATCGAATGGTATCAGGCGGCGGGGCAGAAGATGCCAGACGAGAAACTATTTGAAGAATCCTTCAAAAAAGCCCCTCTTGTAATTATCGGTACAGTCGAAAAAATTGAGCCATATCAGGGCAACAGCGTACATTACATAACTATAAGACCGCAGATTGTGCTGAAAGGCACTGCTGAAGAAGTGATTTACAGCTATGACAACGCCGAAGAAATCAACGTGGCAGAGGGCGGCACATATCTTATGATGCTGTTGAGAGATCATTTAACGGTTTATCCACATCCGCGTCATACATCTTTAAGCAAAAATCCTATGTATGAAGTCAAGGACGGCAAATTTACAGATGAGTGGTATCCCTCAAAGCTGCCGACCGACCTTGATGAAGCCATAGCCTATATGAAGTCCATACCTGTTGAAGCTGTGGAAGAACGGCCTATGCCGGAGTTTTTTGAGCTGAACGAGGAAAAGCTGGCCGAGTGTGAGTATATCACCCGTGTAAAAGTAGCGGAAGTCAGCGAAATGCATCCTCACGCGGCAGATGTGCGGTATGTAATAAGAGAACACTATAAAGGACAGCTTGAAATCGTGAAAAAAACAATGCCGAGCAGAGTAAACTGGCAGAAAGGCAAGGAATATCTCGATGAGTATGACGAACATATTCAGCTTGCGGCATACAATGGTGCGGTTATATGTGAAGATAATGCGAATTATGAAGAAGTGCTCAAAATGCTGGAAGCACTCGAAAGATAATTTGCAGG
>JAFSBG010000155.1 GCA_017441945.1 Clostridia bacterium
GATGACATTGTAAGCCATACTTTGATTCGTCAGGAGACGTTCTCGTTTGAAAACGGCAGAAACAAGGCAGATGCAGATATTCTTGTGCCGGAAAATGCAGAAGGCTTTGAAAAGTATATTCATCTGCAGGAGCGAAAATCGGGAGAAGCGATAGCTTTTCCGTCTGATAAGGCAGTCATAACTGAAAAGCTTTCCAAGCTTCTCGAAGTGAACATAGGTGATACCATAAATCTGATAACCGATACAGGTGAAGAAATTGAGATAGAAGTGGGCGGAATCACCGAAAATTATGTCACCCACTATGTCTATATGTCGAAAGCAATGTATGAGGATGTTATGGGCGAAAAGCTTTCTACAAATGCCTTTCTGCTTGAACTGAGTGAAGATTGCGACCATGATGCCTTTGCATCCCGCCTGCTTGAAAACAACAACATTCTCGGCATGGGCTTCAGCGAGGAAAGCGGCAACAAATTCCGCGAGCTTGTAGGCAGCCTCAATTATATCGTAATCGTTATTATCGTTGCGGCAGGGGCTCTTGCATTTGTCGTGCTGTATAACCTTGCCAACATCAATGTTGAGGAGCGAATCAGAGAAATCGCCACCATTAAAGTCCTCGGCTTCTACGATAACGAGGTTTCAAGCTATGTTTCCCGCGAAAGCTTTATTTCGTCTTTCATGGGTATGCTGGCTGGTCTTGCCCTCGGTATTCCATTCCTGAGGTTTATCGTAGCCACCGCCGAAGTTGATATGGTAATGTTCAATCCGGCTATAAGATGGGACACATACCTGTGGGCAGGCGCCCTGACAATGGTGTTCACCCTTATCGTTGACCGCGCAATGTATAAGCGCCTGAAAAAAGTCGATATGGTATCCTCCCTCAAGTCGGTAGAATAAAATGAAATTACCCGAAAGAAAGCCAAACAGGCTGAACAAATACGATTACAGTTCTGACGGAGCATATTTTATCACGATATGTGTAAGGGATATGAAGTGTATACTGTCAGAGGTAAATGTAGGGGCGACCATTGGTCGTCCGAGTGAGATACACTTGACACAAATCGGAAAAATCGTTGATGAGGGTATCAATGAAATTCCCAAACATTATCACACGGTTTTTGTAGATAAATATGTAATTATGCCTAACCACATACACATTTTGCTGCGTATTGACAGGGGCGGACGACCAATGGTCGCCCCTACAATTTCAAGGGTTATACAGCAAATGAAAGGATATATCACTAAAAAAGTTGGATATCCTATATGGCAGAAGCTTTTTCATGACCATATTATCCGTGGTGAAGAGGATTATCTCAAGATAGCAGAGTACATCGAAAATAACCTATATAAGTGGAAAGACGACTGCTTTTACTGTGAATAAAAATAAAGCCACCCTTTTGGGTGGCTTTAACTTTATATACTAATCAACTTTTACGATTCTCAATGTGTTTGTTGTGCCAGGGATGCCGATTGGCAGGCCTGCTGTCAGCACTACAAGGTCATCCTTCTTTATATAATTCATAGCTTCCGCCTTCATGAGCACAGCGCTCCACAGCGGCTCACTTTCCATCTTCATTGCCATCATCATCGGTGTTACGCCCCAGGAAAGCGAGAGCTTATAATACACTTTGTGGTTTGCTGTGCCGCCGATAATTCTTGTCTGTGGACGGTATGACGAAACCATTTTTGCAGTATAGCCCGATGTTGTCACAGCGATAATAGCCGCTGCATCAAGGTCGTGAGCCGAGCTTACTGTCGCATGGGAAATCGCCGATGTAACGTCGTTTGTGTCATAAATCTTGCCGATGTGCTTGTTTGTGTAGTCGATATTGCTTTCGGCATTCTTGACAATCTGCACCATAGCCTTCACAGTTTCAACAGGGTACTTGCCGATGCTCGTTTCGCCCGAAAGCATTACAGCCGATGTGTGGTCAAATACCGCATTAGCAACGTCAGAAACTTCCGCTCTTGTAGGGCGAGGATTCTTGATCATCGAATCGAGCATCTGTGTTGCAGTTACGCACTTTTTGCCCATTTTGAGACAGAGGTCTGCGAGATTTTTCTGGATTTCAGGCAGTTCATAGAATGGCACTTCAACGCCGAGGTCACCTCGTGCAACCATAATGCCGTCGCAGATTTTCAGAATCTCAAGGGCATTGTCAACGCCTTCGCGGTTTTCAATTTTTGCAATGATTTCAATGTCCTTGCCGCCGTTTTCGTCTAAAAGCTTACGCATTTCGCGGGCATCGTCAGCAGTTCTGACGAAAGAAGCCGCTACAAAGTCGATGCCGTTTTTAATGCCGAAAATAACATCTTCACGGTCCTTTTCGTTGATATAAGGCATATTAAGGCGAATGCCCGGAATGTTTATCGACTTTCTGTCCTTGACTTCGCCGCCGTTGAGCACCTTGCAGATTACATCAGCGCCCTTGGTTTCGATAACTTCCATACCGATAAGTCCGTCATCAATAAGTATCTTTGTGCCGACAGTCAGATTCTGGGCAAGCTGTGGGAAGGTCACCGAAACACGCTGTTCATTGCCGATAACTTCTTCGCCTGTCAAAGTGAAAATATCCCCCTCATTCAGCATAATTCTGCCATTTTCAAAGGTTTTAACACGCACTTCAGGTCCTCTTGTGTCGAGCAGAATGCCGATTGGAAGGTCGAGTGCCTCGCGGCATTCCTTGACGAGAGCAATTCGCTGAGCCTGTTCGGCCTGTGTGCCGTGGCTGAAATTAAGGCGGGCAACATTCATGCCCTCCTGCATAAGGCTCTTGAGCACATTCTTGTCGTCAGTTGCAGGGCCGAGTGTGCAGATGATTTTTGTCTTTCTTACATTGTTCATTTTCTCAATACCTCCTGTGGGATGAGTCTTAATTCTTTACTTCTTTTTTACCATACACATTATATCACGCCCAATGTAAAATATTCAGCCATTTTTGCGTCGCAAATGTAAAATTTATGTAAGATTTGAAAGAAAAGAACGTTAGCGGGAGATTTAATTTGCAGGCACACAAATATCCCCTCCCATTTTATTGACACATTACATTTATTATGCTAAAATTTTCCTATCGTAATGGAACCGCTGATTAAATCAATAGCACATTCATCAGCGGCTCTTTTTATGCCATTTATGTCTAAAAATCCTCGTTAATACATACAGTATTGCCTGCGGCTTTTAGCCATTCTGGCAAAAAAATAACTTGCTGCTGAATGCACTCAGATATAATCAGCGGCTCCTACAGGGGTATTGATATGAAAAATCTCAAGAATAACATCTTTATGCCGCTTTATTTCTTCTTCTATAATGCGGCTTACTGCCTTTCCTTTGGCTTTATAGTGTCCTATCTCAATATGATGGGCTACGAATCGGGCTATGTGGGCCTGGTTATGACGCTGTGTGCCCTTTTAAATATGGTCGTCCAGCCGCTTTTCGGCTATATCAGCGAAACCTTTGTGCCGACAAAGTATCTTATGCTCTTTATCTGCGGTCTTGCAATCCCTGTCGGCTATTTCATTCCGTGGAGTGTCGGCATTCCTGTCATCGTTGCCGCATCTGTCGTCCTTCTCGCCTTGCTTGAATATCCCGGCTTCCCGATTTCCGATATGTGGAGCGTTAAACTGGGCGAGCATTTCGGTGCAATCAACTTTGGTTTCGTCCGCTCCTGTGGCTCATTGGGTTATGCCCTTGCCGCCCTCCTTTTCGGCGAGATTTTCGATATAATCGGCCTTGAATATATGTTCCTTTTCCACGCAATTCTCCACGGCATCACGATTCTCACAATAATTCCTATCTCAAAAGTGCCTCTTGCCAACAAGCGTGACAAAACCAAGGAAAAATCCAATATTTCAATGCTTCAGGCGCTGAAAATCCTTTCCCATAATAAGAAATATATGATGTTCCTTGCAGGATTTATGTTCATAAATATCGGTATGCGCTTTGTTTCCAGCTTCTATCCCGTGCTTATCGACCTTAAAGGCGGCACAGTGGGGCAGATGGGCACAGGCATTTTCCTTATGGCGCTCAGCGAAATCCCATTCATCTGGGGCTTCAACAAGTACAGAAAATGGTTTAAAATCGAGCATATTATGCTGTTCGGTCTTTCGATGTTCACAGTGAGAAATCTTTCAATGCTGCTTGCGCCAAACGTATTCTGGCTGCAGATGGCGCAGCTTACACAGGGGCTTTCCTACGGCGTATATGTGCCGTCGCTGGTCTATTATATGAGCAGTATCACGCCTAAGAAAATCACAACGACAGCCATAAGCCTTATCGGCGGTCTTGTAGGCGCGATTGCCGCAGTAATGGGTAATTTCGTCGGCGGTCTTGTTATGGAAGCCTTCGGCGCTTATACTTCCGTGAAAATCTGCGTGGGACTTTCCACCCTCGGCGCCCTTATCTTCTTCGCAAGCCTGTTTGTAAAGAAAACGGAGTATGAAGAATAGTTTTCTCTCATTTTTGCCTCCCATGTGCAAGGGGAGGGGGACCGCGTTTAGCGGTGGAGGGGTTGTCTGCACAATAAAAGCCACCCGACTTGGGTGGCTTTACATATATATTGACAAGAAAACTTCCGATATGTTATAATTAAAAAAATATTTATTATACCAATATAAGGAGGCGCGTATGAAAAAGATAATTGCTATGTTTTTATGCCTGACTATCTGTATGTCGGCAGGCAGCTTTGCCACTTACGGCGGACTGGGCTCTTCAAGCGATTTGTATTCCTTTTACGATGGCGGTAAGCTTGGAAATAGTTCAAATGCAGCTCATGTCGTAGAGTATATCAAAGAAATAGTAGAAAACTACTATGAGCTTACGGGCGCGCGTGTCCTTATTCAGCTTCATACGGAAAATCATTCTGTTCTCGAGAGAATGCTTGATAAAAATCTTCCGATTGAAGAAGCGTTAGATAAATACACAACCGAGCTTATCAAATATGCTGAAAATCAGTATCCGACAACGGATAAGTGGATTTCGATAGGCTATTACGGCGAGAAAGATTTGGTTTATGTGGCTCAGCAGGGTATTGAAGCGCTGAGTGAAGATGATATTCTTGAGCTTAAAGCTATAGCTTCAGATGGCAAAAAGAGTATGCCAAGCCGTATGTACGATTTTCTTGCATCGATTTTTCACAAGCTTTACAGCGAGCTTGATTATAAGGAAAATCCGACCAATAAAGAGCTCGTGAAGTTTTACGAACAAATGCATAATGCAGAAAGCGAATCCGGCGCCACTCCTGTTATCATAATGGCTGTGCTTGCTGTCTGCATAATCGGTTATATTGTCGTAAAAAAGAAAGAGAAAAAGGCATAGAAGCTGATTTTTAAAGGAGGCGCGTATGAAAAAATACTTAAACTTGGTTTTTGTTATCGTAATAGCCGCCTTTATTGTGCAGATAGGCTTTGAAGCGGCAATATACAGTGAAAACAAGGAAGTTTTTCTCGACACCACACTGCCGAAAGCGCTTGCCATTGCAGACGGCTTGAAAATGTATCTTGAAGATGGCAGCGGAGAGGGACATTCGGTGTTCCACCACGCTTTGAGACAGATGGGCGAAAGCTTTGAAATCTACGAAAATGTACTTAAATACAATATTTTATGGCATAAAACAGGCTTCTTTTCAAATTGTGAATATATGCCTTCGGTAGCCTTGGATTATGTATCTGCAAGATACAATGAGTTTGCCGATAAGATGTTGGCAGGTGAAGAACTGGAGTTTGATGAGTTTCATTTTCTGAAAGAGGTCGAAGCCGCCATGAGAGCATACTATGAGTCGCTGATGAACTCAGACGGCAGCTTGAAGAAGGAAGCTTTCAATAAAAATTACTTTGCTGAAAAAACAGATGAGCTTACATATCAGCTTGTCGGAAAAGATACAAGCTATCTTCATCCCGAATATTAAAATAAAAAGCCACCCAAATGGGTGGCTTTTCTTATATTCAATTATTCCTTATATTCAGCAGGGATCTGTTCGTTAAAGTACTTATAGATTTCTTCTCTGAACTCAGGCTTTTCGAGGATGTCGATGACTGTCATTGCGATAGCCTTTGCGCCGAGGAGACAGATTGCGTCTGCGCGTGGCTTGTCTGTCTGCTCTGTGTAAGCTCTGTTATGGCTTGGGATGCCGTCATCGCAGAGTGGGATATAGTCGTGAATTGCAGGCATCTTGATGGAAACATTGCCGATATCGGAGGAGCCGTACATTCCGCCCGGCTTTGCAACGTCCATAGGCATACCTAATTCTTCGCAGTTAGCCTTGAAAGCAAGACACATCGGAAGGTTTGGATAACGCTCTGCGTACATATCGCCGACAGTTACTTCGTACTTGGCGCCTACAAAGTCAGCCGCATTCTGTGCGCACTTCTTGATGCATTCAGCCAGCTTCTTGAGCTCGATAAGAGTTTCAGCGCGGAGAGAGAAGTGTGCCTTTGTGTAGTCTGGGATAGCGTTAGCAGCAGAGCCGCCCTTTTCGATGATGCCGTTTACATTGTTCTGCGGATGGAATGTAGGACGCATCATGTCGATGTTGTTGAACAGCTTGATCATAGCGTTGAGAGCGTTGATGCCGTGAGCAGGAGCAGAGGAATGAACTGCCTTGCCGAAGAATTCAACATAAACAGAAGTTGCAGCACGTCCGCCGCGGTTGACAAGACCTCTTTCGCCCGAAGATGGGTGCATCATAAGAGCATATTCATAGCCGTCAAAGCCGCCGTTGTTGAGAATATGGATCTTACCGCCGCCGCCTTCTTCAGCAGGTGTACCGATGATAGCGATTTCGCCGTCATAATTATCCATAATTTCGCTGAGAGCGAGGAATGCGCCTGTCGAGCAGGTTGCGATAACATTGTGACCGCAGGCGTGGCCGATTTCAGGGAGTGCATCATATTCGGCAAGAATAGCGATCTTTGGACCTTCGCCCTTGCCCTTCTTGACAGCGCGGAAAGCTGTTTCTACATTTGCGTAAGGATATTCAACTTCAAAGCCGTGACTCTTGAGCACTTCGACGATAAATGCAGAGGATTTGTACTCTGTAAAGGAAATTTCAGGGTTAGCGTGGATGTTGTGGGAAAGTGTGATGAGCTCGTCCTTGATAGATTCGACATAAGCTTTAACTTTTTCTTTCATGTGTGCCTCCTGTTTGTTCAAAATATTTATAATATAATACTATCACAAATGTTTTTTAATTGCAATTGCATAAAGAAGTTTTTTTCAGGACATAACAGAATTATCAATTTTAAGATGGAGAGCTGATATGAAAAGACAAAAACTGATACTCACAATTATGTCCATTTTCGCCCTGCTCAGCTTTACGCTGATGCTGCCGTCAAACGGGCTTGAAAACAAGATAACTCGCCTGCACATTCTTGCCAATTCCGATTCGAAAATCGACCAATGGCTGAAAATAAAGGTACGCGATGCAATTATAACCCATACAGACCTGCTTGAAGGCGGCTACAGTAAGGATAAAATCAATGGCGATTTGCTTCGTGAAATCGAAAATATCGCCCGTTTTACCATAAAAAGAAGCGGCTTTGATTACGATGTGAAGGTATACTTCACCAATATGTACTTCGACACCCGTGTTTACGACGGCTTTGCCATTCCCGCAGGCTATTACGATGCCGTCCGTGTGGAAATCGGCGAGGGCAAGGGCAAAAACTGGTGGTGCGTACTTTTTCCGCCCCTCTGCGCCCCCGTTGCAGGCAAAACTGTAAAAGACATAGCACTTGAAGCGGGATTTTCCGAAAATGACATCGGAATTATTATGAAAGATGATAATATTTACGCCTTACGCTTCAAATCGGCAGAATTATTGGGAAAAATCAAGCATTTGTTTGACAATTAAAGTCATAAAGGGTATAATTTTAGTATAATAAAGTTATACAGGAGGTTTAATATGATAAATCTCGAAAAAGCTGTCAAAGCCTTTGAAAGAAAGGGCTATACTGTTAAGGTTTTCGATACAAAAGAGGATGCCGCCGAATATCTCGATATGGCTATAGACGGCAAAATCGTCGGCTTCGGCGATTCCCAGACTCTGCTTGATATGGAGCTTTTCCGTAAGCTTCGTGAGCACAACGTGGTTTTCGACCCTTATCATACAAGCGGAAACAAGGAATTTGTTGAGGTGGCAAAGAAAACTCTGACAACAGATGTTTTCCTCACATCGGTCAATGCTTTTGCCGAAACCGGTGAGCTTGTCAATATAGACGGCACAGGCAACCGCGTTGCCGGCTCGCTTTTCGGACATAAGAAGGTGTACTTCGTCATGGGTGTCAACAAGGGAGAGGAAACTCTTGAAAAGGCTATGTGGAGAGCGCAGAATATTGCCGCGCCGCAGAATGCAAAGCGTAAGGGGCTTAACACTCCGTGTGCTGTCAAGGGTGACAAGTGCTATGACTGCAACGGTCCTGACTGTATTTGCAACGCCATCATGGTGCACCGCCGCAAAATGCGCAACACCGACGATATGGAAATCGTCATCATCAAAGAAGATTTAGGAATGTAATGGATTTTCCAAAAAGAAAGCAAAATCGGACGAATGAGTTTGATTACAGCTCCAACGGTGCATATTTTATCACAATATGCGTCAAAGATATGAAATGTATTTTAGCAGACATAGATGTAGGGGCGACCATCGGTCGTCCCGAAAAATAACCTTACGGATAAAGGTGAAATCGTAGATAAATACATAAAATCAACTGAAAAAATCCCAGGAGTTTATATAGATAAATATGTGGTGATGCCAAATCACATACATATAATTTTACGCATAGACATAGAAAACGGGTCGCCGGGGGCGTCGACCCCTACAAAACAGTTGGTGCCGGAGGCTGTGGGAGCATTGAAGAGGTTGGTGAGCCGTGAAACAGGCGAAAATATTTTTCAACGTTCTTATCACGACCATATCATACGAAATCAGGCAGATTATTTGAAAATATGGCAATATATCGACACCAATCCGCTGAAATGGCACGATGATTGCTTTTATATCAAAGAGGAATAAATCATGAACAATACATATCGTTTTGCACAGCGGGGCGACGAGGGCATCATCCTCGATTTTATCCGCCGTCTTGCTGAATATGAAAAAATGTCCGATGAAGTGGTGGCGACAGAAGAATTGCTCACCGAGTGGATTTTTGATAAAAACAAGGCGGAAGTCATTTTCGCTCTGGATGAAAGCGGAAAAGAAGTGGGCTTTGCCCTGTTTTTCCATAATTTCTCCACATTTTTAGGCAGAGCAGGCATATATCTTGAAGATTTGTTCGTCCTGCCTGAGTGCCGCGGCAAGGGTTACGGCAAGGGCTTGCTCCGTCAGCTTGCGAAAATCGCAGTTGAGCGTAAATGCGGCAGACTCGACTGGTGGTGTCTCGACTGGAATCAGCCGAGCATCGACTTTTATAAATCTCTCGGCGCCGTACCGATGGACGAATGGACAACTTTCCGCATAACAGGCGATACGCTCACAAAAATGGCAGAGGAATAACTCTTTTTCTGCCTCCCCTGTGCAAGGGGAGGAGGACCACCGAAAGGTGGTGGAGGGGTTGTTACCGCAATCTACATAAAAACAAAAATAAAGGGGAAAATAACATATGATACAGGATATTTCATTTGGCAAGCTTGACAATCAGTTTAAGAATATCGAAATCACAGAAAACGATGTTGTCGTCTGCATCAGGGGCAGAAGCGTTCTCGTCAATAAAAATGCCGAGGGCGTAGTTTGTATGCCAAGATGGTCGCAGGTAAAGGAATGGAGTAAAGACTGGGGACATTGGATTGACGCCCCTGTCATTTACGGCTTCAATCTCCAGGATGTAAACTACTTCATCTGGATGGGCTATGCCGAAGAAACAGCCGACGATACATATAATTTTGAAACTGTCACAGATATAAGAAACCTGCTCCATAAGGATATCTATTTCGGACTTATGACAGCATGGCATATTTACACATGGTACAGAGCAAACCAGTACTGCGGCATCTGCGGCGCAAAGACACGCCATGACAGCAAGGAGAGAATGATGCGCTGTGACGGCTGCGGCAATCTGATTTTCCCTCGCATTGCTCCTGCCGTTATCATCGGCCTCACAGACGGCGACCGTCTTATGATGAGTATGTATGCCAATAACACAACAAAGCGTTACGGTCTGCTTGCCGGCTTTATCGAAGTGGGTGAAACTGCCGAAGAAGCTGTTGCCCGCGAAGTTATGGAAGAAGTTGGCCTGAAGGTCAAGAATATCAGATACTATAAGAGCCAGCCCTGGGGCATCGCAGGCAATCTTTCCCTCGGCTATTTCTGCGACCTTGACGGCGACGATAAGGTAACTTTAGACACAAATGAGCTTGCCTGCGCAGACTGGCATCACAGAAGCGAAATGGATATGATTGATGACGGCATAAGCCTGACACGCGAAATGATGGTCACATTCAAAAACGGCAAAGAACCGAAATAGAAATAAGCCTTCTCCCACTCTTTCCTTTTCTGCCTCCCATTGTTAAGGGGAGGTGCTGAACAAATGTGAAGCGGAGGGGTGTAGGGCGTAGCCCGTCTATTCAATTACACAACTAAAAGCCACCCGATTGGGTGGCTTTTTCGCATTGATATATAATTACTATCCCTCAATAGTCGCGCCGCCCCATTTATAAACCATATTCCAGACACGCTCGCCTGTGAAATGGAGGGTGTGATTGATTTTCTGACCGTTGGCGTTGTCATATTCCACATCGAATTTAAGGAATATCATTCTGCCGTCCCAGCTTGCTTCATGGCTTCCGCGGATAGCTTTGGCGTTGGCTATGCCCTCGCCGCCCTTTACGAATTTTTCAACAAGCTCTTCGCTGTATTTATCGAAAACAGCCGTTGCAAATCCGCCGCCGCAGGCGCCGGAATCCCAGGAAACAGGGCGGGTGTGAATGAAAATCACAGCTGAAATTATGAGCGCAAGAGCAAAAAATGCCACGAGAGAATACATGATTTTACGCGTGAAAATTTTACGTCTTTGTGCTTGCGGGGCATCATCCACCTTGCCTGCGGCAAGATACTCCACAGTGGTGTTGAGTATTTCAGCAAGCTTTATAAGATTGTGAGTGTCAGGGGCTGTCGTGTCATTTTCCCATTTGGAAACAGCTTGACGGGAAATATCAAGCTGCTCGGCTATGTACTCCTGTGAGTAGTTGTGAGCCTTCCTCAGCTTGCCTATGCGGCTGCCAATCGTCATATTATCATCTCCTTTTGAGAAAATTATAGCAGAAAATCAAGGCGCAGTACACCAACTATCTGTAAACTTCCGGTTGCGCAAGCAAAAAATAAAACATATTGACACATACGCCATTCTCGTGATAAGATAAATTAAAAAGAATATATACTGGGAGGTGTTGCTATGGATAAGTATACAAGAACAATGCGTTTTCCCAAAATACTGAAACCCATGATATTTATTGAACACGCAATTCTTTCAATATATGTAATTGCGTTTCTGGCACACAGAATCATTGAATTGCATCCGCTGAAAGAAGATTTGTTTTTCCAAAGCATAGCCGATATGATACTTATGCCGGGATTTATATATATAATTATTTTATATTTTTTGAAATGGCTGTTGCTGCCATGTCCAAACTGCGGAAAACGAACTTTGCGGTTTTCTGACAGAGTGACATCTTATGTCGTTTATAAAGGATTTTACGAGAGAACAATAGTTTGCCCAAAGTGCACCAACCATATTGATAAAGTGGAATAATACAAAAAGCCTCCAAATGGAGGCTTTTCCTTATAATTACTTGTCATCCTGAACGAATGTGAAGGATCTTTCCACTCCATTCGCACAATCTGTCTTGCAGGGGAGAGTCTCTGTGCTCTCCCGCATTACAAATTACAATACAAATCTCAAAGCTCTGAGAACTTCAACCAGATCATCTGTTTCCATGACGATGGAGTTGTCGTCGCACTTCTTGAAGCCAGGGAAGTAGCTCATCTTTGTAGCCATAACATGGTCCTTATATGTGATTTCAAGGACGAAATGCTTTGGAATCTCAGGAAGCTTGCCCTTGAAATCCTGGCTCAAAGCTTCAAAAGCAGCTTCTTCAATGCGCTTTTCAGCGAGAGAAGGAGCAATGCTTATTGTTCTGCCGCCCCAGCCTTCCTTGACAGCAACACTCTTGAGACATGGGTGAAGATAAGCTGTATCGTCAATGAGCATCTGGTCACCTGTGAGCAATACAGAAGGCACACCTTCAAGTGCGCAGGCAAGGGAATAGAACTCGAATTCGGAGAATTTCTTGCCGTTGAGCTTGACAGCAGTTGTGGAAGTTGTGCGTGTGTGGCTCATTGGGGAGCCTTCGCGGCCTGCGGCAGAGTGATAGCCGACAAACATAGCGGCATCAAATGTGTTGTCAACGCCTTCAACCATGCCGTAAGGATGGCCCGACCAGTTTCTGCATAATTTAGCACATTCAGGCAGAGCGTGAGGGTCGATGTTGATAGCGGCGCCGTGAGCGTCCTTGATGAAGATTTCAGTAGCGCCTGCGCGGATTGCGCCATTGCATGCGGCAACAACTTCGCGTGTCATCTGAGCCTGGAAAGGTGCGCTCCAGGAGAGCTTTTCAGGTGATGTGTAAGTCTGCTCCCAGCGGGTTGTGGTCGTTACGCCTTCGATGTCAC
Organism: Clostridia bacterium; assembly: GCA_017441945.1. Lineage (GTDB taxonomy): Bacteria > Bacillota > Clostridia > Oscillospirales > Butyricicoccaceae > SIG471. Next base: position 12,660 of record JAFSBG010000155.1, read on the forward strand.
AGCTGATAAATACTTTCATATTATTTCTCCTTTACTGGATGTATTTTGTGTAATTGTAAGAAAAAACAAAGTAAAGCACAGTCTCTTGCCTCCCTCAGACGAGGGAGGTGGCTCGCTGTAAGCGAGACGGAGGGAGTGAAAAAAGTTGTCTTAGTTTTCATTTTTGCTGTTTCTTCGTTTCTGATATTCTAAAAAGTCTTCAATATTTTCAAATCGCTTCATTTTCGGCATATCATTCAGCACCTCGGCAAGCACATATTTATGTCCGCCTCTGAAGCAGGAAATGATATTTTTTATTGTGTTTATCGGTCCAAGCGGAATTGCCCACCAGCCGTAGATAAGGCTGACGAGAATGTAAAAGCACCCAATCAGGAGCATCTGCCCCTTGTTTTTCGTGTGATATGAGTGGGAATAATAGGTTCTGGAGAAGAAAAGGAAGGACACGCAGTAGGAAAACTGGGTGAGCGTATCGAACTTTTCATATTCCTCGCCCTTGAAGCTGTCGACGGGATTTTTATTCCACAGCCTGTCGGCATTTGCAAAAAGCCATTGGGAAAAAGCCTTTTCCCTGCGGTAATTGTATGAATTGAGCAGAGCCATAAACAGGGAGAAAAGGGCAAGCACACCAAAGCCGATTGCATTGTCGGTCGCCCCGTTATACAGGCATCCAAGCCCGAATACCCCGAAAAATACGGCAAAATATATCATAATATGTACCTTTCACGTAAAAATATGAAATTGTATTGCCTCCCTTGCCTAAAGGGAGGGGGACCGCCGGCAGGTGGTGGAGGGATATGCATAAAAATAACAAATGCAACAGTGAGGAGATTCCTCACTGCGTTTCGGAATGACAATGGCATGCTACTCAAACAATTTCTTCAAGTTTTCCACATACGGTGGATAAACGATACCCTTTTCGGTGACGATAGCAGTAATAAGCTCGTTATCGGTCACATCAAAAGCAGGATTATATGTTTTTACTCCCATTGGCGCCATCGGCTTTTCATACCACATAGTCTTGATTTCCTCAGGGTCGCGAAGCTCGATTTTGATATCATTGCCCGTCTTTGCATTTCTGTCGATAGTCGTTGTCGGGCCCAGCACATAAAACGGAATACCGTAATGCTTTGCCAGAATAGCAACCCCCGATGTGCCTATCTTATTTGCCGCATCGCCATTCATGGCAACTCGGTCACAGCCCACAAAGCAAGCCTGTACTTTGCCCTGCTTCATAACGATTGATGCCATGTTATCGCAAATAAGTGTCACATCGACACCTGCGCGGTGAAGCTCAAAGGCTGTAAGGCGCGCACCCTGCAAAAGCGGACGGGTTTCGTCGGCATAAACTTTGATGTCCATGCCCAATTCCTTGGCAAGAAGAATAGGGCCGAGAGCTGTACCGTAATGTGAAGTGGCAATAGGGCCTGCATTGCAATGTGTCAGCACAGTATCGCCGTCTTTGATGAGCGACAGACCAAACTGGGATATCTTCTTGTTCTGCTCGATGTCCTCAAGACGGATATTCTCGCTTTCGGTCTTGAGCAAAGCCTTGATTTCAGGGATAGTTTTGTCTTTATTGTCGAGGGCGCACTTTTCCATACGCTCGAGAGCGTAGAAAAGATTGACCGCAGTAGGGCGTGAAGTGGCGAGATAATCGAGCTTTTCCTTCCACAGCCTGTGGAAAGTGGTGAAATCATCGGCTTCAATATTTTTCGCCGCAAGATATGCGCCGAAGCCTGCCGCAATGCCGATGGCAGGAGCGCCGCGGACACGGAGCTTGCGGATAGCCTCCCAGATTTCCTCTGTAGTTTTAAGGTCGATAAAAACCTCCTCATTAGGCAGGAGAGTCTGGTCTAAAATACGAAGAACGCTCATTTCGTCAATGAGCATATTAGGTTCAAGAATCATAAGGCGCGAGCCTCCTTTCATTGTCTTTAGTATAATATAAATATTTGCATTTTTCAACAAAAAACTTTGCAAATATAAGTTGATTATGGTATAATATCCATAGAATGGATATTATACTGATTAAATAACAGTCATTTTGCTCCTGCCCTTGCGGACAGAACCGCAAAATATGACTATTATACCAACAGCCTGCGGCTTTATGGTATAATATCTATATATGATTTTGAAATGGATATTTACATAAAAATCACCGAAACGGAGGGCGATATAATGCCAAGACAGAAGAAAACACAGGAAAGGCTGGGCTTTTTGCGCACAGATGCCGACATCAGCTACTTCATAACTTATGTTATGACCCTTTTGCCGGGCCCTATCACATACGAAGCTCTGCTCGATATCTGTCTTATCGACGAGGCATTCGGCTATTTTGAATTCCAGGTGCAGTTTGACCGTCTGGTCGAAACGGGCATCATCTTCAAAAATGCCGAAAATGACCCACCGCTTTACTTTGCAACACAGACCTGCTATGACAATGCCGAAGGCGTTGCAATGGCTCTGCCTGCCAGCGTAAAGGACAAGGCTTATGCGGCTGTCCAGCGTGTTGTCACACGCATGAAGCGCAATTCCGATATCCAGACAACCGCAACACTCAACGAGGACGGCACTTATAAGGTAACCCTTGCCGTTATGTCGGGCGAAGAAGCGCTGTTTAAGCTTGAAATCATGCTTGAAAACAAGAAAAATGCCGACAAGGCAATAGATAATTTCAAAAAGCACGCCGAATATTATTACAGAGAATATCTCAACGGCTTGCTTGAACATCCTGAGGAGGACGAATAATGAGAAAAACAATAGCTTTCGTATTATTGTCTGCAATGGCGCTCGCCATCTTCGCAGGCTGTTCAGCCCCTGAAGAAACAACAACTGCCGCGTTGGCAACAAAAGCAACAACGGCGGCAACCAAGGCTACAACAAGAGCGACAACTGCTGCGCCTACAACAGCGGCGACCGAAGCTACAACAGCCGCTTATGAAGGCCCTTATCATCCGCTGACAGGTCTGCCTACAGACATGAGCGAAGAAATCATGGTGCGCAAGCCTGTTGCAATCATGGTGGGCAACAGTAAGGACGCCCTTCCTCAGTACGGCATCAGCCAGGCTGACATCATTGTTGAAATGATGGCTGAAGGCGGCACAACACGTCTTATGGGCATCTGGCAGGACCCAAGTAATATGGAGCGCATAGGCTCTGTCCGCTCGGCTCGTCCATACTTTATTGATATGGCTCAGTGGTTGGATGCATACTTCCTCCATTTCGGCGGCTCTGTCCCTGCCTATGACGCTATCAAGAAGCGTGATGACCTTGTAAACCTCGACGGTATCAAGGGCGGCTACGAAGGCTCGCTTTTCGTCCGCGATGCTGAGCGTAAAAAGTCCTTCAAGCTTGAACATACAGTTGTAACTTCGGGCGAAAGAATCGAAGAAACTCTTGCAAAGTTCAAAAATACTGCAAAGAAGGACCCTGACCAGACAGCTTTCAACTTTGATGAAAAGCATTCTGCCCTCACAGGCACATCAGCAAACAAGGTAACTATCGATTATTTCACAATCAATAAGCCTTATTTTGAGTATAATGAAAAGACGGGCACATACGACCGCTTCCAGCATAAGCAGAAGCACTACGATGCCGAATATGACCAGCAGATTTCCACAAAGAATGTGATCATTCTTGAAATGCCGTTTGAGCCTGTCAAGGGCGACCCTCTCAAGATTGTCGAAGTACATACAACAGGCTCGGGCAAGGGCAAATATTTCTGCGCCGGCAAGATGGTCGAAATCAACTGGAGCAAGAAGGGCTACAACAAGCCTCTCGTGCTGACAGATAAGGACGGCAACGAATTAAAGGTCGCTCCGGGCAACACATTCCTCGCAACTGTCAAAACAGGCGCAACAGTAACGATTGAGTAATTTCCTTTTCAAGCCTCCTTTTGGTAAAGAGAGATGGCGCTGAGTGCCGGAGGGATTGAAACTTATCAAATCACATAACAAAAAAGCGGTATCATTTCGATACCGCTTTAATTTTGCCTTGATTTACATATACTGGCCGAAGAAATAGATGAGGATGCCGCCGATGATAACGCCGGCAAGACCTGAGCCCCATGCAACCTTCTTGAAAAGTCTTGCCTGTGCGTCGCCTTCGTATTCGCCTACGAGAGTGTGCTCGTTAGCTTCTCTTTCAGCGGCGAACTTTTCAGCGAGATTCACTTCAGGTGCGCTCTTCTTTTCTTCAAACATTTCTTCAAAAATATTCTTATTTCCGTTATTTTCGCTCATTTTGTCCTCCTAAAAGTTGATTTCCTTGTCCTCTGCAGCATACTTTGCGCCGTATTGCTCGAACATCTTTGTCAGCTTCTTGCGGCGTCTTCTCAGTCTGCGGCTCTTTGTTGTCACAATAAGGATAAAGCAGAGCAGACAGATGGCAACAAGGGCATAAAAGACCACGAATGTGATGTCCTGAGTCTGGTGTGTGGCGTGTATAAGATTTTTCGCTGTAACGAGAAAGTCAAACGGCAGGTATGCAGGCGCATAGTAAAGCACGCCGACAGCAGCCGTAAAAATCATAAGCAGCAGAAGGAACAGTATTTTTACAATTATCATTTGCTTCCCTCTCTTTCTGTATACAAATAATTATATCAAAAACAGGGGAAAATGTAAATAGAATAAATGTAAATACCTTATAAATCATACCTGAGCGTACTGCCAAACAGCTTGTAGGGCACTAAAAATGAAGGCAGACCCGACCGTTTGGGCGCGATGGAATATTCGGGGAAGAAAATCACAAAGCCGTCGTCGGCAAGATAATAGTTGGAAAAATCAAGCTTGCAAGGCAGAATCTCCCGCCAGTCGGCAAAATATTTATCCTCGTCGATTTTGAGCTCGGCTTCAATAGCTGCTGTGATCTCGCGGAGAAAAATACTTCTGAAATTGGCGCCCATATTGAAAAAAGAGCCGATTGGAATAATCTTGCCGACAGCAAGATTCCAGGTGTCGCTGTGTCGTCTGGTTTTGAGAATAGCCTCGCCCAGCCTCTCATAAGTATCGAAAAACACCGATAGAAAACCCCGGTTTTCGTACATAACACTCATCTCGCAGGAAATCTCCAGCGGCTCGAATTCCTTATCGAGGGACGAATAAAGCCTGCACGCCATAGTGTAATAATTGCTGACGATATAGCGGCAGGCATTCTGGGCAAACCGCAGATATGTATTGTTGATGTAAAGCTTGGGCAAAAGCTTCTGATTCAGCTCAATGCTGGGATAAGACACCGAGTATTTCAGCACTGTTTCGCCCTGAAAACGGCTTTCGCCCGTGATAGTGGACATATTTGTAACGCTTTTTGTAAGCTGATCGCTGTATAACATAAAAAATCACCGCCTGACAAATATTATGCAGACGGTGAAAAAATATTCAATTTTTTTGAAAAAAGATGAAACTTTTTTGAATAAAAACTGTCTAATAATGGTAGGCAGTTTAATATTCCCTGTGGAGGGCGATAACTATGCCGAGAATGGAAGCCTCATCGCCAGGAATTGGCGAGTAAGCCTCGTTTTCAGGCATGAGCCACACATGACCGTCAGCCAGCTTAAGACGCTTGACAGTTGCTTCATCCTCAAGAAGCGCAACGACAATCTGGCCATTGTTTGCGGCAGGAGTTTTCTTGACAACCACAACGTCGCCATCGAGAATGCCGGCATTTATCATGGAATCACCCTTGACATTGAGGGCGAAAAGCTCGCCGGATATATTTCCGTCGTAGCTGATAAAGCCGAGAGCATCTTCGTAAGCGAGAATAGGCGCACCGGCTGTGACAGTACCGAGAATCGGCACCTGCTTGGCTGTGCTCTGCTTGACAAGGGTAAGGCTGCGGGTCTTGCCGCCGTTGTCGTCAAGATAGCCGTTTTCCTTGAGGATTTTAAGATGAGAATGGACGGTGGAAGGGGATTTGAGCCCCACAGCGTCGCAAATCTCTCTTATAGATGGGGGAAAGCCGTTTTCCGAGGAATATTTAAGAATAAAATCAAGTATCTGAGTACGTTTTGCACCGAGTTTTTTCAAAATACCCACCTCCGGTTTCAAATTATGTACTAAAACGACACGAAAAAGACAAAATTCTCTTATATAGTTATTATATCACAGAATATCGCAAAAAGCAAACATTTGTTTGAGAAAATTTTAAAAATAATTGTGTACATTTGTGAATTTTTGTGATATAATATATATGTGTCAATTTATGCCACCAAAAACCAGTATAAAGACTTAAGGAGCCGTAAAATAAGAGCGGCGTTGAAAATACAGTAGTTCAAGGAGTTATTTAATTA
>JAFSBG010000156.1 GCA_017441945.1 Clostridia bacterium
GAAGCCTTTGCCGCCGCTGTCGCCATATTGAGAACAATACTGGTTTTACCCATACCAGGACGGGCAGCCAGCAGGATAAGTTCGCTCTTGTTGAGACCGCCTATGAAATTGTCAATGCCAGAAAAACCTGTTGTGATACCAGGGAGCTTGCCCGGTGTGAGAGCAAGTTCATCAAGTCTGTCATAGACATCTTTGATGGCGCTTTTAAGCGGTGTGAGACCTTTGACCTCTCTGCCCTGACGGACAGCATAGACCTTCTGCTCGGCAAGCTCTGCAACATCCTGCGGATCTTCCTGCTCATTTTTGGTAAGCTCGATGATCTCGTTGGAAACGCTCTGCAGATCACGGAGCATTGACTTGCCGCGAACAATTTCGGCATATTGTTCAGCATTGGCTGAAGTCGGAGTTATTTCGACCAGCTCAAGGAAGAACTGTCTGTCTATCTGGCCTTTATAGCCCGACATTTTCAGTTCATCGAGAATGGTGACATAGTCGATTTTCTTGCCCATGGTGAACATCGCCATGACAGTTTCAAAGATTATTCTGTGATTTTCGATGTAAAAATCTTCCGGATTCAGCATTTCCAGCATAAGTGGAACGCATGAAGGGTCGATTACTATAGAGCCAAGTACCGCCTGTTCCGCCTCTACACTGTGAGGTGTTTGTCGGATGAAGATTGAATCATCCACTCAGCCCACTCCTTCCTTTAGGCACAATTCTATGTGATCGTGCAGATTCTATCGGCTAAGCTTCTACAACCTTTACCTTTACGATACCAGAAACTTCAGGATAAAGCTTTACCTTTACTTCATAAGTGCCGAATGCCTTGATAGGATTTTCAATAGTGAACTTATTTTTTTCAATGTCCACCTTGTGCTGTGTCTTGAGAGCATCAGCGATTTCCTTTGTTGTGACAGAGCCGAAAAGTCTTCCGCCTGTGCCTGCCTTAGCCTTGAGTGTAACGATCATATTTTCAAGCTGACCCTTGAGCTCAAGAGCTGCCTTTTTTTCAATGTCTGCTCTTCTCTTTGCAGCAGCGTCAGCAATCTTTCTGCTGTTGATAACATCTGGTGTTGCTTCTGCAGCAAGTTTCTTTGGGAACAGGAAGTTTCTTGCGTAACCGTCAGAAACCTCGATGATCTGGTCCTTCTTGCCCTGGGACTTAACGTCCTGCAATAAAATTACTTTCATATTTTTTACTCCTTTGGATTATATTTCTATTTTGCCTGTTCATCCAGATAATCCTTAGCCGCATCACGTACCATTTCAAATACGCTGAGCGGTGTTTCATCGCCGTAGAACTGAGCACCTGCCATAGTGAGCGAGCCGCCGCCGCCGATTTTTTCGAGGATGACCTGAACATTGATCTGACCGTATGAACGTCCGGAAACGCATACGCCGTTCTTTTCTTTGAATATTACAAAGGAAGCCTTGATGCCCTTGATATTGATGAGCTCATCGGCCGCCTGAGCAGCTGTTGCACGGTCTGTAACTTCTTCCGTATAGGCTGCTGTGATACCAGGAAGAATCTCGTCTGCGCTTGAAATAATCTGATATTTCTTGACATAAGAGTCAAAGTCATTATAGAACATATGCTTTACTTCAAGCATGTCTGCACCCGCCTGTTTGAGCTGAGCTGCAGCTTCAAATGTGCGGACGCCTGTCTTGACTGTAAAGCCCTTTGTATCGAGATAGATACCGGAAAGCAGAGCTTCGGCTTCATATCTTTCAAGACTTACACCATCAGGAAGCATATACTGCAGAAGTTCGGAAACAAGCTCGCAAGCCGAGCTTGCATAAGGCTCGTGCATACTTACCGCTGTATTTTCAATGTAATCTGCCGCTCTTCTGTGATGGTCGATAAGGGCAATCTTTGGAATTGTTGTCAGAACATCAGGATATTCTGTCATATCCGGTCTGTTTGTATCGACTACGATGAGGAGAGAATCGGGATTTGCGTGGAACATTGTTTCGTCGTAATCTATGAGTGTGCCCTGATATTCCTCTGCCTTGAGAAGTCTTTCAATAAGCGGAGTTGCAGAAGTTGCACGCTGATTGATGACTATGTAAGGTGTCTTGCCCATACTTCTTACCGCTGCGCAGATACCTACGCAGGAGCCAAGACTGTCAAGGTCGGAGAACTTATGACCCATGACAAATACATTGGAGGATTCTGCGATGAGCTGCTTGAGGGAATTTGCAACGACGCGGGATTTTACCTTTGTATGCTTTTCGATTTCCTTGGCAAGACCGCCGTAGAATTCAAAGCCCTGCGGAGACTTGATAACTGCCTGGTCACCGCCGCGTGAAAGAGCCATATCGAGAGCAACGTTTGCATTTCTCAGAAGATCACGGAAGTTTTCGCCTTCCTTGCCGATGCCGAGAGAAACGCTGGCAGCCATATCTTCGCTGTTCTTGATTTCACGGATTTTTTCAAGGATACTGAACTTACCTTCTGTATACTTTATAAGTTCCTGATTTTCAAATATGAAAAGATATCTGTCGCGTTCGAGCTTTCTGATAACGCCGCTTACCTCTTCTGCCCATGTTGTGAGTTCCTTTTCGATCTGAGCGAAAAGATGGGACTTTTCAAGTTCAGAGAGATTCTTTGCCAGTTCTTCATAGCTGTCGATAGCAATGATAGTGGCAACAGGTCTTGTCATATTGTATTTATTTTCGAGCTTTCTCAGTTCTGTAATTTCTGTGAGATACAATGTTGCAAGGAATGTAGGCTTTTCACCCTTTACAGGACGAACGAGTGTACCGTTGACCTTATATGTTTTTTCTCCGATTGTCACATCATAAGGACATTCTTTTTTGCCTTCCATAAGCCATCTTGTATCAAAGCCTTCGACAAGCTCACTCATCTGATGACCGTAAATCTGATCTTTATGACCTGTCACATCGACAAACGTATCATTGCCCCAGATTATTTCCGAGGTATCAGCCTGAATGATTACCATTGGAAGCGGAAAATCAAGCAAAGAACTCTTGGAGGCATTGTCGACCGAGAACATGAGATTTTCCACATACTTGCCCACATTTTCACTTCTCTTTTTAGTGCCGAACTTATAATAGGCAATGAGGAGCAGCGAGATTCCAAGCTGAATGAGACCTGTCTGTACAGAGACAGTCAAACTATACAGTGAAAAAACAATAAGCACCACAAAGCAAAGGCGGACACCGGGTTCGAATATTTTAGCCAGTTTCTTATCCATATATTTTCCTCTCTTTGCTGATAAATAACTAAAGAAACATTATGGGCATAACTCACCCATTATGATTAATATATTATACCAAATAATTTCAATAAGGGCAAGTGTTTTTATGCTTTATTCATCTTATTTTGAACAATATTCCATTGCTTTCCATCTCTCACCTTTCAACCCTGTCAGTTGTTTTTTATTCCGTACGTTACCATCATAATACTTGACTTTTCCGCACCGCTATGCTATGATTTTTATGTATCTAAACCTGAAAGGTGTAATATTATGTCAAAAATTTCAAAACTCACCATAGGCGCTATGCTTGTGGCTCTCCAGATAATTTTTGCCCGCTTTATTTACATACTCACCCCGGGGAATCTTGACAGGCTGAGCTTTTCCTTTATTCCCGATGCTCTTGCCGGTTTTTATCTCGGTCCGCTTTACGCCATGCTTTACGGAGTATGCGCGGACATTCTCGGTATGCTTCTCAACTCAGCAGGCACAACCTTCACCCCGCTTTTCACTCTTATTGCCGCGCTCAAAGGTCTCACCTACGGGGTTTTTCTCCATAAAAAACAGCTTACACTCAAAAGAATAATCATGCTTTTCATCTTTATGACACTTGTGTTTGACCTGGGGCTTACCCCTATCGCCCTTATGACTCTTTACGGAAGGTCATTCCAGGCGGTTGTAATTATGAAAATCCCTGTGCAGATTGTATTCTGTGTTATAAAAATCATTACGCTTTATATTCTGTCCAAGCCACTTTCAAAGCTTGTAAAATAAGTAAAAGCCACTCAAATGAGTGGCTTATTTTTTATCCGATATAACTTCTGTCAAATGTAATTACCGTGAAAATTTCCTTGCCTGTGGCGCGGAAGGCGCTGTCGACAATTTTCTTTATCTGACTGTTCTGCATTTTACACGAATGAGGCACTACGATATCAAAAATGAGATTTGTATGTGTGGCACCGCGCACCATGCGGAAATCGTGGAAAGTAAGACCTTCATCCATAGATACAAGAATATCGATAAGCACATTTCTGTATCGTCTTACCTCCTCGCAGTCCATTTCCACAGGGTCCATGTGAATTACAAACGGCATATGAAGCACCTCTGTGATCTCACGCTCTGCGTTGTCGATCTGGTCGTGTGCTTCAAGGATATTACAATCGGCAGGCACTTCCACATGAGCCGAGCCCATCATTCTGCCCGGTCCATAATCATGGATTATCATATCGTGAACGCCGATGCAGATTGGATATTTGTGAATTATTTCATGGATTCCATCGACAATTTCCCTGTCAGGTATGCCTCCGAGCAATGGCTCAAGAGTTTCCATTGCGATTTTATAGCCTGCCCACAGAATAAAAAGACCCACAAACAAACCGAGCCAGCCGTCGATATTCACAGAGAAAAGCTTTGCCGCCACCATACCGATTGCTGTTGCCGCTGTGGAAATACAGTCGCTCTTACTATCGGCTTCGGCCGCAATAAGGCTTGTGGAATTGATTTTTCTGCCGATATTACTGTAGAAATTGCCCATCCAGAACTTTACTGCAATAGATGCCGCAAGACCGATAACGACAAACCAGTTGAACTCTACAGGTTCAGGCGTGATAATCTTGGAAATTGATGTCTTTACAACTTCAACACCAACGAGAATTACAAAAACGGCAATGAGCAAGCCTGCAAGATATTCATATCGTCCATGACCGAAAGGGTGGTCTTCATCGGCAGGCTGTGAAGCCAGTTTAAAACCGAGATATGTAACTACATTACTGCCCACATCAGAGAGATTATTGAATGCATCACCAACGATTGCAATCGAGCCCGATATAATGCCAAGCGCAGTTTTAAGAAGGAAAAGAATGAAATTACCTATAACGCCGACTATACTTGCAAAGTCACCATAGCGTTTTCTCGCCTCGGCGGATTTAACGTCTTCAGGATTTTTTACAAACATTTTTACAAGAATTTCTGTCATTATATATTACCTCTGGGATTTTTTGTCACTTAAATAATATTAGCACAGACTGGCTGAATAAGTCAAATATAATTTTATGATAAAGCGGCGTACATTTTATCATCTCTGTATCCCGGATTCTTGTCTGCCAGATATCCGCGCATTTCATTCAGGGTATTTAGCTTTTCCAGCGCCGTTTTGCCTATTTTACTATATGGTTTTAAATATCCCAGAGGATTTATTTTATAAATGCCATCCTCTATTGTATGATAAAACTGTCCTGCCATCGAAGCCTGCAGCTTCTGGGCAAAAACGAAATACCGTTCCCCTTCTATATACGGCTCTCGTCCATATATCTTCATTTCTATTGTATCATCTGAATATTCCCCAAACAGCACTTCCTCAACAGTACAATATGCGACAAGGACATTTGTATACTCATAGTCATACAGACACATCGGATGTTTTATTTCATTTACAGTTATAACTCCGGCAAAATCATTATTTTCTGTCTGTATATTTATTCCATAGTCAGCTTCAGACCAAATACTTCTGTTTGGGTCGAGTGAGGTGGGCACTTTTTCTTCTGAATTAAACACACAAAACAGAATTACAAGCATAAATACTACAGCAGTAATAAATATATATCTTTTCATTTTATACCTCCTCATCTATAGGACAACTGAACATTCAAAAATGGGACATATAATTTTAAAAGACCGCTTTATTCAAGCGGTCTTTCATTTTATAATCCAACTGTTGGCTGATTCTGATTTACTTTTATTGTGCCATTTCGAACGAGTTTCACAAACATTTCGCCAAGATCAGGGTCAAACTGTCTGCCGAGATTGCGCTCAATTTCAGCAAGTGCATCAGGAATGCTCATAGGCTCCTTATACGGTCTTCTTGAAATCATAGCATCGAATGCATCGGCAATTGCAAGACAACGTCCGCCGACAGGGATATTTTCCCCTGCTATTCCGCGAGGATAACCCTTGCCGTCCCATCTTTCATGATGAGTGATGGCATTAGGAATAACGTAGTCGAGAGATGGAAGATGTCTTATCATGGCGATAGCGCCTTCGACATGCTTCTTCATTATCTCAAATTCCTCATTTGTAAGGCGTTCTTTTTTGGAAAGAATCGACTCAGGAATGCCAATTTTGCCAATATCATGGAGCAAGCCTGCCTGTCTGATGATCTCAACGTGTTCCTCATC
>JAFSBG010000157.1 GCA_017441945.1 Clostridia bacterium
AGGAATACCTTACCGGAGCCATTTTCTTCACCTGGGCAGCCGAAATACTTTACTGTACCAGGAACATTGTTTTCTTCAAAATATTTCTTGAGAGCAAATGCAGCACCCATTGCGCCAACGCCGAGAAGATGGTGACCGCAGCCGTGACCATAGCTCTGTGGATCTTCCTGAGTCTTGACATTGCAGCCTTCCTTCTGGCTAACGCCCGGAAGAGCATCAAATTCGCCGAGGAAGCTGATAACAGGCTTGCCGCTACCAAATGTGCCGATAAATGCTGTTGGCATATCTGCTACGCCAACTTCAACATCAAAGCCTTCCTTCTTGAGTTCTTCAATAAGTCTTTCAGAAGACTTCCATTCTCTCATACCGACTTCTGCATAACCCCAGATGTCATCGGACATAGATGTAAGTCTTTCGCTGTTCTGATCGATATAATCGCTGATAATTTTCTTGATATCCATAATTACCTCCAGAAATTAATTTTTTCTAAAAATAGTATAACATATAATCTTTTAAAAATGAATATAGAAAATTATTTCACTTTTTCAGTCATTTTTATAATAATGTATTCATAATACAGTTTTCCTCATAAGCTCTATGGCTCTCTTTTCAGTACGCGAAACCTGAACCTGTGACATTCCAAGGGCATCTGCTGTTTTTTGTTGTGTCATATCTCTGAAAAATCTGAGAATAATCACCTTTTTCTCCTTGGGAGGCAATTTTTCCAACGCATTTTTCAGCGATAGTTTTTCTATGAGCTTCTCTTCTCCGTCATCCGTTCCAACGCTGTCTTTCAGCATAAGACCATCATCATTTATCGGCGCATCAAGTGAAAAGGCGTAATCAGTTGCAGAGCGTATATATGCTATTTCTTCCTCATCCATTCCAGTTTCATTTACTATATCACTTATTCTGACCTCATGATTTTCCTGTTCAAGCTTTGCAATAGCTTTATTGATTATTGCTGCCTTTGTTTTGATATCTCGGCTGACCTTTATCATTCCGTCATCGCGAAAAAATCTTTTGATTTCACCCATAATTTTAGGCACAGCATAAGTGGAAAACTCCGTCTCATATATTGTATCATATCCATGAACAGCTTTTATAAGTCCCATTGCGCCTATTTGGAAAAGGTCCTGCAAATCAACACCTCTTCCTTTGAAACGATGGACTATGCTCCAGACAAGCTTTTCATTTCTGGCTATGATTTCTTCAAAAGCCAGCTTATCTCCACCCTGCGCTCTTATAATAAGCTCTTTCATATCAGGACTCTTTTTTGGCAGTTATCTTTTTCACCATTTTAACAACAGTGCCTTTGCCCGGTTTTGACGATACAGACAGCTTGTCCATAAAACTTTCCATAATTGTAAAGCCCATGCCGCTCCTGTCGCTGTCACCTGTCGTAAACATAGGCTCACGGGCTTTTGAAATATTTTCAATACCACAGCCTTTGTCTCTTATTATAATATGTACGCAATTATCGTCGGTTATTTTTATATTCATCGTTATAATGCCTAAAGTATTTCTGTAACCGTGAACAATGGAATTTGTAACAGCTTCCGATACTGCCGTTTTGATGTCATTCAATTCATCAATATTAGGATCAAGCTGCATTATAAAAAACGATAAGGCACTTCTTGCAAAGCTTTCATTGCAGGATTTTCCCAAAAGTTTTATCGTAACTTCATTGACTACATTTTTCATATTTATTTCCTCATATAAAATCTATAATTTTATTCAGTCCCGCCGCTAACAGTATGCGTTTCTTATGACCGTTTTCAACCTTTACAGCAAGCTTTATATCGGCATTCTGAGCCGTTTTATAGGCTTTCATCACTACAGCTATACCCGATGAATCCATAAACGACAATCCCGTCAAATCGAGTACAGCCTGCAGATATTTCCCATCTGATAATTCATCTTTTATCTGTGATATTGCTTCAATGGCTTCGTGATGCCCCAGCTCACCTGTCAGGCAAATCTTCAGAATGCTCCCTCTTATTTCACTTTTTATTTTCATTTTTCACCTCAAGAATAAAAAATATCCCTATACCGTTAAAGTATAGGGATATTTTACAATATTTTCTCTGTGAAAATTGTCAGATTTAGTTTTCTTCGAAAGCCTTCTTTGCTTCGCCTATCATATAGAGCGAGCCGCAAGCAATAACGATATCATCCTTGCCTGCAATGGACTTTGCAAACTTTGCAGCTTCGTAAGGGACTTCCTTGATATAGATTTCCTTGCAGTGATCCTTTGCAACTGCATAAATATCTTCCGGCTTAGCCGCTCTTGGGTTGTCAGGCACAGTAATGACGTAAACGTCACTTCTGCCCGCAACTTCCTTTACGCAGTTTTTGAAATCCTTATCACCAAGCATACCCATTACAGTGATAATCTTCTTAGGCTTATATACCTTGTCAATAGTTTTGCAAAGCACTTCAACACCGTCAGGATTATGTGCACCGTCGATAATGCAGGATGGATTCTTACATACTTCTTCAAGTCTGCCGCCAAAACGCGCATTCTTGAGACCCTTCACAACGCTCTCCTGAGAAATTTCAACACCAGCCGCTCTCATTTCTTCAATAATAGAAAGAACTGTGATGGAGTTATAAATCTGATGTTCACCTACAAGACCGATTTCATAATCTTCACCCTTGTATGTGTACTTGGCGCCGTTGTCATTCCATGATACATTTTCAAGCTGTGTCAGGTCGCCGAAATTGCCCTTGATATGAAGCATCTTACATGTATCTTCGATCATCCACTTTGCATCATTTTCCTGGAGAGGATATGATACAACACGGCAGCCTTTTTTGATAATACCGCACTTTTCAAATGCGATCTTCTTGATAGTATCGCCAAGAATATCAACATGATCGTATGCGATTTTGCCGATAGAAGCAACTACAGGTGCGTCGATGATATTTGTAGCGTCAAATCTGCCGCCGAGACCTACTTCAAATACGACAAAGTCGCACTTTTCATCGTAGAAATACTGGATAGCGAGAACTGTGTCAAGTTCAAACTCTGTGATAGGTGTTTCTTCCTGATCGAGAATTTCAAGATACGGCATGATCTTTGTAAGAGTTTCAGCCAGTCTTTCCTTAGGAATGAGCTGGTTGTTGATCTGCATTCTCTCGCGGAAGTCGACTACATAAGGCGAAATATACATACCAACCTTGTAGCCTTGTGTTTTGAGGATTTCCGCAGTCATAGCTGTTGTACTTCCCTTGCCGTTTGTGCCGGCAATATGGATAAACTTAAGCTCCTTATGCGGATTTCCCATAAGCTCAAGAACTCTTTCCATTCTGAAAAGACCGAGACGTGAGCCGTATCTTGTTCTTGAATGGATAAAGTCCAATGTCTGCTCGTAATTCATTATAACCCTCCTTGCGTCTTATCCAAGACTTGCAATGCTTTTTTCGATGTTTTTGAGAGTCTCCTTATAAGCGTTGAGCTTTTCCTTTTCGCCGTTGATAACATGCTCTGGTGCCTTTGAAACGAAGCCAGGGTTATTGAGCTTAGCTTCAATACGGCTGATGTTATCTGTTGCATTCTTCATTTCCTTTGTAAGACGAGCAAGTTCCTTTTCCTTGTCAACAAGCTCATTCATAGGCATAAAGATCTGTGCATTTTCTGTAGCAGCCATCGCCATTCCTGAAATATCTGATGGCTGGATGTCTGTGATTTCTACTTCAGATGCGGAAGCAAGCTTCTTAAAGAAGATCTCACCTTCATTATATACCTTTTTGTTGTTAGTTACAATAATAACTTTTGCCTTCTTTGATGGTGGAACATTCATTTCAGCTCTGCGGTTTCTGATGCTTCTGATAGCATCCATAATGAGTTCCATTTCATTTTCTTCTTCCTTGAAGTTGAGAGCCTCATTATATGTTGGGTACTGAGCCTTCATGATTGTGGATCCTTCATGAGGCATTGCCTGCCAGATTGTTTCTGTGATGAATGGCATAAACGGATGGAGAAGTTCCATCATTCTGCTGAGAACATAAACAATAACTCTCTGTGCATTTTCGTTGTCTTCAACATTTTCCTTATCAGCAAGACGAGTCTTGGAAAGTTCGATATACCAGTCACAGAAGTTGTCCCAGATAAAGCTGTAAAGCTTTTCAGAGGCAATACCGATTTCATAACGGTCACCGTTTTCGTTAATTTCCTTGGCAAGTGTGTTGAGCTTAGAAAGAATCCACTTATCAGCCATTGTAAGCTTTTCAGGAAGAGTGTGCTTATCTGTTGTAAGATTCATCTGAACGAAGCGGGATGCGTTCCAGATCTTGTTACAGAAGTTTCTGTTTGCTTCTACTCTTTCCATATAGAAACGGCTGTCGTTACCAGGGCTGATACCTGTGAGGAGTGTAAATCTGAGTGCGTCTGCACCGTATTTATCAATGATTTCCAGTGGATCGATACCATTGCCGAGAGACTTGGACATCTTTCTGCCCTGAGAGTCACGAACGAGACCGTGGATAAATACCTTGTCAAATGGCTTCTTGCCTGTATGTTCAAGACCGGAGAAAATCATTCTTGCTACCCAGAAGAAGATGATATCGTAACCTGTTACGAGAACACTTGTTGGATAGAAATAATCGAGTTCTTCTGTCTGCTTTGGCCAGCCAAGTGTTGAGAATGGCCAGAGAGCGGAGCTGAACCATGTATCGAGAACATCTTCGTCCTGATGTACCTTTGTGCTGCCGCACTTTGGACATACAGTTACATCTGTCTTGGAAACTTCCATGTGACCGCATTCGTCACAGTAATAAGCAGGGATTCTGTGGCCCCACCAGAGCTGACGGGAAATACACCAGTCGTGAACATTTTCCATCCAGTTGAGGTATGTCTTGGAGAATCTGTCAGGAACGAAAGCTGTGTCGCTGTTCTTTACGCATTCGATAGCTGGCTTTGCAAGTTCGTCCATCTTAACAAACCACTGAGCAGATGTGATAGGTTCAACTGTTGTACCGCAGCGATAGCAAGTACCAACATTATGGCTGTAATCTTCGATCTTTACAAGGAGGCCCTGTTCTTCAAGGTCTTTAAGAACTGCCTTTCTTGCTTCAAATCTGTCAAGACCTTCATACTTGCCGCCGTTAGCATTTACCTTAGCATTATTGTCAAATACAAGAATATGTTCAAGACCATGACGCATAGCCATATCGAAGTCGTTAGGGTCATGGCAAGGTGTTACCTTAACACAGCCTGTACCGAAGTCCTTTTCAACATATTCATCAGCAAAAATAGGAATAGGACGGTTCATAAGAGGAAGAATTGCATTCTTACCGATGAGGTGCTTGAATCGTTCATCTTCAGGGTTTACGGCAATACCACTGTCGCCCATCATTGTTTCAGGTCTTGTTGTAGCGATGATAATGCTTTCGTCAGAATTTTCGATAGCATACTTGATGTACCAGAGGTGACCTGCCTGTTCTTCATATTCAACTTCCGCGTCAGAGAGAGCTGTTGTACAGCTTGGGCACCAGTTGATAATACGGCTACCTCTGTAAATAAGGCCCTTATTGTAAAGGTTTACGAATACTTCCTTAACTGCATCGGAGCAGCCTTCGTCCATTGTGAAGCGAAGTCTTCTCCAGTCACAGGATGCACCCATCTGGCGGAGCTGATTAAGAATTCTGGAGCCGTACTGCTCCTTCCATGCCCATACTCTTTCAAGGAATGCTTCTCTGCCAAGGTCATATCTTGTAATGCCTTCGTTTACGCGGAGAGCTTCTTCAACCTTGATCTGAGTTGCGATACCAGCATGGTCTGTACCAGGAAGCCAGAGAGCGTTATAGCCCTGCATTCTCTTCATTCTTGTAAGTGTATCCTGGAGTGTCACGTCGAGAGCGTGACCCATGTGAAGCTGACCCGTAACATTTGGAGGAGGCATCACAATAGTGAAAGGCTTCTTGCTTCTGTCAACATCAGCGTTGAAACAGCCTTCACTTTCCCATTTTTCATAGATCTTGCCTTCATTTGCTTTCGGGTCATAGATCTTTGGCAATTCGTTGTTCATATATATTTCCTTTCCGGCTTTACAGCCTCTATAGATTACTGATTTAAAAATAAAAAACACCCCGTATGAAACCCATACGGGGTGAAGAATAATCTCCACGGTACCACCCATGTTCGTCTTAAACAGACGCACTCATCAAGATGCCAATACATCTCTTCCCTGTAACGTGAGAACACGGCGCAGCTTACTTGTGTTACACTTTCTGCTTTGCATCTCTGTGCTGACATTCAAGGCGTCTTCCCGGATATTTGCACCAACCATATCCTCTCTGCAGGTGAAAACCTTCCTTTACTATTGCACTTCAACGATTTTCGCTATTCTAATTATATTTCACTTTTTCGCATTTGTCAACACAAATTTATATACAAAAAGGTCATCTTTTTCAGACGACCTTTTATTATTAATCCATTCTTTCACCTGTGACAGTATTTACCTTCCATTTTCCGCTGAAATAGAACCATGCGATAAGCAATACCGAGCCAAAAGATGCAACAGGACCGCCGCATCCAATACCCATAAGTCCAAGTCCCATGCCTATACCAAGAATATATGACGCAGGGATTCTGAGCAGCAAAGAAGAAAGCATGCTGTTTATAAGTGTGAACTTTGTATGTCCTGCTCCTGTAAAAAGACCATTTGCCACAAACATAAACGGAACAATGAGATAATCGAATGTAAATGTGCGCATATATGCAACACCGCTCTCAATCATTTCAGGTGTTCTGTCAAAAATCATAAGAATCTGTTCAGGGAACATCTGGGCAAAAATAAAGATAAGATAGCTTACCGAAACACCGATAACAAGGCCGATATGCATACACTTTTCAGCTCTCTTCCACTGTCTTGCACCTATATTCTGTGCAGCCATTGTAGATACTGCAGCGCCCATTGCAATGGCAGGCATAAGCGCAAAACCATTGAACTTGCCCACAACACCAACTGCTGCAGAGCCGTAAACACCGCCGACCGTATTTACCATAACTGTAATGAACAGGAATGAAATACTGGATACGCTGTTCTGAATAGCTGTAGGAAGACCAATTTTCATAATCATCTTGAGCTTTCTCTTATGTATCTTAAATGAACTGAGTTTAAAGTCAAATGGGAAGTCAGATTTGGCAAGGTATATCACACAAAGAATTACGCTGACCGCCTGTGCAATAACCGTTGCAATAGCCGCACCTTTTGCACCCATACCAAGACCGGCAACAAACCAAAGGTCAAGAATAACATTTGTAAAGGCCGCAATACATACAAAATAAAACGGTCTCTTACTGTCGCCCATACCACGCTGAATGGCGCTGAGTGCATTATATGCAAAAATAAAGATAACACCAAGCATCGTTACCCAGAGATAGTCACTTGCTTCTGCAAACGATTCTGCCGGCGTCTGAATGAGCCTGAGTACAGGATCCTTGAAAACAAGCATTACAGCCGTAACTGCAACGCCTGCTACTATAAGACCTGTAATAAGTGTTGCTATTGTTTCTTCAACCGACTCTTTATCTTTTGCACCGATAGCCTGTGCAACAAGAACTGTGCCGCCTGTACACAATCCCATAATGAGATTTGTCAAAATGAAAGTAACCTGACCGCCTATATTTACGCCTGACATACTTGCAGGACCGCTGAAGTTACCGACAATCAGCATATCGGCAACATTGTAAAGCGACTGCACAATGTTAGATGCGAGGAACGGAAGTGCAAACAAAATAAGCTGTTTGAACACACTTCCTTCTGTTAAATTCTGTGTCTTCTTCATCTATTTTCTTTCCTAATTCATTTTATATTTTTCAGCAAGCGCAATCATTTCCTTAGCGCTTTCCATAGTTGTATTTGTAATATCTCTACCGCCTGTAAGACGTGCAATTTCCTTGATTTTACCTTCTTCTCCAAGCTTTTCAGCATGGGTAAGCGTCACATCATTTGCTGTTTCCTTGGCAACCATATAATGTGAATCGGCAAAAACTGCTATCTGCGGCAAATGAGTTATACAAAGAACCTGCTTTTCTCTGGCGATATTCCATAGTTTTTCACCGACTTTATTTGCAGCCCTGCCACTGACACCTGTATCAACTTCATCAAAAATCATAGTTTCTACAAGCTCATTTTTTGATAAAACATTTTTTATAGCCAACATAATTCTTGAAAGCTCACCGCCCGATGCGATTTTAGACAGCGCCTTGAAGCCTTCACCCTTATTTGCAGAAAGCAAAAATCTTACAGAATCAATACCTTTTTTGGTAAATTTTATCTGTTCGCCCTCACCGCTGTTGAGTATTTCAACTTCGATACGAGCATTTTTCATATCTAGATATGAAAGTTCATTTTCAATCGTTGTTTTCAATATTCTGGATGCCTCTTCTCTGCTCTTACGCAGGTTCTGCGCAGCCTGTAAAGTTATATTCCTTTGCAGCACATATTTCTCTTTCAACGCACCAATATCTTCATTTGAATCATACATAAGGCTTTCAAGCTCCTTCTGCAGATTATCTTTTATAAGATAAAGCTCACCTTCAGACGAATCAAATCGCTTCGAAGCCTTTTCATAAAGCTCAAGCCTTTCTTCCACTTCCTCATAAGACATCGAATAGGAGTCAAGAGCATTACGTACATCGTCAGAATAGCCCCTCGCGTCTTCAAGCGCTGAAATGGCTTCTGTAAGTTTCTCTATAATTTTTACAATATCGCTGTTATACTTTTCTGCCTTTTTAAGTTTTTCCTGTGCTGTATAAAGGGTTGCCATTATTCCGCCATCATCATTTTCAAGTGACGTTTCAAGATATACAACTGCATCATTTACAGAACTGATTCCCATCAGCAGCTTACGCAAATTCGTAAGATCTTCAAACTCACCTTTTTTAGGGCTCAACTTTTCAAGATATTCAATATCCTTATTCAGACGTTCAATTCGTTCCTCACGCTGCCTTATAGACATAGAAAGCCCTTTTATACGGCGGTTCTGCCTGAGCAATTCCTCATATTCCCTTGTGTAAGTATCGAATATTTCAGTATTTCTCGCAAAACTATCGAGGTAGTCTATGTGCGTTTCCTCGTCAAGAAGCATACCACCATCATGCTGACCGTGAATCGTGATGAGATATTTTGCAATATCTTTAAGAGACTGTGTTGTGCATGGTCTGCCATTGATTTTACAATTATTTTTGCCATCTGCAAGCATATCTCTCTGGATAATAAGCTTGCCATCAGCCAGCTCTATTCCATGTTCATTCAGTTTCATGACAACTTCCGCAGACATATCTGTAAACTCAGCAATTACAACTGCCTTTTTCGCATTTGTTCTGATAAGTTCTCGGCTTGTTCTGCCACCCATTATACCGTTGATCGCATCAATGATTATCGATTTACCTGCACCGGTTTCACCGGACAGCACAGTAAAGCCTCTCTCAAAATCCAGAGAGGCTTTTTCAATGATGGCAATATTTTCAATATAAAGGCTTCTGAGCATTTTACTTCAATACTTCCTCAATAAAATTCTTAAATTCCACTGCAGCTTCGCCAGTTCTCAACAGAACGAAAATAGTATCGTCACCGGCAATTGTACCTACAATATTATCATCTCTTATCGCATCAAGACCATAAGCTGCGGCATTGCCCATACCATTTATTGTCTTGATGCAAACAATATTCTGAGCGATATCTACCTTGCGAACACATTCTCTGAAAATCATTCTGAGCTTAGGTGTAAAGCCGAGATCTTCCGTTGCAACAGGCAGAGCATATTTGCTGTCGCCAGAACGTGCAGGCATTTTAACAAGGCTAAGCTCTTTTATATCTCGAGAAACTGTGGCCTGAGTTGTATTTATGCCCAACTCATTGAGTTTTTCTGTAAGCTCTTCCTGTGTTTTTATCTCGTATGCCTCAATAAGATGGCAGATAAGATTTTGTCTATGTCTTTTCATTAAAGTACCTCTTTCACAAGTTTACCATTGATTCTGTCATAGAATCCCTGATCGGTTACTCGTATCATTTTCAATATTTCATCGGCGCGTCTGACAACAAGTTTTTCGCCTTCCCTAACTTCAATGTGGTCATTGCCGTCGATTGAAATATACCTGTCCTGTGCCACCGGGCCTGGCTCGATGCACACTGTTCTGTCAGACGAAAGTACAAAAGACTTAATCGAAAGCGCATGCGGACAAATTGGTGTAACTGCAATGCACTTTGCATTAGGCTCTATAATAGGGCCGCCCGCAGAAAGCGAATAGCCTGTTGAGCCGGTTGGCGTGGAAATAATTATGCCATCCCCTCTGAATTCCATTGTAGGAATATTATCTACCGAAATTTTAACATCTACAAGTCTTGAAAATGCACCTTTTGTAATAACAACATCATTGAGAAGAATTTCTCTGATATTTTCATTACCTTCCTTATCGACAACACTTGCTTCAAGCAGCATTCTCTCCTCAATTTTATATGTACCATTTTTGATTGCAGAAAGCTTGTCCAGCTCGCTGGCATCAATATCAGTCATAAAGCCAAGCTTGCCATTATTTATTCCGAGAACTGGCTTGTCATGCTTTGCTGTCTTCGGTGCAGCGTGAAGAAGAGTGCCATCTCCTCCGATAGCAATTACAAAATCACACTTTGTCAAAGCTTCATCTTCATTGCAGAAAACTACATACTCGCTGATGTAGCTTTCAAGATCATTTTTAAGGATTTCATCTACAAGCACATTATACTCATTATCAAAAAGATATTTACATACCTTTCCGGCAACCTCATGAGCCTGATTTTTCAGAAGATTAGGGATAACATAAACTATTTTCATTTTTATTTATCTCCTTCGTGTGCTTCATCTACAATAGCTTCAACTGAATATTCCTTAGCTTCGATACTGTGATCGAGTGTAAGATGCGCAAGGAACTCAATATTGCCTTCAGGACCTCTGATTGGAGAAAAAGTTACATTGAGAACCTTAAATCCAAGATCTTCAGCAATTTTAAGTACATTTTCAATTACTTCAATATGAGTACTTTTTTCTCTTACAACACCTTTTTTGCCAACTTTCTCGCGTCCTGCTTCAAACTGAGGCTTAATAAGCGTTGCAATCTGCCCATTTTCCTTAAGAAGATTCTTTACCGCAGGAAGAACAAGCTTAAGTGAAATAAAAGATACATCTATAACCGCAAGATCGAGCTGATCTGCAATATCCTCAGGCTTAACATGACGGATATTTGTTCTTTCCATACAGACTACTCGTTCATCATTTCTGAGTTCCCATGCGAGCTGACCATAGCCAACGTCTACGGAATACACCTTCTTTGCTCCTCTAAGAAGCATACAATGTGTAAATCCACCTGTGGATGCCCCAACATCCATCGCAATCATGTCCTTAGGATCAATCTCAAAGAAATTAAGAGCCTTTTCAATCTTCAAACCGCCACGGCTAACATACTGTAAAGTACTTCCCCTTACCTCAATATTATCGGTCTCATCACACATCTGGCCTACCTTATCAGCCTTCTGATTATTTACATAAACAATACCGCTCATGATAATAGCCTTAGCTCTTTCTCTGGAAGACTCAAGACCTTTCTCGATAAGTAATACGTCCAACCTTTTTTTAGCCATTTCGCACCCCGTTTTCTGCAATTTGAGCTACGCTTTCACCATCAAGAGAAAGCATTTTATAAAGTTGCTCTGCCTTGCCATGTTTTACATAATCGCCGCCTATATTAAGCAGACGAACAAAATCTAAGTTTATATTTTTCTTGTAAAGCTCTGCAAGAATTTTATTTCCTATGCAGCCTGACTCAAAACACTCTTCAAGAACAATAAGTCTCTTTGTCTTTTCAAGCGATTTTATAATCTCAGGTATAAAATCTCCCGTAAGGTGATTCAGCTTTACAATCTCTGTGTCTATTGACTTTTCCGCCAATATTTCACTTGCTTTTATTGCTTCATTTACCATTATTCCATATGTCACTATTGTAACATCTTTACCTTCGCGAACAATTGTCGGATTTAATGAGAATTTATTTTCCTTATAAGCCTTTTGTACACCCCTTGGGTATCTTACAGCCACTGGTCCATCAAAATAATATGCCGCAAGTTTCATCGCTTCATCCAGCTCGTCATAAGATGAAGGCGAAAGTATCTCCATATTCGGAATCGTCATAAGCTGTGGGATATCAAATGTGCCATGATGAGTTTCACCATCTTCACCTGTTATACCTGCTCTGTCAACACCAAAAACAACATGCAGTTTAGCTATCGAAACATCATGAATAAGCTGATCATAACCGCGCTGAAGGAATGTAGCATATATTGCAAAGAAAGGAATCATACCAGTCTTTGCCAAAGCTGCCGCCATTGTAACGCCATGCTCCTCTGCAATACCCACATCAAAACATCTTTCCGGGTATTCTTCAGCAAACCTTATAAGGCCTGTACCTTCAGTCATTGCCGCTGTAATTGCACAAATACGTTTATCCTTACTTGCAAGATCACAAAGCTGATTTCCGAAAGCCGTTGAGAAATTATGATTCTTATATTTAAGTGCTTTGCCCGTATCCACATCAAACGGGGAAACACCATGGTATTTTTCCGGTCTTTCTTCAGAAGGTTTATACCCCTTGCCCTTCTGTGTTTTGAAATGGACAACAACAGGCTTATTTTTGCTGATAGCTTCACTCAGCGTATTTATTACTGTTTCAATATTATTACCATCGCACGGGCCGAGATAATCAAATCCAAGTATTTCAAAAATACTCTCTTTGAGCACAACCTGTTTGAATTTGTCCTTAACAGCTCTTATGCCGTTTACGATTTTTTCACCTGCAGGAAGCTTGTACGCAATAGCTTTACAGCGTTTTTTTATTTTAAAATAGCTTGGTTTAAGACGCAGATGCGACATTTTTCTCGTGAGCGCGCCAACATTTTTACCTATCGACATTTCATTATCGTTATAAATAACAATAAGCGGCTCCTTCGACTGACCTGCATCATTGAGTGCTTCATAAGCCATGCCACCTGTCATAGCACCATCGCCGATAATGCACACAACTTTGTTTTTTCTGCCCATAAGAGTTTCTCCTCTGAGCAGACCAATACCGGAAGATATTGAAGTGGAAGCATGTCCCGAAACAACAACATCATATTCGCTCTCTTCAGGACGCAGAAATCCGCTTATACCCTCAAGACTTCTGATATGCGCCATCTCATTTTTTCTGCCTGTCAATATTTTATGGACATAGCATTGATGACCCACATCGTAGACCACCTTGTCCGCAGGCATATCAAACAGTTTCGCAACTGCCACGCTTATTTCAACTATACCGAGATTTGCCGCAAGATGACCACCGGTCTTCGAAACATTTTCTATGAGAAAGTTTCTGATTTCACCGCAAAGCTCTTTAAGTTCATTATTATTAAGTTTTTTTACATCCTCAGGCATGTTTATTTTATCAAGCACACCGTACTTTGACAAATCCATCTTTTATTCCTTTCAGATAATAAAACACATACTTTTGCTTATAAATTACATGATCATACCGATTATAATACCCAGTATTGCACCAGTTGCAACTTCAAGAGGAGTATGTCCCACGAGCTCCTTAAGTTCTTTACTGAACATTTCCGGAGTAAGCTGCTCCCAGTTGTCCATCATATAATTGAGAATTTTCGCCTGCTCGCCTACAGCTCTTCTTACGCCCGAAGCATCATACATTACAATACTTGCAAGAACAGCCGCCATACCAAACTCAATCGACTGCCATCCTGCCACTCTTCCCACAGCTGTTGCTGTACCTGTAACAAGTGACGAGTGAGAACTCGGCATACTTCCCGATGAGAAAAACAGACGAAGATCTATCTTTCTGAATCTTATAAAATTATAAACTATTTTGAGGGCCTGAGCAGAAAACCAGCATATTATCGCAACATTGATAATATGGTTTCCTGTTAAAAAGTCCACATAATTTTTCATCCTAATTTTCTCTGTCACGAAGGCTGTTTGCAATATTCACAACAAGCTCGCTGCCTTCTATATCCGATACTGCATTTACAGCAATATCAGTAAGTTCATATACCTTTTCTTTTGCCTTTTCAAGTCCGTAAACAGAAACAAATGTATATTTTTCATTTTCTTCATCACTGTTTATAGGCTTGCCCAATTTTTCAAAATCACCTGTGACATCGAGAATATCGTCGGCAATCTGGAATGCCAGTCCGAGATTTTCAGCATAAGATTCTACTTTTTTAAGCTGTTCTTCATCAGCTCCACCAAGAATAGCACCAGCCATACAAGCTGCATAGAAAAGTCTGCCTGTTTTGAGAGAAACCATAAGTCTGAGCTCATCTTCAGTTTTAATGCCTTCCTTTATGTCGAGCACCTGTCCGCCAATCATGCCATATCCTCCGGCTGCACGAGCCATTGTAAAGCCTGCCTTTGCAAATTCAGGGCCCTTGATGCTTTCTTCAAGCATAATTTCGTAGGCCCCATTGAGCAGATTATCACCTGCAAGCAATGCCATTGCTTCGCCATAGACCTTGTGGTTCGTCGGCTTGCCTCTTCTGAAATCATCGTTATCCATACACGGAAGATCATCGTGGATAAGTGAATATGCGTGAATCATTTCAATAGCTCTCGCAAACGGAACAGCCTTTTCATAGCTTCCGCTGAATAAACGGCAGAATTCAAGCAGGAAAATCGCTCTGAGGCGTTTACCACCTGCGAGAAGGCTGTATCTCGAGCTTTCAAAAATAATATTCTGTGCAAGTGTATTATCGGCAAAAACCTTATCAAGTTCCTGCTCCACAATAACCTTATATTCTTTCAGAGTCATGATTTACTCCTTTATATCAAAGTTTTCAAGCGTAGGTTCTTCGCCTTTTACAAGGATCTGAAGCTTCTGTTCGGCATTTTCAAGCGAATTACCGCACTTTTTGATGAGCCCCATCCCCTCTTCAAACAAAGAAAGACTTTCATCGAGAGGTGCATCGCCCTTTTCGAGCATTCTCACGATTTCTTCAAGTCTTTTCATGCCTTCTTCAAAAACAAACTTTTCCATTATTTCTTTTCCTCAATTTTTGTGACGACACTTTCAAACCAGCCATCTGAAAGACTTGTTTTTATAACGCTGTCCTTTTTTATGTCGTCAACGCTTTTCACAATTTTGCCATCCGATTCCACCATACCATAGCCTCGTGAAATAACTTTCAGAGGGCTCAAAGCATCAAGTGTAGAGACCAGTCTGACATATTCATTTTTCTTGCTCTGCATAAGCTTTTCGGCCGCATTTACAAGCTTCTGCTCCTGCATACCGAGCATCATATTTTTGTCAGCAAAATAGCTCATAGGCGAACGCATAAGCTTATTATTTTCAAGCATAGCAAGTTTTTCTTTCAAAAAACCTATCTTCTTATGCTCCATCATATAAAGCTTCTGCTTTACATCATTCAGACGCATAAGCATTTCACCACTGTCAGGAACGACGATTTCAGCACCATTTGAAGGTGTTGATGCTCTTACATCAGCCACATAGTCAATAATCGTGATGTCAGGCTCGTGACCTACGGCTGAAATGACAGGAATACGGCTTTCGAATACCGCTCTTGCCACTTTTTCATCATTGAAGCACCACAGATCTTCAATAGATCCACCACCTCTTCCGCAGATGATAACATCACAAAGCTGATGCTCATTTACATATTTTATCATATTGGCGATGGAATCTGCAGCAGTATCACCCTGCACAAGAACAGGGCACACAATTATCTCGGCAGCTTTATATCTGCTGCCGATAATACGTATCATATCTCTGACAGCCGCACCAGTCGGAGATGTTACGAGACCGATTTTCTGTGGATATCTTGGAAGAGGCTTTTTATATTTCTTATCAAAAAGCCCTTCTTTATATAATTTTTCTTTCAGCTGTTCAAAGGCTACATATAATGAGCCGACACCGTCAGGCTGCATATTCGATACATAAATCTGATACTGACCACTCTTAGGGAAAAGGCTTACTCTTCCGTAAAGAATGACCTTCATGCCACTTTCAGGGCGGAAACGAAGCTTTGCCGCATCGCCTCTGAACATAACTGCATTTATAACGGCACCTTCATCCTTAAGACTGAAGTAGCAATGACCTGATGAATGCACCTTGAAGTTGGACAATTCGCCCACAACATACACCTTCTGCAGAAGTACATCACTGTCAAGCATGTCCTTTATATATTCAGAAAGTGCTGTTACTGTAATTGGTTTGTTAGCCAATATTTCACCTACTTGATGATTTCGTTCTTGGAGAAGGAAGAAAGAATGCCGTTGATGAAGCCAACAGTTTCTTCTCCGTCATATTTCTTTGCAAGTTCAAGTGCTTCATTTACAGATGCACCTACTGGGATATCCATATAGAGGATTTCATACATGGAAAGTCTGAGAATTGCCTTGGAAATTCTGGAAATTCTGCCGACATTCCAACCCTTTGCATATTTTTCAATATAGCCGTCAAGTTCATGCATATGTGCAATGATACCTGTTGTAGCTCTCTTCACATATTCGTCCTGAGCTTCAGCAGGAAGCTTCTCATAAAGTGCATATTCTTCTTTAAGAGTTGCAAATCTCTCCTCATTGAGAGATCTTTCCATTATTTCTTCACCGCTGTTGCCTGTATATTCACTTTCAAAAGTAAAATGCAGAACGAGTTCTCTTGCTGCTTTTCTGCTCATAGTGACCCCCGATTATTATTTATATTGTTATTTGATATACTAATCCATTATACCATATACATTATAATTATACAACATTTATACAAAAAAATAAACCCTTTAACAGGGTTTATTTTCAAAAAATTATTCAGCTGTCTTTGTTTCCTGCTTTGTATCAAAAACGATACCGTCAATGAGAACGTTTACGCTCTTGATTTCAAGCTGAGCCATAGATTCAATTGTGTTCTTGATGTTCTGCTGAAGGCCCTGAGCAACAGCTTTGATGTCGTGGCCATACTTAACAAGGATAGCGATGTCAACATTGCAGCCATTGTCTTCGGAGAATGTGATCTTGATGCCCTTGCCCTTAGCCTTCTTTGTGAAGAAGTCTGCAATGTCTGCTGCAGAGTTTACAGTTGCAAGAGATGCAACACCTTCTGTTTCCAATGTAATGTTGTTTACAAGAGTTGCGATAACGTCTTCAGAAATTCTGACGCTGCCACTTTCTTCTGCATATACCAGATATTCTTTATTTTCGTTCATATTTTCAATTTCTCCTGATTTTCTTAGAGTATGTATATATTATAAGCTATAACAGGAAAAATTGCAAGTATTTTATGCTGTTTCTATGACTTTAACCTGTTCTGCGGTAAGATTTGTTTCATTGAGAACGATTTCCTTGATTCTCGCAAGATCAGTATTCTGCAATCCTTCATTTGTTTTCTCAACTATTACATTTGCGCCTTCGTCGTTAATAAATACAACACATTGTCTGTAACCCTTTGCAACAACCATACTTTCAATTCTCGCTTCTTTTTCAGCATTTTCCGCAAGATTACCCATTGTCGCAACAGCAGTTGCTTTTGCTTCTTCAGAAGTGTTTTCATTATCAACTGTCTGTGACAAAATATTTACAGATTCATCTCTTGCCTTCTGCCTTGCAAGTCTTGCCTCTGAAAAATAATCGCTTGGCACAGGTGAAATATTTGGATTATCTTTTGCAGTAAGCTGAATTTCGCTGTCCTTGATCTGTTCTGTTTCATCAACAAGCTTTGCCTCACCTAAAATCTTGCTGTCCTCAAACTCACCTGCCTCATTATACTCTGCATCAGGTCTGTCTTTTGTGTAACTCCAATTGAGATAAACAGCCATGCAGAGCATGAGTGCAACAACGGAATAAACCGCGCTTTTCTTCTTTGCCACCATAGTTTCCTCCTATTTTTTCATTTTTGTAATTATAATATTTTGAGAGCTAATGCCCGTTAGAGCCTTTACCGCTTCGGTTATTTCCAGCCTTACTTTACTGTTATCTCCACCGTCACACACAATCAATGCACCTTTGAACACAGGTGACTCTGTGTATTCAATAAGAGCTTTCTGTGTACCATTTTCATTGACAATAACAATTTCAGCTTTTTCATCCCCTTCTTTTGCATATATATTCTGCTCACTGCTTTTTAATGACAGTATCACTTCCGTTTTTCCCACCCCTTCTATTTTCTCAAGTGCATTTTTTATCTGCATTTCCATTACGTGTACTCTATCCATGTCTGCATCAGATATGATTTCTATCTTTTCTGTATCATTTCCGCTGAAAATCACAATTATGATCCCAAGTACAAAGACTATCAAAGGGTACTTATATTTATATGAAAATGCCTTGATATATTCCGGAATTATAAAACTATTTTTCAATTATTTTCACCTCATCTATTCCGTATGTATTCATTATTTCATTTTTTATAAATCCAATTCCCTGAGCACTTTCAAAATTGCCAACGAGTCCTATCGTCTCTATCTCAGCCTGTCCGTTTTTGATTTTCAGACTTACCTCTACATCTCCATCTGCTCCATATTTACGACATATTGACAATATATCTTTTTCAATATAATCTGATATTTCTTTGTTAAGACCTATATCAAATTTTTTCTTGCCTTGCTGAACACTTTGTTCTATTACGGAATTGTCATATATAT
>JAFSBG010000158.1 GCA_017441945.1 Clostridia bacterium
AAGCGAACCATCTTGAGTTCGGAGTTTGGCTTGTAGTATTCAACCATCATTGGGCCTGTACCCATCATGTTGGATTCATTGAATACGCCGTCGCCTGCTTCGATAGCTTCAACTGTTTCTCTGTGGAGAATGGATGTCTGGGAGTGAGCAAGGTTGAGGAGAAGTGGAACGAATGGCTTTTCTGTTACGATCTTGAATTCGTATTCGGAAACTTCGGAAATTTCAACAACTGTTTCGAAGTTAGCCTTAGCCTTTGGGTTCTGGGAAGCACGGTTGAGGGACCATACTACGTTGTCAGCCTTGAGTTCATCGCCATTGTGGAACTTAACGCCTTCATGGAGCTTGAAGATGAATTCTGTGTCAGATGGCTGTTCGTAGGATTCTACGAGCCATGGCTGAATTTCACCGTTTTCGTCAAACTTAAAGAGTCTGTCGTAAACGTATGTGAACATTTCGCCGGAGTAAGAGTCGTTACAATCTGGTGGGTCGAAGCCAACGATGTCGAAACCAACGCCGTAAACGAAGTCTGTACGGATGTTTTCTTCACCAGTTGTTGCAACTGTTGTGTTGTCAGCTGTTGTGCCGCCTGCTTCTGTTGTAGGAGCAGCTGTTGTTGGTGTTTCTTCCTTAGAGGAGCAGCCAACGAACATGGAGAGCATCATAACAACTGAAAGTGTGAGAGCCAAAAATCTTTTCATTTGTTTTCTCTTTCCTTTTCTTTATTTTTTTGAGCGATTAAGCTCACTATTTATTATAAACCTAATTTTTGAAAAGTCAATGGAGATTTAATATTTTGTTCACAAAATATTGCACAATATTTTTTATAATCTTTTATGCAACACGCATTAAATAAAATATCCGACTTTTTAAGTTTAAAAATCAACTTTATATCCTTTTTTCTTTGTTTATTCTATATTTATCCTATAAATAATTCGTTTTCACAAAAAATCTGTTTCATAAAATACGCCATTTTTCCAATACTTTAAGTATATTATTCGCTAAAAAATACTTAAAATAATTACATTTCAGCTTTTTTCGTCGGCTGTATTTATGCTCGCCGATATATTTCAGTTCAAACTTTATTCATAATTTAACGCAAATTTGTTTTCTTTTTATGGGCATTTTTGACATATTTGCATATAGTTTTAGTGTGTTTTTCTACTTTTTATATGCGTATTGCATACAAAAACCGCTCTTTCGAGCGGTCTATTTGCTTATATTTATCGAATATATCATATACCCTATCCATACGCCTGCCATGTTCAGTATCAGGTCATCCACATCAAAACTGCCCAGCAGAGTGAAAAGCTGAATCAGCTCGACGCACATTATAATAATAAGGCATGCCGTCATACAGCCTTTCAGACTTTTTGCCCTGCTCAAATTAAGCGGCAGAAGAAAACCAAGTGGAATGAACATTATCACATTGCCGCCTAAGTTTATGACAGCCTGATGACTGATACGACCGTTTTCGCTGTTTTTCAGCGTATTCAAGTATTTTCCGACAGTTTCAAATGGGGTGAGGTTAATATTCTGCGAAAGCTCATTCCAATAACCGCCCGACACATCATTGCCCATTCGCTGGCCGAAAAGCAGCCAGGCCATCAGGGCGATGTATAATACGAAGGCGATTTTAGCGGCGTTTTTCATTGTAGTCATATTTGCAGAACGGGCATTTCGGATAGTCGAAATCGTGCATTCTTCCGCATTTTGGGCACTGCTTCTGCAGCATATCCTCGTGATTTTCCGCCTCCTGTACCTGATAGAACTCAACCTTGCCGCAGCGCGGGCAGGAATAGACATCAAGCTCCATAGCGCCTGCGAAAAGGTTTGGCAAATCGCCCAGCACCCAGCCTGTCTGCCCAAGCTGGAACTTTTCACGGGATATGTAATTCATTTCCGTGCCGCAACGGAGACATTTAAGTTCACGCATAGATTTCTCCTTTCGTTCATCGGACCGTCGGGGACGCCGGTCCCTACTTTATCTTTTTGTTCTCCATTTAGCTTTTTCGACTGCTATTTCCTGCAATTCCTTTTTTCTGTATACTATATGCTTGGGATTATATATCTCGCCTTTCCCGCACTCAGGGCATTTATAAAGCTCAAACTCCAGCGTTCCGCCTATGATATTTGTGCGGTCACCAGTTATAAAATCCAGATTTTCCATCGCCACTTCATTTACGCCTTTATATTCCATCATTGTGCCGCAACGGAGACATTTAAGTTCACGCATAGATTTCTCCTTTCAACGCATTATTTATTACATATATTATATATGTATACAACCATGCTGTCAATATAAATAAATCCCCTTCCGCGATTGCGAAAGGGGAATATTAGGCTTTGTTTCGTTACAACCCCTCCACCAACTTTCGTTGGTCCCCCTCCCCTTACACAGGGGAGGCTAAAAGAAGTTACATTAGATCTCAACCCATGTGCCGAGGCCCTGCTTCTTCGCCTTCTGATAAATCAGATAGGAAGCTGCAACGTCTTCAGCCGAAATGCCGACAGACTTGAACATTGTGATATCCTCATCGCTTGTTCTGCCCTCATGCTTGCCTGCGATAACATCACCGATTTCGCAGATGATGTGGCTTTCGCTAATCTTGCCTTCGCTGAGCGGAATTGCAACATCGCCGCCGTCACGAAGCACAGCCGCTGTCATATCAGAGAAAACCTTGCTCCTGATAACGAGGTCTTCATCACATTCGCGGTTTGTACCCTTGCAGGCGCCGATAGCGCAGATGCAAGCGCCCTTCTTGACCCATTCACCCTTGAGGATAGGCACATTTGTCTTTGCAGAAGTTGTTGTACAGATGATGTCAGCATCCTTTGCTGCATCTTCGCCATTTACGCAAGCCACGATTTCAACATTCGGAAGCTTTTCCTTAAGATATTCACAGCAAGCTGTGATAGTTTCCTCATGGTAGCTCCAGACATTGACTTTCTTTATATCACGGATAGCCGAAACTGCAAGAGCGTGCGCTCTGCCCTGCTTGCCGCCGCCGAAAATCGCGAGGACAGATGCGTCTTTCTTTGCAAGATGATTTGCTGCAGCCGCAGAAGAAGCCGCTGTGCGGTTTACTGTGATAAGCTCGGCATCAACGATAGCCTTGAGCGCGCCTGTAACTGTATCGAAAAGCGGGACGATGCCCTGATTTGTCTTGTTTTTTGCAGCCTCTCTGCCAGGGAAAATGATAATTTTGCCGCCTGTGATATTTACAGAATTATCGGAAGCAGGCATAATTGCCAGCGAGCAGCCGCTTTCGTGAGGAATCATCGAGCGCTGAAGATTTGTCACCTTGCCTTCGCTCATAGCCTTGAAGACATCTTCCATAGCCTTGATGCAGTCAGGGTAATTGAGCACCATTTCGGCTTCCTTACGGTTTATAATTAAAGTCTTTTCCATATATTTATTGTCCTTTCGGGGTTAGCTTTAGCTTACTGTTGTATATATGATGCGGGCGGGCATAAAAACCCGCCCTTGTGTATTACATATTGCAATCAGGCAATTGAGGATTATCAATTATTATAACAACCCCTCAGTCAGCCTTACGGCCGACAGCTCCCCTTGCACAGGGGAGCCTTTTCAGCCTGAATAAAATTATTTCATGTGTTCGTTTAAGAAGTCGGCAACCTGTGGGTAGCAGTCGAGCTTGTTCTTAAGTTTAGCAAGACCGTGACCTTCGTCCTCGTATCTGAGATACTTGACAGGAATACCCTTTGCGGAGACCTTTTCCACAACCTGCTCAGCTTCGCTTATCGGTACGCGAGGGTCGCGTGCGCCATGGATAACCATAAGCGGACACTTTACCTTGTCAATCTTATGGATTGGCGAAACAGCTCTGAGAATATGGCGATGCTCAGCGAGAGAGCCGTATTCAACTTCGCGGTTTGCTCTGCGGTAGCTGGAAGTATTTTCGAGGAAGGTTTCAAAATTACAGATACCGACAGTGTCGACAGCGCAGGTGAATGCATCAGGGAATTCTGTGATAGATGCGAGAGTCATAAAGCTGCCGTAGGAGCCGCCCATAACTGCGATATTGCCCTTTTCAGCAATGCCTGCTTCGATAATGTAATCGACGAGAGCGCCGATGTCCTTGACGGAATCCATACGCTTTTCAATATCGTCAAGATGAGTATATGTCTTGCCGTAGCCAACAGAGCCACGAACATTAGGAGCAACAACTGTGAAGCCGCGGCTTACGAGATATGCAGTAAGCGGCTTGTAGATTGGCTTTTCCTGTCCTTCAGGGCCGCCGTGGATTTCGATGACAACCTTGTTTGCCTTCTTTTCCTTGCGGAATACCCAGAACGGAACTTCAAGACCATCATAGGAATTGAACTTATGAAGCTCAGGCTCAACAAGGTCATCGGCTGTGATGCCGCCCATCGGGCTTGTTGTGACACGCTTGAGAGAATCTGCATCAAGGTCGAGCACCCAGATATCATTTGTGCGCTTGCCGCTTGTGAGATTCATAATCAGTTTGTGGCCATTCCACGAAACATTGCCGCCTGTGGACTTTGGAATACGAGGATGGTTAACTTCAACCTTTTCCACCATATCCCAGACCTTGAGGTTGAGATAGCCGCCTTCGTTGACAGCTTCAGCCATATATCTGCCGTCCTTACTGAGTGCAATCTGGTCGATGTCCCAGCCTTCCTTTGTATGGCAGTAGTGCATCTTCTTTGTTTCAAGGTCATAGTATGCAATCTGCATCCATTCGCTCTGGTAATTTGTCAGGAACCAGAAGCCTGTGGAATCCTTGTTCCAGCAAGCGTTCTTTGCTGTTGCGAATTCCATTTCTTCAACAACCTTTTCAGCCTTACCTGTTTCAAGGTCGAGGATCCACATATAGTTTACTGTGAGACCCTTCATCTTATTGAATGTAAGGTATCTGCCGTCTGGAGAGAGGGAGCCAGGATTGTTATAGTTGTCCTCATTCTGGAGGATGATTTCCTGCTCATAAGTTTCGAGATTCATACGGCAAAGGTCAAAGTTGGCAGGATTTCTTGCATTGCCTGCAAAGTAAAGCCACTTGCCGTCAGGGGAGGATGGACCGATATAGTGGCGAGCCTTTGGATTATTTGTAAGATTAGTGACGATTTTTGTGTTCCAGTCAACCTTATAAATCTGTTCCTGTTCATCGCCGCCTGTGTCCATACCAAAATAGACGTTCTTGTTTATGTCCGCGCCGCCGAGAGTCCAGACGCGGTTTTCATCGAAGGAAAGCTGGACAGGAGCTCTGCCGTCTGTGTAGCCCTGCCATACCTGAAATGCGCCCGAAGCATTGCCGATGAATGCGAATGTTTCGCTGTCGATCCACTTTGGATTTGCCGAACTCATTACATTATAGAATGCGGAAATAGGTTTCATAGGGTAGCCTCCTTTGTTTTAGTTGATAGTTGATAACTGAAAGTTGAGAGTCATGGTTTGATACATTCCCCCTCAACTATGACTCATCCTGAGTGAAGCGAAGGATCTCCTCCGGTTTGCATAAATCCCCGGCTCCCTCTGACGAGGGAGCTGGCACACGAAGTGTGACTGAGGGAGAGAAATTATTACCCCTTCGTCAGCTTCGCTGCCGCCTCTCCCGAAACAGGAGAAGCTAAAAATATTTGTCATTCCGAACGAATGTGAAGGATCTCCTGCGGGCGGGCACAGAGACCCGCCCCTGCAGAACACATCTCATCGCGTCAGCGATACTTTCTACATCTCTGTTTTTCTGAGGAATTTGCCCGGTCTTGCTTCTGTCTGTTCGCCGTTTTCGATAGCAAGAACGCCGTTTACGATGACATGGTGCAAGCCCTTTGCGCCCATAAATGGGTTCTTGTATGTAGCCTGATCGGCAATAGTTTCGCCGTCAAAAATCGTAATGTCAGCAGCCTTGCCTTCTTCTATCACACCGCGGTCTGTGATGCCGATGATGTCGGCAGACTTCTTTGTGATACGGTATATTGCTGTCTGCAAATCGCAGAGATTAAGCTCACGTGCAAGACGGAGGAAGCAAGGGAATGTACCGAAGTTTCTCGGATGGTGTCTGCCTTCGTTCTTCTTTGGGTCGAGCGGATATGCCGAGCCGTCTGATCCGATGGAAACGTCCTGTGCAAGGAGATAATGCACATCGCGGATGTCCATTGAGAAGAATACGCACTGGCAGTTGCCCTCTGTTTCAGCAGCGATTTTTGCCACAGTTTCAGCCATCGGAATGCCGAGTTCCTGAGAAATCTCAAAAATATCCTTGCCGTCAGCATAAGGAGCCTTGCCGCGTGTGGAAACGATGAAAATGCCGTGTCCGTCCTTTTCGCTCTGGAGCTGGTCGCGGAGGAAGTTCATGATTTCCTCGCTCTTTTCAGTTTCAAGCAGACCTACTGCGGCAGGAATACCGCCCTTGAGCGCCCACTTTGGCCAGATATTTGTGATACCGGAGGAAGAAGCCTCGTAAGGATACATATCGGCTGTAACCTTGATGCCCTTCTTCTGCGCATCGACGATGTACTGCCAGAGCTCGTTTGCGTGGCCGAAGTTCTTTTTGCCGCCGAATTTAAGGTGTGAAATATTGATACGGCAGCCTGTCTTGCGGTTAATCTCAAACATTTCCTCGAGAGAATCGTAAATCTGGTCTGCCTGATTTCTCATATGGGACATGATAACGCCGTCATATTTTGCTACAACTGCGCCAAGATTATTGAGCTCTTTCTGGTCAGCCATAACGCCCGGAGCATAGCCGAGACCAAGAGACATACCGAATGCGCCCGACTTCATTTCATGGTCGAGCATTTCAGCCATCTTTGCGTTGTCCTCGTCTGTTGCAGGGTCAGAAAAACCTGCTGTATTTGCGCGGAGAGCGCCGTGACCGATGATGTAAGCAAGGTTTACAGCCATTTTCTGGTTGTTTTTGTGAGCTCTTTCAATGAATTCGTCCATTGTATGGGCGATATTCTGTGGGTCATTCTGAACATAAGCTCTCATAATATCGCGCTTTTCCTCAAGATAAGGGAACATTGTGAAGCCGCACTGACCTGCAAGCTCTGTAGTTACACCCTGGAAAAGCTTAGCCTGACAGCCGTCATCGAAAATGAAGTTATCGTCAGAATGTGAATGGATATCAATGAAGCCAGGAGAAACGCAAAGACCCTTTGCATCGATTATTTTCGCCGCTTCATCGTTGATTTCAGGTGCGATTTTTGAAATAAAGCCGTCTTTTACAGCTATATCAGCACTATATGGAGCTTTGCCTGTGCCGTCATAGACAAGACCGTTTTTTATGATAATATCAAACATAGTTTTGCTCCTTTATGTTATTTTTACTTCGTAAAAGCGATATGCGCTTACGCGCCCGATATGTTTGCTATGCAAACCCGATATATCTGCTTTGCAGATGCGATATATTTGCCTGCGGCAAATGTTATTGTGTGAGGCAAGCTCACATTTAATAGATAACAATCCCTCCACCGCAAGCGGTCCCCCTCCCGATAAACGGGGTCCCCGCAAAGCCTGCTTTGTGGGGTGAAAGTCACGGGAGGCAGGACAATTTTAATTTACTTCTTAATACCCTTGAGGTAGTGGTCGAACCAGCCTGTGATTTCAGCGAGACGGCGTGTTCTGTGTATAGGCTTGCCGTTTCTGGAAAGTTCGTGGTTTTCACCCTTGAAGATGCACATTCTTGCTACACAGCCTGCATTTCTGATAGCGTAGAACATCTGCATACCTTCGGAGAGGAGGCAGCGGTAGTCTTCTTCGGAATGGATAAAGAGTGTAGGTGTCTTTGCCTTGTTAGCGTGCTTGAGTGGGGACTGATCCCAGATGCGCTTCATGTTTCTCCATGCTGTGCCCTGAACCTGGTCTGCGTCGAATGTATAGCCGATGTCAGCAAGGTTTGTAAGGGAGATCCAGTTTGTGAGAGAGCGCTGGGAAGCCGCTGCAGCAAAGCGGTTTGTATTGCCGATAGCCCAGTTTGTCATAAAGCCGCCGTAAGAACCGCCTGTGATACCGACCTTTGTCTTATCGATCTGAGGATACTTTTCTTCAACTGCATCGCAGAATCTGAGAAGGTCGTCAAAGTCGATTGTGCCGTACTTGCCACGAAGGTCAGCAAAGTCATCGCCGCGGCCGTCGGAGCCGCGTGGGTTACAGAAGTATACGAAGTAGCCTTCACTTGCCCAGTACTGCATTTCGTGGAAGAATACGGAGCCATAGATTGTTCTTGGGCCGCCGTGAACGTCAACGATAGCTGGGTACTTCTTGTCTGGATCGAAGTTGATTGGCTTCATAACAAAGCCTTCGATAAGTGTATCATCGGAGATGATATTCATAACCTCAGGAACAGCAACATACTTGCCTTCGAGAGCCTTTTCGTTGAGAGTTGTGAGCTGGTTGCACTTTACATCGTAAAGTTCCTGAAGCTTCTGACCGCGCATACCGATAAAGTGGATAACGCCGTCCTTGATGTCGAACATATCGACTGTACCTTCGCCGTTTACGATAACTTCAAAGGAGCCGTCTTCCTTGATAACATGGAGTTCGCCATTTGTATGGATGCCCTTTGTTGTATAGATACCGTTGTCTGTGTACTTCATTGTGATGCCGCCGCCACCGCGTGTATCGGAGCCGACAGAATTGTTATAGCCGAATTCAGCTTCGTGGAAGCGTGTAAGTTCGCCGTTTTCGAGGAAATAGAAGTCGCAGATTTCGCCTGTGCCGTAAGATTTGCAGTCGGAGAGAAGAACACAAGTCTTGCCGAATGCGATACCAGCGGAGTTGATGGAGTACTTGCCGCCGGCGATGAGCTTTTCGTCCTTGTTTTCCTTGATGTTATAGCAGTGGAGCTCGTTTGTCTTTGGCTTCTTATCCTTATATGTTGTGCATGTATAGAAAATCTTGTCGCCGAATACGCCGACATACATTACATCAGACCACTTGTTTGCAACCTGTGTAACCTTACCTGTTGGAATATTATATGTATAGAGAACCTTTCTTGTCTTGTTGATGAAGCCTGCGCCGTTGAACCAGAATGGAAGCTCGTCAATGATGATGTAATCCTTTTCTTCTTCGCGCTGTTCAGGAGTCATCTTTGCAAGGCGTTCCTTGTTGTGGTCGTATTTAGCAACGAAAGCGAAGTTTTCACCGTCGATCTTCTTGATCTGCATTACAGGCATTGGGATAGTGAAGAGCTTCTTAGCTTCGCCGCCGTCGAGAGATATCTTATAGAAGTCTGTTGTGCCAGGCTTCTTGTCGCCGCGAACACCTGGGAAGATGAGGTTATTGTCATCGAGCCAGATATATGTTGCGCTGTCGCCAAGAGCAGTTATCTGCTTTGTTTCCTTGGATGCGATGTCATAAACATAGATGTTTGCATCATATCCCTTGCCGTTTTCCTTGGACTGTCTTGCAACAAAAGCAAGCTTCTTGCCATCAGGGCTGTAGGAAAGTTCGCTTAAACCCTTGTAAAGTCTGAAATCATTGATACCTATGCGTTCCATAATTACCTCTTTCTGTTTTAATATGTAAAACATTGTTTTTATATTCGTAGTTTTAATGAATTGTCCCTTTGGGACACTATGGTGTGACAAAGTCACATTTAATAAATTCTC
Source organism: Clostridia bacterium (assembly GCA_017441945.1). Taxonomy (GTDB): domain Bacteria; phylum Bacillota; class Clostridia; order Oscillospirales; family Butyricicoccaceae; genus SIG471. Next base: position 9,595 of record JAFSBG010000158.1, read on the forward strand.
TCCCTCCGTCTTGCTGTCGCAATCCACCTCCCTCCTCAGAGTGAGGCAAGGAGATTATATTTGTAGGGACCGACGTCCTCGGCGGTCCGTATTAAGCCATTTCTCACAAGAGGAGGCTATAAAAAAAGACAGCACAAAAATGTGCTGTCTCAGCTTTACTTTCTTTCGCGAGCCGCTTTGATAAATTGAGCGCGGGAAGTTCTCAGCTCCTCGAGAGCCTTTGCGATAGCTTCTTCTGTTCTTTTCATTGCGTCGTCGCAGTATTCACTTGCAGCACGCATAAGCTCCTTGCTGTTCTTTTCAGCAGCGAGAGTCATATCCTGTGCCTTCTTCTTTGCTTCTGCAGTGATGTCATTTTCGTTTACGCATCTCTTTGCGTATTCTTCAGCCTGCTTCTTGATAGCTTCAGCTTCACGCTTGCCGCTCTCAATGTAGTTATTGCGCTTCTCAACGATCTCCTTGGACATCTTGATTTCGTTAGGGAAGCCTGCTCTGATCTCATCGAGGATATCGAGAGCCTTGTCTCTGTCAATAATACACTTGTCGGCTGTCAGCGGAACTGACTTAGCCTCATCTATCATTTCCCAAAGAGTGTTGATGAGTTGTTCTATTGTATTTTCATTCATTGTTATCCCCTCCTGTATTGATATATCAGTTTTTCAGCCTCTTCCGGCACAAGCTCACTTATATCCTCCCCATTTTCCAGCTTTTCACGGATAAGCGTCGAGCTTACATTTTTAAGCTCAGGGTCTGTTATAAGAAGCAGGGTGTCAACCCCGGAATGTGCCTTGTTGAAGTCGGCGTGTTCTTTTTCGTAGATAAAATCCTTTTCGCTTCGTATGCCCTTGACGACAGCATCTGCATTTTTCAGCTTTATGTACTCATACATCCAGCCGGAAAAGCTTTCAACTATAACATTCGGAACATCTTTAAGCGAAGCGCGCAGCATTTCCTCACGCTGTTCCATTGTGAAGGTATACTGCTTGTTTTCATTTATAAGGCAGGCGGCGTACACGATATCAAAAGCTTTTGCCGCCCTTTTTATAAGGTCGATATGTCCATTTGACACAGGGTCAAAGCTGCCGGGAACTATTGCAGTTTTCAAATTAACCGCCCTCTTTTTACTCACCTTTAGCAATTGTGGTGATTTTTGTGGTGCCGTATTCATACACCTTTACAACTCTGTAAGGAGCTGTGAGCTCAGGAGCGTTCCAGTCACGGCCGCTCTCACATAATATTATACCACCATCCTGCAATATGTCAACATTTGTGATGATATTTATAGCTTCATCCATAAGTCCTGCGGCATAAGGAGGGTCTAAAAAGATAAGACCGAAGCTGTTTTTGCCTGCACTTCTGAGGAAAGACAGCCCGTCACGGTTATATACCTTTGCTTCATTCTGCGCCTTGCACTTTTCAATGTTTCTGCCGATGACAGAAAGTGCCTTGCGGTCTGTGTCACAGAAAACACAGCTTTCAGCACCGCGGGAAAGAGCCTCAAGCCCCATCTGTCCCGAGCCTGCAAAAAGGTCGAGCACTCGTCTGCCTTCGATGTCAAACTGAATGATATTGAAAATGGATTCCTTTATCTTTCCTGTTGTAGGTCTTGTGTTGAGGCCTTCCGGAGTTTCCAGAAATCTGCCTCTGTATTTGCCTGTAATAACTTTCATCGCAAAATTTCCTTCTGTATATGCAAAATAACGCCCCTTTTCAGCGGCGTTATTTTTAAATTTTATGCCCGATTATTCACCGAAATTAGAAATTATGAGAGCACAAAGTGCCTTGACAGCTTCTTCTTCGTCGCTGCCTTCAGCAGAAATGACAATGTTGCTGCCCTTCTTGATACCGAGGGACAAAACGCCCAGAAGGCTCTTTGCATTGACCTTTCTTTCGTCCTTTTCAACCATGATTGTGCTCTTGAACTCGTTAGCCTTCTGGATGAAGAATGTAGCTGGACGAGCATAAAGACCGACCTGGTTAGTTACAACGATCTCTTTAGAAAACATAATTAAACCTCCCCGTAATGGTGGAAAAATATAAATTTTGTATTTGTATAATAGATATTTTATCAAATATTTCTATAAGTGTCAAGCAAAAAACCATAAAATCACGATTTTTACATGAACTTTACATAAATTTGACATTAACTGTGACTATCTATAAAGCAGCTACACAATGTTTACTATAGTTACACCGGCTTCGCCTTCGCCGAATGTGCCAAGACGGAAGGAGCGGATATGCTTCATATTTTTTAATTCCTGATGGACAACGCTTCTTAAAACACCTGTGCCCTTGCCGTGGATTATCGTCACATATGGGATTTTTGCGCGGATTGCTGTGTCCATAAACACTGAAAGCTCAGCCATGGCTTCGTCGGCTGTCTTGCCTCTTAAATCAAGCTCGGTCTTGCCTGTTGCTGTTGCTCTCGGCACCTGCACAGAGCTTACAAGCTTCTGCTGCGGAGCCTTTTCGGTTGTCAGCTCAACTTCATCAAGTCTTGCTGTGACCTTCATTGCGCCCACCTGAAGCATGATTTTGCCGTCCTTAGGGTCAGAAACAACGACGCCCTTGATGCCCGATGTGACCACCTTGACATTGTCGCCCTTGACGATAGGACGGTCAGGCTTTTCGGCCTTCTTGCGAATAACCTCTGTACTCAGCTTGCCCTCTTCCTCGTTGAACTTGCCACGCATTGCGGCACGGACTTCGGAGATATTATTGGCAGGAGCGCTGCTTTCAATCTGCTTACGCAGTTTCTTGATTTCGTCAAAGGATTCCTCGGCTGTGCGTCTTGCGCGAAGCAGGATTTCATGTGCTTCACGCTTTGCCCCCGCAAGGAGTCTTTCGCGCTCGGCTTCGATGCCCTGCAGTCTTGCCTGAGCCTTGAAGCTCTTTTCTTCCGCTTCGGCTCTTGCCTTTTCAGCTCTTTCAATATTGCCTTCGAGCGCCTGACGCTTTTCTTCAAGACGTGTGATGACTTCTTCAAACTTCTGATTCTGGGAATTGATTTTCAGCTTTGCCTGCTCGACGATATGGACAGGAAGCCCAAGCTTTTCAGAAATAGCGAAGGCATTACTCTTGCCCGGGATGCCGAAAAGCAGCTTGTATGTCGGTTTGAGTGTTGCTACATCGAATTCGCAGGATGCATTTTCAACGCCCGGAGTTTCGAGAGCGTAGATTTTAAGCTCGGCATAGTGGGTTGTTGCGATAACGCGAGCGCCCAATGCTCTTAAATATTCAATAATCGCGATGGCAAGCGCCGCACCTTCAACAGGGTCGGTACCTGCGCCAAGTTCGTCGGTGAGAACAAGGCTGTCGCTGTCGGCTTCTTCGAGAATATTGACGATAGTTCTCATATGAGATGAGAATGTGGAAAGCGACTGCTCGATGCTCTGCTCATCGCCGATATCGGCATAAATACTCTTGGCAATGGCGATAACACTGCCTTCGGCAGCCGGAATAAAGAGACCGCACTGAGCCATAGCTGTCAGCAGACCGAGAGTCTTGATACTTACAGTCTTACCGCCTGTGTTAGGACCTGTGATGATGACAGTATCGTGCTCACCGCCAATTGTGATCGTGACAGGCACAGCAGTTTTTCTGTCGAGAAGCGGATGCTTGGCATTTATGATTTTAGTTTCGCCCTTTTCGATCATGCGAGGGCGGTTTGCGTACATTTTATAGGCCAGACTGCCCTTTGCGAAGATGAAATCCAGCTCGCAGAGAATCTGGTAATCGTCCATGATATTAGCGCCAAACTGGGCAACATCGGCAGAAAGCTCATATAAAATACGCTCCATCTCCTTCTTTTCAGCGCTGGCAAGTGTTTTGATTTCATTGTTGATTTCAACAACAGACAGCGGCTCGATAAAGAGGGTTGCACCCGATGAGCTCATATCGTGGACAAGACCGGGGAAAGAGCCCTTGTATTCGCTCTTGATAGGTACAACATAGCGGTCAGAGCGGATTGTGACGATATTTTCCTGCAGCATTTTGGAATATGCCGAGGAAGTGATGATTTTATTGAGGACGTCCTTGACTTTGTTGGCATGGCGGCGCATTGTGCGGCGGATGTCAAAAAGCTCGCTGGAGGCGTTGTCGCTCATTTCCTCCTCGCTGATGATGGCGTTGTTGATTTTATCCTCAAGGAAACGGTTGCCCTGCAGACGGGTGAAATAACCGTCAAGGCAGGTGTCGCCGATTTTATTGTTCTCCATATATTTTTTGCAGCCGCGGGCGCAGGAGAGAAGCTGAGCCACATGGATGAGCTCCCTGTGGTTTAAAAGTCCGCCCATTTCAGCGCGGCGCACTGTGTCATAGATATCAGAAATGCCTGCAAAATACGGTCTGCCGTAAGCGCCCATAAGGCGGACAGCGGCATCGACCTGCTCAAGAAGGCGGTTACACTCATAAAGGCTTGGGCTTGGCTCAAGCTCACAGGCCATTTCCTTGGCTTTCTGTGATACTGCCTCATTGGCAAGCATATCAAGAATCTTGTTAAGCTCTATTGTATTAAGTGATTTTTTCTGTAATTCTGTCATAATTCTGTACCATTATTATTTCTGCCTCTGGCAGAAGCGATATATAAATGCGATATATTGTTTCACAATGTGATATATCTGTGATGCGATATGTTCCTGCGGAACGCAAATGTATCTGCGATGGATTTGTAAGTATCTGACACCTCACCGCCGCTGTGCGGAGCCTCTCCTCAAGGAGAAGCCCATAAACAGCTCTGTCATTCTGAGCGAATGCGAAGAATCTACCACGGTATGCACAATCCCCCTATATCTCCTCTAAACTCTGATAAAAGCCGAGAGTTTTCGGTTTATACTCGATTTTATCGAGAATATAGCCTTCGCAGAAGCGGGAGAGCATATCTTCGTCATCCTTTTCTATCTTAAAGGACAGCATTTTCTTCAAATCGGCATTGACTATATAATTTACCGCCGAAAGGGCGTTGCGTGAGAGAAGCACACCCCGCTTGAAAATATTTCTCGGCGAAAGAGCGCCGTCCTCAAGACTTACCGCAATATTCTCCCTTGCGAGAGCCTCATCAGAAGTAAGTCTCGGAGCATAGCCCCAGAAGCAGGAGCATTTCAGCTCGAATGCCGACTTTATCCTCTGCATCGTATGCAAATCATTGTCGATGGCATAGAAAGAGTTGAGCATAAGGCGCAGAAGGCTGTCGTCCTCGGTTTCATTCTCCATTTCCATTGCGGCAATTTCGCAGAAATAGGAAGCGAGAGCGATTTTGACGATGTCCATATCCTTCATTAGAAACTGGGTTATAACATCGGCTTCGTCTATCTTATACTTGCCGTTCATCTCAAAAAGCTGAAAGGAGCAATATGTAAAGGGCTGGACAGCCGCTGTAAGACGGGAGCTTTTGCGTCTTGCCCCCTGCGCCTTGGCGGATATCTTGCCCATAGTATCTGTAAGGATAGTGACTATCTTGTCGGAATCCTTGTAATCGACAGTTTTTATGACAATACCTTTAACTTCGAGATTCATGCCTTTCTCCGTCGCGCCTGTGACAGTATTCAAGATAGTCTGCTATCTTGCCGGTCTTGGCGAACTTTTTCCATGCTTTATCCATAAAATACCACCTTTTTTTGAATGAATTGAGGTGTGACATGTCACATTAAATAAGGCGGGCGGGGATGGAACCGCCGCCCCTACATCCGCTCCTTAAGAGATAGCTTGTAGGGGAGGGTCTCCGTGCCCTCCCGAAAAACAAATCTGTTACGGTAATATTTTATGTGTTTTTGTGTTTATAAATCGTATTAAAAATTGGTAAGGATGAAGGTGTATTAAGCCTGGCTCCCTCTGACGAGGGAGCTGTCAAAACCACAGGTTTTGACTGAGGGAGAGACCCCTATCAAATGTGACTCTGTCACACCTTACCTTTTCACTTTTAACTGTTACTTATTACTTTCTCAACCCTACATTTCATATCCGAAGCTCTTGACAGAGTTCGGATTATTGCGCCAGTCTTCCTTGACCTTTACCCAAAGCTCAAGATAAACGCGGGAGCCTGTCTTTTTGGAGATTTCCTCGCGGGCATCTGTGCCGATTTTCTTGATTTTGGAGCCCTGCTTGCCTAAGATTATGCCCTTATGGGACTTCTTTTCGCAGGTGATAGCCGCATTGATGGCTCTTGTGCCGTTTTCACGGATTTCTTCACGCTCAATTTCGATGGCAACGCCGTGTGGGATTTCATCGCCGAGATTGAGAAGAATCTTTTCACGGATGATTTCAGCAAACATCTGATGCTCACTCTGGTCTGTCACCATTCCGTCAGGATAAAGCTGAGGAGATTCCATACACATCTTGTCCAGCTCGTCTAAAAGCACATCGAGATTCTTCTTGTTTCGTGCAGAAATAGGAATGATTGCATCAAACTCATGTGCCTCGCTGTAAGTTGCGATTACAGGGAGAATATCATCCTGCTCGACAGTGTCGCACTTGTTGATAACGAGGATTGCAGGGAGCTGATAGCCCTTGATTTTATCGATGAGAATCTGCTCAGGCACGCCGATACGTGCAACAGGCTCAACGATGAGGATAACTGCGTCAACTTCTGCAACAGTTTCATTGATAATGTCCACCATATAGTCGCCAAGGCGGTTTTTAGCCTTGTGAAGACCAGGTGTATCAAGGAAAATCATCTGTGCTTCGCCGCGGTTTACAACGCCTGTGATACGGTTTCTTGTTGTCTGCGGCTTATTGGAAACGATGGCAATTTTTTCGCCTACGAGAGCATTTGTCAGCGTACTCTTGCCTGCGTTTGGTCTGCCAACGATGGAAAACATACCTGTTTTTGTAATATTCATATCTATCCCCTCTTATCTTGTAAGGTCTTTTGAAACACTCATTATAATTTCTTCTTCAGCCGCGCGCATTTTAGCCTTCATCTCGCCTTCGTCAACATGATCGAAGCCTAAAAGATGAAGAATGCTGTGGGTGGCAAGATAAGCCATCTCGCGCTCCTTGCTGTGGCCGAATTCCTCTGCCTGCTCTAAAATCTTGTCATAGCAGATGATGATGTCGCCCAGCATGATATCGCCTGTATTAGGCTCAATTTCATCCTTTAAATCCCCATGATAAACGCCCTCATACATATCGAGCATAGGGAAGGAGAGCACATCGGTCACCTTATCAACATTACGGTTTTCTCTGTTGATAGTCTGGATTTCCTCACCTGAAACCATTGTCACATCGACGTGAGCCGAATAGCCCCTGAGATACTTTCTTATCGCCGCAACGATGCATCTTTTGGCGAGATTTTCTGCGTCATGGACGCGGACATCCTTCTTTCCGCTGACGCTTATGGATATTCTGACAGGTCTTACACTAACCATTTTTAACATCCTTCTTTATATCTTTTTTAAAATATTTTTTCTTTTCTTTAGCACGCTCAGCCGCGTTCTTTTCATACTTTTCGTAAGCCATGATAATCTTCTGCACCAGCTCATGGCGGACAACGTCGGCAGCGGTCAGGTGTACGATGCCGATATCGTCGATGTCCTTGAGGACATTCATGGCAACGCGTAAGCCCGAAGTCTTGCCGTCAGGAAGGTCGGTCTGTGTGATGTCGCCTGTGATGACAACCTTGGAATTGAAGCCCATACGTGTCAGGAACATCTTCATCTGTTCAGGTGTTGTATTCTGTGCTTCGTCGAGAATGATGAAGCTGTCGTCGAGAGTTCTGCCTCGCATATAAGCGAGAGGCGCAACCTCGATATTGCCCTTTTCAAAGTAATTCTGGTAGCTTTCCGCACCCATCATATCGAAAAGAGCATCGTAAAGCGGACGGAGATAAGGGTCGACTTTGTTCTGTAAGTCACCAGGCAGGAAGCCTAATTTTTCGCCTGCTTCGACGGCCGGACGGGTGAGAATAATCTTGTTTACCTTCTTGTCACGGAATGCGGCAACAGCCTGAGCCACCGCAAGGTATGTCTTACCTGTACCTGCAGGACCGATGCCGAGCACGATGGTCTTGCGGGAGATTTCGTCAAGATATCTCTGCTGTCCCACAGTTTTCGCCTTGATGACCTTGCCTCTTGCAGTTACGCAGACAACGCCCTTGCCCATATCCCTGAGCTTGTTTTCCTCGCTGGAAGCGACGAGCGCAAGGACATAATTGACCATCTGCGGTGTCAGCTCCTCGCCCTTTGTGATGAGCTTCAAAAGCTCCTCAATGGCGCGCTTTGCCTTGAAAGCCATTTCCTCATTTTCACTCTGAATCTTGATATTGCCTTCACGGTTGACGATAGTCACGCCGAAATGCTTTTCGATCGCCTTTATATTTTCATCGAGAGAGCCGAAAAGGGCGATCTCCTGCTCCACTCTCTCCACATTTATGATATGTTCTGTCATTTTCAATTTTCTACTCCTGCTTTTTCAAGGCATTCTGCCTCGTATTTCGCCAGATGATACTCCCCCTTGTCGATAATTTCGAAGCTGTCGGAACGAATTTCCACAATGCCCGATCGGGAAAGGAGGTTTTCACGCATCTCTTTGAAAATCTCACTTTCATCAGCCTCAAAGACGGCTTTTTTGAACTCAGCCTCCCTGTAAGTCTCACAGGACAGCCCCAGCGGAAGGCGATTTCCGTCAAAAAGGGTAAAGTAACTCACTTTATACCTTTTATCATAACACATATACGGATTTTTTTCAAGAAAATATAGCGGAAAACATCGGTTTCCAACGATAAGTTTATATTTTTTACGCTCACGTCCTGTATAAGCCTTGAAATTGAAATATTTCGGCACAGCCTCATAATGCCTTCGCCATGTGCGTAAGGTGATTTCCCCCGAAGCTCTCACAGGCTGGGTGACTGTTTCTTCGTCCTTGACATAGCTGATTTCACCTCTGATAAGCATATCGCCGGCAATAACAGTATCTCCGGTTTCCACCGCTGCCGTGCCGTCCTTAACGATAATTTTCTCAACAATTCCGTCACGGTCAGCAACAATATCGCAGTAAGCATTTTCATCCACAACCTGTTTAAAATTGTCCCTTTGTTTCACCACAATCTCGCCGTGACAGCCGTAGAAATTCACATTGAAATACTGCAATTCAGGGTAATTTATCATCACATCACGGTTGATTTTCGGTATGTCAAGGTCAGCCTTCTTCGCCCCCGAAACAATGCCGTACTGACTTGCGATCTCATAGATACGCATCTCGTCTGCCTGGTCGGAGGTGACAGAAAGAGTCCATATACGGCTTGTGAGAATGTATAAAGTGAAAATAAAAATACCAAGCCCCACAAGCAGTCCATATCTTCCGCGGAGGAAATAGGTGCTGAAAGCTATGCCGCTCTTGCGTTTTATTTTTGTTTTATAGCCGTTTGCGCGGCAGAAATCACGGATTTTGCGGTATTCTTTGAGAGATGCCGTAACGCGAGCCTTGTCGGCATCAATACGCTCGATTTTCTCGGCTTCATCTATCCTGTTCAATATTTTCTCCACATACGGACCTTCAATTACAAATATTATGCGGTTTTTCAGCAATTTTATAATGTCAGTCATGGCTTCCCTCCACGCTCACAGAAAGTATCGTGCCGCGCACCTCGATATAGCCTCGGCTTTTCTCGCGCATTTCCATATCAAAGCCGTGAATAATTATATCATAACGGCGGCAAACCAGCTCGATAACCTCCTTTTCAAACCGCTTTATGCTTAAAAACCCCTCGATAACCGCCCAGCTCTGGCCGTAAAGCTGCACACGGGGCGAAGTCATATCCTTGATTAAATTATCTGCCATTTTATCACCTCGGCTATATTTATGGCAATTTTTATTGCCTTAGCACATATAAATCAGCGAGGTGATAAGTTTGAAATACGAAAAATTGCTGTCATTCATAACCCTTACAGGAATAGTTTTCTTCGGCATGGGGTTACTACTTTTCCCCCTTGACACATCAAAATCCTGCGTTGGTGGCATAAACCTGTGTATAAATGCGGTGTTTCCCTCCCTTTTCCCCTTCTTCGTCACATCGTCGATGCTGATAAGCACAGGGGCGATTTCACGCCTTGCGGATATTTTATCCCCTGTCGGCAAGGCTCTTTTCGGCATATCGGGCAAGGGCTTTTCAGCCTTTCTCATCGGCATTCTGGGTGGCTACCCTGTTGGAGTGCGGACAGCCGTTCAGCTGTTTGAGGAGGGGCACATCAGCCGTAAAGAATGCCAGAGGTTGCTCCTTTTCTGCAACAATTCGGGTCCTGCATTTATCTTAGGCGTTGTGGGCGTGGGGCTTCTGGGCGAAAGCCGTCTTGGGGTGATTTTATACACAGCCCATATTTTATCAGCGATTCTCATAGGATTCCTTTTGCACAAGCTCTCTCCTGAACAGTTCGATTTGCCGACTCCCCAAACTGTCCACAAAGACAAGGTTAGTCGCGCACAGTTCGGTTTCGTGACCTCCTTCATCACATCTGTGACGAGCGCAATGGGAGCGATGGCTAATGTCTGCGGCTTTGTTATCTTCTTCGGAGTATTTGTGACAGTACTGCACAAAAGCGGCATAATAAATACAGTTTCAGCATTGATAACGGCAATTTTCGGAGAATATCTTGCCGAAAAAGGCTTATTAAATGGAATCATCACAGGTTTTTTCGAGCTGACTGGCGGAATATCGGCACTTTCGGGCGCCGATTTATACAGCTCTATGCTGACATCGGGATTTCTTTTAGGCTGGGCAGGCTTGTCGGTGCACTTTCAGGCCATGAGCTTTGCGAGCCGTGCAGGACTTAAATCCCGGGGGTATTTCGTTGCCAAGCTGTTCCAGGGCGGGCTTTCTTCTGCTCTCCTGTGGCTTTATTTCAGGCTGTTTCCCATGTCTCAGGGGGCATTCAGTTACGACTACCCATATTATTACGGTCTCGACCCTGAGATGTACGCAGGATTTCTCCGCGGAAATCTGATTTTAACAGGATTTTTCATGGTTTTGTGCCTTATCCTCTATTTTTCTATTGTTTTTTACCAGAAAATCCGTTATAATAAAGATAATGATTAACAGTAACCGCGGAACAAAGCAGAGTGCGTTCAGCGGTGAGATATTTTTTTGGCAGAATGGATAAAAGCCGCAGGCAAGGCTTTGTGCCTTAACGAGGATTTTTAGCCAGAGATGACAGAAAAAGAGCCGCCGATGAATGCGCTATTGATTTGCGGAGTGGTTACATAAAAAAGGAGGGATCTCATGCTTTACGGAAAAGGAATAGAGCCGCGCTGTGCCTACTGCGCCCATTCCCATAAGATAGACGATATGGATGTGCTGTGCTCCAAATACGGCCCTGTCGACGGCGCATATCATTGCCGCCGCTTTAAGTATGACCCATTGAAGCGTGAGTTTCCGAAACGCATCGTCCGCAAGAAGAAAACCTTCACCCAGGCGGATTTTGATTTGAATATCGATTAAAAGCTCTCCGTAAGGGGAGCTTTTTTGTGCCCTATTCGCACAAACTACCCTTACGCACAATCCCCGTAGGGGCGAGCATTGCTCGTCCGCGGGAGGCGGAACGCCTCCCCTACATCCCCTACGCACAATCCCTGTAGGGACCGGCGTCCTCGACGGTCCGTAAATGCATTATATTCCGGGCGGGCATGGAAACCCGCCCCTACGCACAATCCCTCTTGCCTCCCTCTGATATTCACCCCAACAAGCAGGCTTGTCGGGGACCCCATTTTGGAGGTGGCTTGCGTCAGCAAGACGGAGGGAGAGAATATTATTCAATCCGCACAGGCACCAATTAAATACATAAATGATGCCATACGCTTCGCGATTACATACACCTGCGGTGATTACATACTATGCCTTACGGTATGATTATGGTGTGACGAAGTCACATTTGATAAGTGACAATCCCTCCGTCACTGCGTGACACCTCCCTTTACACAAGGGAGGCTAAACATAGCTTGTCATTCTGAACGCAGTGAAGAATCTTTCCCTCGGTTTGCACAGACCCTGTAGGGGCGGGTTTCCATGCCCGCCCGCAAAATAATGTAGGGCGGGGGCTTGCTCTCGCCGTGTAAAAGTGATAACCCCTCCGCTTCACATTCGTTCAGCCACCTCCCCTTGCACAGGGGAGTCAATGTACATTGGTTTTAGGGGAGCTGCTTGCGCTCCCGCAGATAACGCAGGGCGGGACATACTGCTATGTCCCACACAGTCTGTAAGACTACTGTATATCATCAACAATACCGCCCCAGTTTTTATCGATAGCCTGCTGAATGACAGGCTTCCATTTAGTCCAGCCGTAGCGATTGCCTGTCTTTTCAACTTGTCTGTCTATATGCTGAATAGCTCTGGCGGTAAGCTCAGAACCGTACCTTGCAATAAGGTCAGTTACCTCATCGTCAGATAATCTGACCCACTTGTATTCGCCGTAGGCAGTTTTACTGTCATCATACACGTGTGCGCTTACACTCTCTTTATTATTCTTTTTATTATACTCTTGTATAGGGCTGTCCTTTCTGACCAGTTGTCCCTGTCCGGATTGCCCGGCTCCGCTGTCCGCTATGTCCTCATCGTCTGTCAGGATTGACAATATCTCATATGGAATGCTTTCATAAGGGATTGTGTACCATTTTGTCTGGTCATAACGCATCTTATTGAATCGGTTTGAAATAAGCAGTCCCTTTTCTTCAAGAGAATTGAGCGCCCTTCTTACAGTTCTTTCTGACCAGAAGGAAAATTGCTCCTGCCAGTTGTTGTAAGAGCTGTAAGTCCATGTGTGTCCTTCACGGAAGTTTACGCCTTGTTCCTTATTCTTTTTAATCCAGTAATGAATCTGGTGAAGCACAATAGCCTCGTTAAGCCCGATGACAGCGGCCAGCTCAGGGGCGAAACAAAGTATATTTGTCTTGGTCATAAAGAAAAATCTCCTTTGATATAGTATAGCTATACTATACTAAATAACCGAGAAATAAATAAACGAAAGGTTTCGTAAAAACATTTCGCGGAATAAAATAGAAAATATCCGTAGGGGAGGGTCTCTGCGCCCTCCCGCTTCTTGCACAATCCCTGTAGGGACCGGCGTCCCCGGTGTCCCGTAAATGCATTATATTCCGGGCGGGCATGGAAACCCGCCCCTACGCACAATTCCCGTAGTGGACGGTAAAGCCTCCCTTGCCTAATGGCCCAGGCCACCCTCTCTTGACCTTCGGTCAATTCACCTTGAGGGAGGGGGACCATTCGGAGAATGGTGGATGGATTCAACAACGTCCCGCATAAGAAAGTAATAAGTAATAGTGAAAAGTGAAGAAGTGAGGTGTGATAAATCACATTAAATAGGTTTTACCTCTCCGTCTTGCTGTCGCAAGCCACCTCTCCTGAAACAGGAGAGGCAAGCGGCTTTCCCGTAGGGGCGGGTCTCCGTGCCCGCCCGCGGTATGTCGCAAGCGTCGTTCCCTACGAATATTTTGTCATTCCAACGGCAACAAAACAAAAAGCTCCCCTTTCGGGAAGCTTTTCCACATATATTTACTTATTCTTTTCAATAATCTCGACGCGGAGCTTTATGTATTCAGGCACCTTCTCGCGCGGTATTCCAAGAGCCACAGCCAGCTCGCCATAGAGCAGGTCTTCGGCTTTCTTCAAAAATCTTTCATCGACCATACCGAGCTTGCGTCTGTTTTTCTCGGCTGCAATACGCTTGTTGTAAATCGACATAACGAGATACATCAGCTCATGGCACTGGTAAGTTTTCAACACCTTGTCGTATCTCTGGCTGAGAAGCTGCACCTTGCTTTCGTACACAGGCTCGGCAACAATATCCATAACAGAGCAGATAAGCTCCTCCGCCGCATCACGGGTAATGACAGGGCGGGTGAAAATCTTATCGCTGAAAAGCGGCATATAGATAGTTTCCCTCTGATAGACAGGATGGAGCATGAGATAATCTTTGCCGTCCATCTGTGTCTTTTCGCCCACACGGCAAACGCCGCTTGCACCGTACACTATAAGTTCGCCTTCGTTATACATATTTACCATCCATTTCTGTAAATCGCGCCTATAATTATCATAATTGTCATATTCTGCGGTTCTGCCTGAAAGGGCAGGAGCAAAATGACGGTTATTTAATCAATATAATATCTGTTATACAGATATTATAGCATATTTTAACAGAAAATGTAAGGCAATATTTCTTTTTTGTATAATTTTCAGCTAATTTCCACAAGGTCATCATACTACATTTTGTGGATTATTTTACTTTACACCAAATGTATTGTGACTAATATAATCAATAACGGCTCTGAGACTTTTCGACATCCATTTATTTTTATGGTATATGAGCTGTTTCCATATATCGACCTGAGTTTCAGGCACATCTATGTATCTCAGCCTGCCCTCCATGACCCCTTTATCGGTCACAAACTGCGGCAGCCACGAAACACCGATGCCCTTTTCGAGCATACTTATTATAAGGTCGGTGCGGCCTGTTTCAACGATAGGCGTCACATCGAGCGACAGCTTCGCCATGGCTTCATCAAAGGAATGACGGTAGCCCATACCCTGCTCGGTCAGTATAAAAGGCATATCAGCCATCTCGCGCAGGGTGGCTCTGCCCTCTCTGCCATAAGGCGAATCCGCACCTGTGACAAAGCTCATCGCAACCCTTTCTTCCCTTGCAATCACATAGTTGCTGTCATATACATGGTCGTCAAGAGTCATCATCAGATCGGCTTCGTTCCTGTCCAGCATTCCGAACATCGCCTCGGTGTCAGCCGTCTGGAAATTAAGAGAAACACCGGGGTATCTGCAATGAAAGTCGCCGTAGTAACGCTTGATGAAATGCTCGCAGACCGAGTCTGAACTGACAATGCGGATAAGCCCCTGCACAGGCTTTTCCCTGCCCCAGTTTTCGCTCAGCTCATCGGTCATCAGCCTGATTTTGCCTGCGTAATCGAGCAGCTCTCTGCCCTTGTCTGTCAGGGTTATGGTGTGGTTTATGCGTTCAAAAAGCAGGCAGTCAAGCTCATTTTCAAGCTGTTTTATCTGGAACGAAACGGTCGACTGGGAATACCCCAGCGCCTTCGCAGCTTTTGTAAAGCTCATCAGCTCGGCAACCTGCACAAAAGTTATAAGATTGCGGATTTCCATAGTTTTCTCCTGTGTATTGCTGTTGGTGTGATTATACAATAAAATCTTCGGTAAAGCAAGAAGGTCCATCGAATTTTTCGATGATGATTATTGAAACTTCTCGTTTGACTGTTTGCCCCTGCTGTTATATAATAATGCCGTGGAAAACAAGAAACGGCTCTGCAGAATATGCCGCTTGCAGATTTTAAGGCGTATCACAGCGCAGACAGTTTCGTAAGAGCATTTCCTTTCTCTTTTCTAATTACATAGTGAAATACCACCCTTGTCGGGTGGTATTTTATTTTACTGATGCTTATAAGTTTCGCACTGAGTGCATTCACATCTGTCCTCGCCAGCCGCTCTGCACTTTGTGATAGCTACGCTGTCTGCTTCACAGATTTTGTTTGAGTTGTAAGCGCACTTGACAGCTTCGCAGGAAATATAAGTTTCTGCGCCTGGTGCGCCGTGAGGCACATAGTTTACAGCGTCACTGCCACGCTTCTGATAGGACTTGCAGGAAGTTTCATCGGAAGTAAGAGCGTTATCGCCTGCAACCTTGATGGAGTTAAGGCAGCACTTGCCTGTTTCATTGTGGACACACTGTGTGACCGAACATTTCAAAAAGCTCATAGTAATTTCCTTTCATTTTTGGATTTGCACACATATTTTTGCCCGTTAAGCGCATAAAATACCTTGACAAAAAAATTTTGTGATTTTATACTTTAATTAGATAAACTTCAAAATAATAAATGAATTGACTTCGTCATAAATCGGTTTCACCATGAATTGCGTAAACGCATGAATTATTCGCTGTGCGAACATTGAGGTGCCTGCGGCGCATCGAATAGATGACAACCCCTACACCCCCTCACGCACAATCCCCGTAGGGGACGACGCCCTCGGCGTCCCGCCTTATACAATTCGCCGCAGGCATCGATAACATACACCTTCGGTGATGCCATACGCTTCGCAATTACATGCACACTGCGTGTGATTACATACTGCTACGCAGATATAAGGTGTGATAAATCACATTTGATAAAACCCTCTCCGTCAGTCCTGCGGACTGCCACCTCTCCCTACTTCGCAGGGCGAGGCTATAAACTTCCTGACATTCTGAAAGGAGTCAATTATGGACAAACTCTGGTCGGCGCTTTCCGACAAAACCCGCCGAGATATACTCATTCTGCTCCACGAAGGCGAAAAAAATGCAGGCGACATTGCCGCCCATTTCAGAATAAGCAAGCCTTCGATAAGCCACCACCTCTCTGTCCTCCGCGAGGCAAACCTTGTATATTCTCGCAAGGAGGGGCAGACGATAATTTACGCTCTCAACAAGACAGCTCTCCGCGACGCTTCACGCTTCATTTCTTCCCTCACGAGGTAAAAACTATGTATGAAGAATTAAAAGAAAAAGCCCTCCTTCTGCCGATGGACAGCGGTGTCTACATCATGCAGGACAAGGACGGCACTATTATTTATATAGGCAAGGCGAAGCACCTGAAAAACCGCGTCAGCTCCTATTTCGTCAATCTTTCGTCCCACAACGAAAAGACCTTGCAGATGATTCGCCGTATCGACACCTTCCGCTATGTGGTCACAAAGACCGAGTTTGACGCTCTGCTTTTGGAATCCCAGCTCATCAAGCAGCACAAGCCGAAGTACAACATTCTGCTCAAGGACGACAAGGGCTATCCTTTCGTCCGCCTCGGCAACGAGCCTTACGCACGATTTGAGGTTGTAAACCGCAAGCTCCGCGACAAAGCCAAGTATTTCGGTCCGTTCAGCAGCCGCGGCCAGGCTTATAAAGCTCTCGATTTAGTACACACCATCTTCCAGATGCCCACCTGCACAAGGGTATTCCCTCGCGACTTCGGCAAGGCTCGTCCGTGCCTCAACTACCACATGGAAAAGTGCATGGGTGTCTGCAAGGGGGATATTTCAGCCGAGCAGTATGCCGAATTTTTAGACAAGGCAGGCAGAATTTTAGACGGCAAATATGAGGGCTTAGCCGAGGAATTTGAAGAAAAAATGCTCAAAGCATCGGAAGACCTAGAGTTTGAAAAGGCGGCTTCATACCGCGATAAAATCATCACCCTTAAAAAGATGAGCCAGGGTCAGGGCGTATTTTCCAAAAGTCTTGTGGACACCGACATTGTAGCTTATGCCACCCTCAATATGCGCGCCTGCGTTGTCAAAATGAGCTATATTGCAGGCACTCTGCTTGATAAAGAAGCTGTTTTCTTTGACGGCTGTGATGAAAATGATGCAAATGAGGTTATGGAAAGCTTCATCAAGCAGTATTACGAGGCTCAGGGCTTTGCGCCGAAAAATATAATCCTTTCCCACGAGCTTGACCTTGACGCTCTCAGCGAATATGTGTCCCATGTGGCAAACCGCAAGGTCAATATGGCTGTGCCACAGAAGGGCGAAAAGCGTTTTCAGGTCACTCTCGCCCTCGACAATGCACGCAAGGAGCTTGAACTCCGTGAAAAATTGGGTGAAAAGCACCTTAAATCTCTTGAAATGCTGACAGAAATGCTCGGTTTTGAGCCGACACGAATCGAAAGCTACGATATTTCCCACTATGCAGGGGATATGACGGTCTGTGGTATGGTGGTTTTTGAAAACGGCAGACCACTCAAGAAGGCTTACAAGCGCTTCAAAATCGAAACGGCAAAGGGCGGCGACGACTATGCTTCATTGCAGGAAGCTGTCTCCCGTCGTCTTGACAGAGCCTTAAACGGCGACGAAAGTTTCCTCCCTCTGCCCGATTTATTCCTCATCGACGGCGGTCTGGGGCAGGTACACGCCATCGAAAAGGTTTTCAACGAAAAGCGCATCGACATTCCGTTACTCGGCATGGTCAAGGACGACAAGCACCGCACAAGAGAGCTTATTGATGCTGACGGCAATCTTTTCGGCATCGACACCAAGCCCCCCGTTTTCGCCTTTATCACCCGAATTCAGGACGAGGTCCACCGCTTCTCGATTGAATATAACAAGACTTTACGCAGTAAAAAGCTGACAAAATCCACCCTTGACAACATCGACGGCATCGGCGACGAGCGCAAGGCGAAGCTGCTCCGTCATTTCAAGACGATAACCGCCATCAAAAACGCAAGCATAAGCGAACTTTCGGAAATCATCCCCGAAAAGATAGCATATAATGTATATGCGTATTTCCACAAGGAAGATTGATTCAACGGGCGGGCATGGAAACCCGCCCCTACGAACAGTTCATAAAAAATAAATTGTAGGGGAGGGTCTCGCGACGCGTAGCTAGTACTCTGGAGTATGCCCTCCCGTTTTTCACATCATATCGAAAATATTTCCTCTCGCCAGATACCTCACAGGCACATCTGCCATGGTGAATGCCCCTGTTTTGCCCTCACAATTCATACGGTAAGCCGCTCTCGCGCAGGCGACTAAAATACTTGCCGTAAAATCGGGATTTGAAGCCATTCTGAGCCGTAATTCCATAGCGCTCTCACCGTTATCACACACCACTCTACCGCCGTGGGATAATCTGCTGTGATTTTGCCTTAATTCATTAAGGCTGACAAAATGCACCGCCGTATCATAGCCTGCAAAATATTTGGGCATAGTCTTGATTTTATGCTCAATTTCAGCCTTGTCGGCATTGTTTTCAGCCACAACGAAGCACTCACGCCTGTGCATTTTATGGGGATTATCCCCCTCATAATTATAATTGGGAATGGTGTACTGCCTTGCATCAATAACTCCGTCAATTTTCCGAATGGCATCGGAATGTCCCTGACTTACCCCCTTGCCCCAGTAGGTTTTGGTGCGTCCGTCGGGCAGAATAGCATCGGCATAGATACGCATGAGCGAAAACAGCCCAGGGTCCCAGCCGCAGGAAATAAGGGCGGTCTTGCCCCCTTTTTCAGCCGATTTATTCACATTTTCATAGTGTTTCGCTATGTCTGCATGGGTATCAAAGCTGTCGACCACATTGAAATGCCCGGCTAAAAAGGGAGTCATAACGGGCAAATCCTTTGCGCTGCCGCCGCACAGGATAAGCGTGTCAATTTCATTCTTATACTCCATAATCTCATCATAAGGCAGAGTATCTGTGATATTTCTCCGTGAAAACACCCCAAAAAGCTCCATATCTGGCGTATTTTTCACGATTTTCACAGCGCTCCTGCCAAGATTCCCCATACCAACCACCGCAATTTTCATATAATCACCTCGGTTATGTGTATGAGGATACACAGATAAATATACCATTTACACCTTATATTATATATGATATAATTATCTTAACATAACACAAGGAGGTATGCTTATGAAAAAGCTCATTCCGATAGGGCTGGCTGTTATTCTTGCTGCTGTTGCCTTTTTAATCCCTCGCGGCACAAGCCTTGACGATGCTTCGGCTGAAATTATGGCGCAGGTCAGGGCGATTCCCGACGGCACAGATTTTAATTTTTACCTTAATCAGCATCACCTCATCAGCGGCGAAAATGTTCTGGAAGAAATCCATGAATCCCTCAAGCCATACAAAAAGCCGACCACAGATATGCTGAACAATCTTTCCGGCTCGCTCCTCCAAGTCTATGACAACTACAAGCTGGCTGACGAGAGCGAAAAGCAGATGATTTATAATTTTATCGATTCGATAGAGTTTACCGATGTTTCTGCCCACGATGCTCCGCCTGTTGGCGAATCCTATGTGCTTGAGTTTCGCGGCGAAAATGCTGTCAGCCTTCATCTCAATCCGACAACAAACGGCGGTCATATCTGCAAAATGACCGAAGTAAATGGCAAGGACAAGGTTGTTATGATAAAATACACCTCGTCCGATGTGGCAAAGCTGTGCGGATTGATTGAGGCGGGCGAATAGAGTATGCGGGATGTCATAAATGCCATCCCCTACATAGATTGTGCAAACCGCAGGAGATTCTTCGCATACGCTCAGAATGACAAAGCAGCCATATTCACTTAACGCCTGCGGCTACAACCCCTCCGTTTTTTATTACATAAAAAACACCTCCCCTTGCACAGGGGAGGCTTTTTAAGGTTATATGTACATCTTACTTGATGATGATCATTTCCTTTGTTGCGTGGTTGAGGACTTCTGTTTCGCCCTTTTCATTGATGATAACGATATCTTCGATTCTTACGCCGATTTCGTCCTTGATATAGATACCCGGCTCGATGGAGAATGCCATACCTGGTTCAAGATTTCTCTTTGTAACGCCTGTGATGTATGGAGCTTCATGGCCTGCGTAGCCGATGCCGTGGCCGAGACGATGTGTGAAGTACTGACCGAAGCCTGCTTCGCCGATAACGTCGCGTGCAGCCTTTTCAACATCAGGGATATATGCGCCATTTTTAGCAGCTTCAATACCCTTGAGGTTAGCAGCTAAAACTGTATTGTAAACCAGCTTTTCGCGTTCTGTTGGCTCGCCGACAAATACTGTTCTTGTGATGTCAGACCACATACCCTTATATGTGCAGCCATAGTCCATTTCAACGATGTCCTTTTCCTTGACAACGCCGGACTTTCCGCCGTAATGTGGGAGAGCTGCGTTTTCGCCGCGTGCAACGATACCGCCGCCAGCAGAGTCAGCGCCGTTTGCAAGCATAACTTCCTTGATCTTATTTACGATATCGCCTTCTGTCATACCAGGCTTGATGAACTTTACTATTTCTTCAAATGCCTTGTCAGCGATGAGGGAAGCCTTGCGGAGGTTTTCAAGCTCTTCAGGAGTCTTGATGATGCGTGTTTCTTCAAGATAGTCCTTGCCGTTGACAAACTTGATGTCGAGCTTTTCCATCATCTTGCACATATTGAATGCACGAACAGCGCCGTTGACAGCAATAGTCTTGCCCATAAGGCCGTGTTCTTCAAATGCCTTCTTGACGATATCTGTAAAGTCTTCGCCGTCAAACCAGCCGTAAACGTCGTGACCAGGAATCATATCCTTTGCTTCGTCAACTGTGAGAAGGTTGCAGATATAGAAATAATCGCCGTCATTCTTGATGATGAGAGCCTGGAATCTTTCGCAGAGATGTGTGGATGTGCCGAGAAGGAACACCATATCGTTGCCTGGTGCGACCATCAAAGCATCAACGTTATCCTTTTTCATAACTTCGCCGAGTTTTACGAGCATTTCGTTATTCATATATATTTCTCCCTTCGAGATATAAATTTCATTATGAATATTGTATCATAACTTAAAGAAAATTTCCATAGTTTTTGTGAAAAATATTGAAAATAAATAAGCCGCCCGCAACGGACGGCTTTGTTTTAATTTTTATACAGACTTTCGAACAATTCACAGGCTTCCTTTGCGTGTGGAGCTTTGAACTGCACCCATGTGACCTGACGCTCACCGTCTTTTACTATATCCTCAAATATACTGCCGTTATCTGCGGAAAAATGAAGCACTGCCATTTCATCGCCCCAATAAAACTCAGCATAATATGCATCGCCTTGTCGACACTCATATCGGTAAACTCAAGGTCTTCCTTGGCTTTAAAAACAATATCCCTTTCTTCCTCATTTGCAACGCGATATGTGCGGACATCGAACATATCTTTATGCCCTATCCGGAGTTTATCCACCTTTTCATGGCGGGTATCGCCATATTTTTCGAGGAAAAGCTCCTCGTTGCTTGTGAGGAACACTCTGTGGCGGAAGTGGAAGATGAAATCGGCATCATCGGGGATTTGCTCTATTTTGCGGACAAATTCAGGCAGCTCTTCAAATTCAAATGTCTGCTTTTCCTCTGTCTTGTCATTGGTGCGGAAAAGGAAAAATACACAGACGGCAATTAAAATCGCGCAGATGATTTTTTTCATATCGTTCACCTCCGTTATGTAATGTTTTTTTGATTTATTATATCATATATGTGATAGATTGTCAACTTACCACAAACCATGTGAAGTTACTTCGCTCAGAATGACCGGTTGTTTTTTCTCGGCTCCCTCTGACGAGGGAGCTGGCAAAACCATAGGTTTTGACTGAAGGAGAGAAATTTAATAAATAGCATCGCAGATACCTTAATTAAATATGCGTACCACGGCTACACCCCTCCACCGCAAGCGAGTCCCCGACAAGCCTGCTTGTTGAGGTGAGAAACAATGGGAGGCTTAAAATTTTCCTTGCCTCTCCTGTTTCAGGAGAGGTGGCAGTCCGCAGGACTGACGGAGAGGTAAAACATTATTTAATGTGACTTGTCACACCGAAATGTTGTGGAGCAACAATTCATGCGTTTACGCTATTCATGGCGAAGTCAATTCATGTGAAGAGCACAATTCATTCTCATACGGAATGTCGAGGGCGCCATTCCCTACAAGCTTTTTCAAAAAGGGGAGGAGATTCTTCACTTCGCTCAGAATGACAGATAAAGTCCTTGCCTCCCTCTCGTAGAGGGAGGGGGACCGCCAAATGGCGGTGGAGGGAGCGAAGCCTATCAAATTGGTCGCAGACACCGAAACTGTCAGCTATCATCTTTCAACTGTTAAAATTGGGCGGGAAAGATTCTTCGCTTCGCTCAGAATGACATGGACTTTTTTAGCCTTCCTCCTGATTCACACACCTATTGGTGGCTTGACATAATTTTTATCCGCGATATAATTATATTATCAAATACGGGAGGACTTTTTATGACAGCACCTGTTATCGGCGTCGTTATCGGCGTTGCGCTTTTCGCATTTTTATTCGTAAAGACATATCTCAAATCAAAAAAGTAAAAGGACAGGATTTATTTCCTGTCCTTTTTAATTCACTTACATAAACTCGAAAAACATACCAAGCACTGTCAGCAAAAGACCGGCAATGGTGAGAATGTTGACAAGGCGGTTTGTGCTGTTCTGGTACAAGAGTTCAAGCTCGGATTCAAGGAGTTCAAGCAGATACTTGATCTTTTCGATGAGCGATTCGATCTGCTGGCCTTTTATGAGCACCTGTTCAAGCTCGCCGATTTCGGAAATCGAAAGATTTTCTATCTTTTTCAGCGTTGTGATGAGCTCACTTCTGAAACGCATGGTGCGCTTGATATTATCGCTGAGAGAGATACCCTTATTTGTGCTGTGATAATCCGACTGACGGCTGAGAATACGGTTGCAGATGGTTTTCGCCACCATTACCATCTCAAGAGAGAAGATAATGCCGTGATTTACCCCTGCCGTCTTGCTTTCGATGAGGAAGTATGGATTTATGTCGCCGTAGTAAATATTATCAAAAGAACGGCGGTTTTCGCGGTACATACGCGCAGATGCGCTCTTATTCAGGTTTACAAGAATTGTATTTGTGCCGAATGTGCTCAGGCGTGTGAACTCACGGCTGCCCCACGAATTGGCAAGGCGCACCTCGGCAAGCTCTTCAGGCACATGGCGGTAGCCTTCATCGCCGCACATCATGCCATAAAGCTCGCGCTTGTGATTTGCGTGTACTTCTTCCACCGATTCATAATCGCCATAGCGTGTGATTTCTGTGAAATAAATCGCCTCAAGGTCGGTGATATCCTCATCAAGAGCATCAGCGATGGAATCGTAGATATTCTGAATAGTCAGCTCTCTGCCGTCCTTATTTATAAGCTTTCTGCCGTTGCCCTGCACATGGCGCATATAGACGAGGAAATCCTCTTTACAATCTTCAAGCTGCAGGCAAATGCTTATCTGCGCAATGGACACCTCAGGGAAAATCGCCATGTGAACAGTAGTGCCTGTCACATTTGCATCGGTCATCTTCAGGTCAAACTGAGGGAAAACCACGCGGAAGGTTTTAAACGGAAGCCCGAGACCGCCGCCGTGGAGAAAGTCTGCGCTTGTGCGTGTTTCGTGGAAAAACTCATACTGTGAAGCATTTTCATCAGTTTCAAACACGCAGTCGGGGAACTTTTTACGCAGTTTGCCCTTTAAATCCTCCAGTTTGATGTGGACTTTATCGATAACATCCTCTTTATAATAGCTGAAGCTGTAATGATATAGCACATTGGCATCGAGAAGCTTTACAGTCTCTTTGCGAAAGATATACATGATATCGCGGGCGCCTCTGCCGTCATCGCGGGTGTTTGCCGCTTCATCTTCGCCTATGCTGTGATGTTCTTCGTAATGATAGAATTTTCTGCCCACAAGCTTAAAGCCATAGCTGTCAAAAAGCTCTGTAATGTGCTTTTCAGCGAAAAGACGGACAGGCAGGGTGTCCTTTTCCTTGAAAACATCGTCAAAATCCTCAGGCTCAACTTCTTCGCACATACGCTTGCCGTCCTGCCAGTATTCCTTTGTATAGACGGTCTCATCCTTGTCGGTGTATGTTGTCGTCACGATGAACAAGCCGTCATCACGGACAGCCTCTTTCGCTCTGCGAAGCATATAGTAAATGCTCGAATCAGGGATATGCTGGAGAATATGGCTGATAAGCATTACATCATAGCTGTCGTCAGGGGCAAGCATAGAGATATCGCCGTTGCGGACAGTTACTCTGCCCGGAAATTTTTTCGCCGTTTCCATGCCGGCAGCGCATCTTTCAGGGTCGGGCTCAATGCCGTCAATATGCCCTACGAGCGGCAGGAAGGTTTCAAAAAGGCGACCGCCTGCACAGCCTAAATCAAGCATTTTCTCACGCTTTTCAAGGCTTTCCACATAGGAAAGGGCATAATTGAGAACATTTTTCTCGCTTTCGCCCCAATATTTTCCGTCGTAGCCCTTACTTATCAGTTCTATTGTAAGTTTATCGTTTCTGTCGGGATAATTATAGTTTGCCAAAGGATGTTCCTCCTGTCGCATTTTATCATAATATAATTATAATGTCAGCAAACTCCACTGTCAAGCACAAGAAAAAACCACCCGTTTAGTGGGTGGTCTTTTCTTTAATGGGTATAAATTTTGTATATTGTGGATACAAACTTTATTTCTTGTCCATTTTATTGAATACGCCTGCGCGTCCAAGAGCCTTGTTCATAGGCACAGCAAGAAGCACAGCGCATACAACTGCAATGATTACGTTTGTGCCGCTTGTCACCATCTTAGGCACAGTTGCGATAACCGCAGGAACAAAAGCAGAGCCCTGAATTACAAGGGAGATAATGCTCTTGCCGATATAAAGGCACCAGTAGGAGCCTGCGCCGAGAACAGATGCCACGATATTCTGCTTTGTATCAAGGCCGTTTTTGCCATTTGCGTTAGCAATCTTACCGCAGACAAAAGCCATGATGAAGAAGAACACAAGTGTGAACGGCGCAGAAGTGATATATTCTGGGTTTGTAAGGTCAAAGAGCATACTGCCGATACCTGCTGCAAGACCGCCGTAAACACCGCCGAACATCATACCTGCAAGCAGAATAAGGATATTTGCAACCTTGAGGTTTGTAGGACCTGTCGGAGTTGGCACTTGTATGCGAAGATAAACTGTTGCCACATAGATAATCGCCGCCATCATGCCGACAAACACGAGAGGATAAATGGAGTTTTTCTTTTTGTTCATAATCTTTCCCTCTTTACTTTATATTGATTATATTATATAATAAAACTGTACCCATTAAAATAGTCAGTTTTAGCATTTTTTATGGTGTCAGTTTTATTTACAACCCCTCCACCACCATTCGGTGGTCCCCCTCCCCTTGCACAGGGGAGGCAGGAATGTGGGGACGGAGGTTTCAATGACTTTATATGAACAAATCTATCTTTCGATTAAAAAAGATATTCAGTCGGGGCTTTTAAAAAGCGGGCAGAAACTGCCCAGCAAGCGCCGTCACGCTTTCGATTTAGGTGTCAGCATTAACACGGTTGACGCCGCTTACAGCCAGCTCCAGAGCGAGGGCTACATAATTATGCGCCCGAAAAGCGGCTGTTATGTGGCAAAATTAGACCCTTTACAGCACATCGAGCTTACCCATGAGCACACCGAGCAGAAAAACCATGATTTTGCTTATGACATCGACTTTTCGCCTTCCGATGTGGACACGGAAAACTTCCCTTATGCTCTGTGGCGCAAGCTTTTAAGGCAGAACTTCGATGAAATTGACCCATTTCTGCTGAAATCCCCTGACTATCAGGGGGATATCGCCCTGCGAAGCTCTATCTGCGCCTATCTTTCCCAGTCGCGAAATATCGAAGCAGACCCGCAGTATCTTGTCATCGGCAACAGCACCGCCGCCCTTTTACGTTGCATCTGCGGTATGCTTGGAAATACCCATGTGCTGGCTTCGGAAAACCCTGTTTACAACACGGCGTACTCTATATTTTCCGCCATGGGCAAGGCGTGCATCTCGATTGATGCCGTTTCCACTTCGAAATTAGTGAATAATCTTGAAGCTTCCAGTGCTGATATATTTTATGTCACTCCGTCGCATCAGTTTCCTCTCGGCCACAGTCTGCCGCTGGCAACCCGAATCGAGCTTTTAAACTGGGCGGCGAAGGACGACCGCTATATAATCGAGGACGATTACGACAGTGAATTCCGTTACAGCTCCCGTCCGCTTCTGCCAATAAAAAGCATGGACAAAAACGGCAAGGTTATCTACATCGGTACATTTTCCAAGTCAATTTCGCCAAGCTTGAAGCTGAGCTATGCCCTGCTCCCGCCGTCACTTATGAAGATTTTCCGCGAAAAGGGCAGGCTTTATCTTTCGTCGGTTTCTCGGCTTGAGCAGAATGTGGTGCACAGCTTTATGTCGGGCGGATATTTTGAGCGCCATCTCAACCGTATGAGGAATATTTACCGCAAAAAGCGCCAGCACCTTGTTTCTCTGCTTTCACAGCACAGGCAGGTGGAAATTCTCGGTGAAAATGCCGGTCATCACATTCTTATCCGCATCAAAGGTCTGAGCGAAAGCCAGATGGTCGAGCTTGCCAGGAGCGAAAAAATCAGGGTTTACCCTGTTTCAAGCTATTTTATAGGCGATGTGGCGGCGAAATATGAATCATCTGTGCTTTTAGGCTACGGCGCGCTGAATGAAAAGCAAATCGAGGAAGGTGTCGGCAGACTTATGAAAGTCTGGAATGTATAGGGATTTGCCTTACGGCTCCCACAGAGAAATGTAGGGACCGGCGTCCCCGACGGTCCGCTTATCCAATCTGTGTCGAAGTCACACCGCAATTCGCCGAAGGCGGAATGTAATCACACGCAGTGTGTATGCAATTGCGTAGCGTATGGCATCATTTATGCATGAAATTGGTGCCTGCGGCGCAATTGAATAGGTCTCTCCCTCCGTCTTGCTACGCAAGCCACCTCCCTCCTCAGAGGGAGGCAAGGGAGCTTGTGCGAAAGGCGGGAGAGCTAAAGGTTTTATAAAAATCTTACCCTGTAGAACAAGTGGAACCTCAAAGGTGCCGCACTCTACACATACTTACATAAACTGTCTTATATAAACTGTGAAAACTCCTTCGTCATCTTCAGTATGACATTCTTATTTCCTGCTTTCCTCTTGCATTTTTATGCTATCGGGGGTATAATTTTACCATAAAATAATTTCCACAAGGAGAAACACTATGAAATACAATTTTGACCCGATGTATATCATCGACTGCTTCAAGGAAATCGTAAATGTTCCAAGCCCTGTCGGCTACTATGTTCAGATGAATCCTGTCATCGAAAAGATTGCCGCTCGCTTTGGCTACACAGTTACATACGATAACAAGAGCACTCCTTACATCACAATCGAAGGCGAAGACAACTCCAAAACTGTTGAAATTGCCTGCCATCTCGACACTATCGGCATGATGGTAAAGCGCATCGACGCAAACGGCATGATTCGTGTCCGCAACACAGGCGGTGTCAACTGGCAGAGCTTAGAGGGCGAAACTGTCACAGTTTACACACGCGACGGCAGAGAATACACAGGTCTTATGGCTTGCCAGAGCCACTCTGTTCATGTATTTGACGATGCAAGAACACTTGCCCGCGACGAAAACACAATGATGATCATTCTTGACGAAGATATCAAGTGCGAAGCTGACGTACGCGCTCTCGGCATCCGTCACGGCGATATGGTTGCCGCTGACCCAAGATGCACATTCACAAAGAACGGCTACCTCAAGTCCCGTTTCATCGACGACAAGGCGGCTGTTGCCTGCGCATTCACACTTCTCAAGTATCTCACAGAAAACAATCTCAAGCCAAAGTACAAGACTCTCCTTGCTTTCCCATATTCGGAAGAAATCGGCACAGGCGGCACTTATGTACCAAGCGAAGTAAGTGAATATGTTGCCATCGACATCGGTCTTATCGGCCCTGACTATGACGGCAACGAACATTGCGTCACAATCTGCTGCAAGGACAACACAGGCCCTTACGATTATGAGCTTACATCCCGTCTTGTAAACACAGCGGAAAAGATCGGCACAAATTATGTAACTGATATTTTCTACCGCTACGGCACAGACGCAAGTGCAGCTCTCAAGGGCGGCAACAACATCAAGGCAGCGGCATTCGGTATGCCTGTTTACTGCAGTCACGGCGTTGAACGCACACACATCGACAGCCTTATCAACACAGCAGAGCTTATGATTGCATACGCTCTCGGCGAATAACTCCACCCCTGCCTCCCATTGTTTTCCACCCCACAAAACAGGTTTTGTGGGGACCCCATTATCGGGGAGGTGGCACGCAAAGCGTGACGGAGGGGTGTAGGGCGTAGCCCGTCTATTTAATCAACAACAAAAAGACACTCCGTACGGGGTGTCTTTTTTATGCTTAATCTGATTTATTCTTTTTCCAATGGGAATGTAACCTGCCATGGGCCTTCGACTATATCATTATCATCGCTTATCCAAAAGTTGCCGATAAGAGAATACTCTTTCAACTTTTCGGCAGGCATATCAAATATAAACTCAAAAAACGAGCCTGTCTTATCTTCGTCACGATACGTAACCATATAATCATAAGGTATTTCATTTCCATTCTGATTTTCAAAAGAAACCGTGTTGGGGTAATTGCTGACGATTACATCTTTGAGGAAAAGTTGAACATGGAGTTTGTTATCGACATATCCCATGGCAGAAACAGATATTATATCGCTTATCTCTGCGACAGGCTGATCAAATGGTGTAAGATATTCTTTTGTTTCAAGCGTATCAATATCAGCACGTATATCGGGTTTTCCTATACCGACACCAACTAAATCAATATTTTTTTCGGTTTTGGGGTTTGCTTCTATAATTGAAGAGTCATATTGGATAGTTACATCCTCAATTCGTTCTGACTTGCCGAGAAATTGCCTGAGTGAAAAAGTGACTTTGTTTCCTATAGCAAGTTTGCCATTTTCACCCATAGCTTTTGTACGAATGAGGAATGTGGCTGTTTTTGAAGTTTCATCATAGCCTATCATACGGCAGTTATTTCCAGTAGAAGTTGGTGTTCTTATAACATAGGAATCAAGAAGATCTATGTCACCACTTATCCTGTCGCCTTCAATATCGGTAAGCCCGATATAAATTTCTGCCTCGCTGTCGCGGACATCTGCCGAGATTACCTCCATAACAATTCCGTTGTTTTCGTCCTGCATACGCACAGGCTTCATTTTCTGGGCGATTTCGGGAGAAAGAGCATACATTATATTATATACCATCTCGTTTTCAGCCGCCAGAACAGGTGTTGTGATGGTGAAAAGCAAGGCTATAGTCGCGGCGATTATCAGCGGTTTAGGCGAAAAACGGCGGCGTTTTTTCTCGCTTATGATGAGAAATTCATCGTCAATTTCATTCATTGCATCTAAAATCATATCAGTTTTCATAGAAAATACCCTCCTTTTTAAGATTTTCAGCCAGTTTTTTACGGAGCCTGAAAAGCTGTGACTTGATTTTGTTCTCGCTTGCGCCAAAGCGGTTTGCAATATCCCTGACAGACTCAAAATAAAAGTATCGAAGCACGAAAACCTCACGGTCATTCTGTCGCAAATTGCCGACAAAAGCGTTCAGAACACGGCTTATTTCGGCTTTTTCTATATGTTCATCGAGAGAAAAGTCTGCAAGGCTGTTTTCAAGCTCACCAAAGGCTATGTTATAGCCGCTACGCTTGTCGGCGGAAAGATAGCGCACACGGCTTATGCTTATGCGGCGGGTAAGCTTTGTGAGAAAAGCCTTGAAAATATCCGGCTTGTGTGGCGGTATGGTATCCCATGCGGCTTTGTAGGTGTCCTGCACACATTCTTCCGCATCTTCATGGGCAGAAACTATGTTTTTTGACACAGTATACAGGTATTTTCCGTACTTTTCAGCGGTTTTTGCTATGGCGCTTTCATCGCGTTCCCAGTACAGGGCGATTATGCTTCTGTCGTCCATTTCATCAGCTCCTTTCATAATAATAAGTCGCAGTTTATTCAAATTGGTTGCGCAAAACCGAGATTTTTTCCGATTTAACAGCAAAGCTTCTCCGTATGCATTGCATTCCTTTGCAATATATGCTATAATAA
>JAFSBG010000159.1 GCA_017441945.1 Clostridia bacterium
CGGTATCATTGTCGGTGTCTTTATGATTTTTGTTGTCGACCCAATGAAGTCGCTGATTTTCCTTATTTTCCTGCTGATTTTGCATCAGTTTGAGGAAAATGTAATATATCCGAAGGTAATGGGCAAAAAGGTCAGCCTGCCTTCGCTGTGGGTAATGGCGGCTGTCATCATCGGCGGACGTCTTGCAGGTGCAACTGGTATGCTTTTCGGCGTGCCGATAACCTCGATAGCCTATACCCTCCTCAAGGAAGCAACGATAAAGCGCGAAGAAAAGAAACGCCTTAAAGAAAACGCCGAGCAGGTGTTTGAATAAACGCCTTTCATTCAGCCTCCCCTGTGTAAGGGGAGGGGGACCGCGATTAGCGGTGGAGGGGTTGTAAATTAAATAAAAGGAGGCATAAACATGAAAAAACGTACTGTTTTTGCGGTTATAACTGCCATAATTATTTTGCTTGCGATTTTCATTGAAAATTACCATGTCAATGATTTTGCCCCCGAATATGATAAGAATGACACGACAGATGCCTATGCGAATATCCTTGAAAGCCTCAGAGAGCTTGACAAAGGGGATGAAAGCCGTTATACTGCCGACGGCATAACGCCTGACGGCTACCCCGAATACTACGCAGGCGCCTATAAAAGCGGAAGAAGAATAGTGGTTCAGCTTGCTGACGGCTATAACGGCGGCTCGCTTATCGGTATAATCCGCGCTGAAATGGCAAAGGCAGAGATGAGAGAGTTTGCAGGCACAGATGCCCTGATTTTCAAAGAAGGTACGCGCAATATACGTGAGCTGGTCTGTACTAAAGAGAAGATTTATAATTATGCGGTATCTGATCCGGAAAAAAACAGGGAAGAGCCATATCAGATTTATGCGACCATGCTTGATATTATGAACGGAGTTATTGAAATCGGTATATATCCCCTCGATGACGGCACTGAAGAATGGTTCAGAAATACGATAGACGATGTGGACCATATTACATTCAGAGAGGTACCTCCAGGCGCAATCCAGCCAACCTAAAAAATAAAACTCCGCACTACGCGGAGTTTTTGTTATTTAAATGAGACGATTTGCAAAAAAGATTTAGGACACCTTATCCGTCAGCTTCGCTGACACCTTCTCCTCAAGGAGAAGGCTATAGGGTTCAATGCTAAATAGGCAGAGAATATTCACATTCGTCAGAAATGACGTATCTTTAATAGGGACCGGCAAAGCCTCGCCTTTTTCAAAGGATATACTGTAGGGACCGACCTCCTGGGCGGTCCGCCACTACTGTGTCATTCTGAATGAAGTGAAGAATCTTTCCTGAAATTGTGGGAAAGATCCTTCGTTTCACTCAGGATGACAACAATGACCGGACGATATGCAGGGGTGACCTTGCTCGTCCGCAGAGAAAGTAATAGTGAAAAGGTCAGGTGTGACGGAGTCACATTGGATAAGATTTCGCTCCCTCCGACTTCGCTTTGCTCAGCCACCTCCCTCTACGAGAGGGAGGCTATAAGGTGCTTTCGTAGGGACCGACGTCCCGGGCGGTCTGCCTATTTAATTCGTTGCGCAGCAACACCTTAATGTTTGCAGAGCAAACACTTCATAGCCGCAGGCTGCTTCATTTCTTCATGTACGAAGTACACTTAATAAAAAAAGACCCCCATAAGGAGGTCTTTTTCAATGTAAAATTATTCTTCGTCGTAGCTGACCGAGCCTTTGAGCTCATAGCCGCAGGCGAGCACAGCAGCTCTTGCCTGTTCAAGTGTGCTGTCTAAAAGCTCATACTTCTTGTCCAGACCGAAATATTCGGAAATCAGCGGCAATTCTGTGCAGCCGAGGACGAAATAATGAGCGCCGCGTTCGAGCATCGAATCGAGAATATCTGTGAATTCATTGATGTCGCGTGGATAAATACCAGCCTTTACATCATAGATGAATTTGAGCAGCTTCTGCTGCTGGTCAGGGAGAGGGAAGATGCAGTCGACACCTTCGTCAGCGAAAGCTCTGGCATAAACGCCCGACTGGAGAACACCTGTTGTGGCAAGAATGCCAACCTTCTTGTCTGTGCCGTAGCGCTCTCTGCCCGCCTTTGCGTTGACCTTGAGAATGTGAATGAACTCACAGCCTGTGATCTCCTCAATGGCAGGAGCGAAATAATGAGCAGTATTGCAAGGCATTGCAATGACCTCTGCGCCCATAATCATAAGACGGCGCACACCTTCGATCATCTGAGGCAATGGGTCTTCGCCATCGTTGACGATATAGTCTGTTCTGTCCTTGATCTGAGGATAATTGTCGATAAGAATGTGAATATGGTCTCCGTCGCAGGAAGCCTTTGTCAGGTTGACGACCTTTGTGAAGAAGTCAGCCGTTGCAAGAGGGCCCATACCACCGAGAACACCAAGTACCTTTTTCATACCAAACCTCTTATTTTTTATCTGGATTTTACTCTGTTTTTTCGGCTCCCCTGTGCAAGGGGAGCTGTCATCCGAAGGATGACTGAGGGGTTGTTATGTAGTGTTGAACAATCCCTCCACCACCTTCGGCGGTTCCCCTCCCTTTGTGCAAGGGAGGCTATGGAAATGATAACTACTTGTTACGCTTGAGCCAGTTGAATGCTGTGCTTGCGTAGAGAGCGGAGCTGTATGCAAGACCGTTTTCGTCGAAGCGAACCATTGGGTTGTGCATTGGGGAATCGTAACCGTCGTCACGGCAGCCGCAAGCGCAGGATACCATAACTGCAGGAACCTTTTCACCAACATAAGCGAAGTCTTCAGAGCCGTTTACAGAGCGGTTGTCTGTAACTTCAACATTTTCTTCGCCGACAGTTTCCTTGAAGATTTCAGCAAACTGGTTAACGAGCTCTGCATCGTTGATAACCGGTGGTGCATTTGCTTCATCGTATTCAACAACTGCTTCAGCATTGTACATCTTAGCTGTTGCTTCTGCAACTTCCTTGACACGCTTGAGAGCCTGTTCACGAATCTTGGAGTCGAGTGTGCGGATTGTGCCGAGGATTTCAACGCTTTCAGGTGTGATGTTAGCTGCTGTACCTGCGTGGATGGAGCAGAAGTTGATAACGCTCATTGCCTGTGCAGGGATTTCACGAGCCTGGATACGCTGAACATTGAGAATGATGGAAGCAGCGATGGAGATAGGGTCATTTGTGGAGTGAGGATATGCGCCGTGGCCGCCTGTACCCTTTACTGTGATAGTCACCTTGTCACCACTTGCGTAGCAAGCGCCGCGTGTAACGTGAACATGGCCTGTCTTTCTTGGTCCGCCCGAGCCGACATGGATAGCCATAGCAGCGTCAACGCCTTCGCAGATGCCTGCTTCAACCATCTTCTTTGCGCCTTGCAGTGTTTCTTCAGCAGGCTGGAACATGAACTTTACTGTGCCTTCAAGCTCATTTTCGCGTTCCTTGAGCATCTTTGCAGCTGCGAAAAGACCAGCGCCGTGAAGGTCATGGCCGCAGGAGTGGCATGTGCCGTTTGTGCAGGCGAATTCTTCGCCGGAACGTTCCATCATTGGGAGAGCGTCGATGTCAGCGCGGAGAAGGATTGTCTTGCCGCCCTTGCCGATTGTGAATGTAAGACCGCAGTCTACGATTTCTTCAGCTTCGATGCCGATGTTCTTGAGTTCAGCCTTGAGAAAGTCTACTGTTGGACGAAGGTCAAAGCCGATACCGCCGTTCTGATGGATTGTGCGGCGTACACGGATAGTTTCAGGAAGGATTTCCTTTGCGCGTGCGAGAAATTCATTCATTTTTATGTTCCTCCATATTTCCCCTCTGCCATCGAATGACGGTTAAGGGGATGTAATTTAAATTATTTTTGTTGAGTTGGGAGTGTTTCGCTCCCTCCGTCACTGCGTGACACCTCCCTCGACCCGAAGGAGGCAAAAAGATTTTGCAAAAACATTTGCGAAGCAAATATATCGCTTGTGCGTGCACATATATCGCTCCGTCCATTGGGACGGAATAATTTACTTCCTCTTTTTCATATTAGAGTAGAGCTGTTTTGCCTTGTTCAGGTCATCCTTGCTCAGCTCCTTTTCACCGTAGCGGGCGAGAATATAATACTCACGAAGCTCCTCGGCAAGTTTTTTGTCGGGGATTTCGGTTGTTATCTGCCCGTTGACATCCTGAGTGGTGAAATAATTCGGAATGTCAATGCCTCTGCTTATCAGCAGATTGAGGAATTTGCGGTAGACATTGCGGATGCCCTTGACTTCATTGGAAAGATCCTTGTCGTAATTTACGCGAGGGATTTTTTCAACTGTTCGTGTTTCGCCTGCAGGACGGGATGAACGGCTGCTTGAAGCCTTGAGCATCTTTCTGAACAGAGCGACGACGATAACCACGATGATAACCACAACAACCACGGCGAAAACCACATCGAGAACGCTTCGTCTGCCTGTGAACTTGTTGTCGTCCACAAGACCGCTGAGATTTTCAAATGTGAGACCCTTGCCGTTTTTCGATTTCATCAGCTCGAAAACTGTGTCTTCAAGGAAGCTTGTGAAGCCGAGAAGAATGTAGGACGAAACGGTTGTTATCGCCATCATAACAGGGCTGAAAATATACTTGCC
This sequence comes from Clostridia bacterium, assembly GCA_017441945.1. GTDB lineage: Bacteria > Bacillota > Clostridia > Oscillospirales > Butyricicoccaceae > SIG471. The sequence goes on from JAFSBG010000159.1 coordinate 4,586, forward strand.
GAAGGCTTTGAGTATCATGGTGCAGAACTGCATGAACATATCTGTCGCCATAAAGAAGCCTAAAAGGCAGGTGCCGCCCAGAATGGATGTGTTGAGTATTCTGAAACGCTTTTCCTTGAGAGTCTCGTCGTTATGACGAAGCATGGAAAGGTTGCAGACGCCGGAAATCATATAGATTATCGTGTAAGGCAGAACAGACGAACCGAGAAGATTGGTGATGCCGAATGCCGCGGAGAACACCATGAGGAAAAGAATTATCTTGATGTTGCGCTTGAATTCGTCGGCAGCTTCACCGTAAGTCGGGAAATATGCCTGCTTTGCAATCATAACGGTAGAGAAAAGGATATTCAGCCCGATGATAAGACCGGATGCCATATCGTTTATCCATAATGCCGAAGCAAAGACGATGATGAGAGGGAAGTATCGCGCTGACGGCTTGATTTTCATATCGAAAATGCCGCACAGGAATGTGCCGAAAGCTATCAGCCCGTATGCAGGGAAGATGCTCGGCTCAAGACGGAAGATAAGCGAAACGTATGAGCCGAAGAAGAAAAGGAAGGCAGAGGAGGAGAGGGCTTTTGCCGCGAATATAAGTTCCATTATTCATCCTCCTTTGTCTCAGTTACATAGTCGCAGGCGCGGATAACGGTCACATGACCGTCACAGGAAGTATAGAGCTTTCTGTATGCGCTTTCCCAGCAAGGCAGCATATCAGGAGTGATGATGATGTGCGCTCTGCCGTTTTCCGACTGAAATGCAGCCTTTTCGAGAATATTGCCGAAACGCTGTGTGCTGTCGTATGTAGCTCTGCCAAGGCCTTCGATAATTGTGTAAAGATGGCGGCGGCCTAAGCCTTCGGTAATGGTATTCCATTTGCCGATAGCGCCTGCAGCGGTGGCATTTGTTGTGAAAGAGTATTTGATGCGCTTGTTTTCCAGATATTCGCAAACATATCGCGCAACGCTGAATGCCGCTTCCTGACGGGCGGAATTGATTTCCTTGCCGTCTTCCGAGCATTCAACATTGAGGATAACAGTTACCGATAAATCTGTAGTGTGGTCAAAGTTTTTGACCATCAGCTTGTTTGCCTTGAGGCTCTGAGGCCAGTTGATGTCCTTCATTGGCTCTCTGCCTGTGTAATCTCTGAAACCGATGGTGAGGATTGGGTCCTCCATGATAAATCTGTTGACCGAAAAGTCGCCTAAGAAACCGCCCAGCACAGCGTCAAGCTTGCCTGCAGGCAGGGACTTTGGCAGTACAACGATTTCCTCCATGAGAGTCACGTGCTCGACAGTTTCGTCGATACCGAAAATATCGCCGCCGTAGAGAGTTGCGCCGTGGAGGAAGTATCTTCCGCGCTGGTCGATGGAAGCCTTGTATGAGCGGGTGTATTTCTGATAAGGCATGAGATAAGTTGTGCTTATCATTCTGCCGTTTTCGCTGAATGTGTAATATTTGTCCACATCCTGATCGACAACTTTAAGTGCGCCCGGAATAAGCTCGGAGAGCTTGATAAAGGTGACAGGCAGCCACTTGTTGTTGTGGAGGGTTGTTGTGACAGAAAACTCCTCGCCCGGCTCGACAACCTGATTGTCAGCCCGCGAAAGATAGGTGACCTTTTCGAGAACATGCTTGAGGGAATAATCCTTGAGCACCATCGCAATGATGAGCAGGAAGGCTATTACCCAGATCATCTGTCAGACTCCATTGGAACAGGGATCTTATTGATGAGCTTCATGAGATATTCGGAAACATCGGCATTTCCGATCATGCCGCCCGAAGAGAGACGGTGTGTGAGAACGAATGGAGCCATGTACTTGACATCTTCAGGAATGACAAAGTCACGTCCCGAAAGAGCAGCCTTAGCCTGGCAAGCCTTATAGAATGCAATAGCGCCGCGGGTGGAGATACCTGCAGAGAAGCGTGTATCTGTTCTTGTTGCCTGAATAATATCCATGATGTAGTTGCCGACAGCAGGGGAAACTGTAACGTCTGTATAGTGTTCCATCACATATTCATGGTCTTCAAATGTTACGACAGGCTCTAAGGATTCGATGATGTCAACAGTGCTCTTTCTGCCGAGAAGGAGAAGCTCGTCGTTTCTGTTAGGATAGCCCATCTTGAGACGCATGAAGAAACGGTCGATCTGAGCTTCAGGCAGAGGGAATGTGCCGTAGGATTCCAGTGGGTTCTGTGTAGCCATTACCATGAATGGGCTTTCGAGGAGACGTGTTGTGCCGTCGATGGAGATCTGGTGTTCTTCCATAGCTTCGAGGAGGGAAGACTGTGTACGAGGTGTTGCACGGTTGATTTCGTCAGCGAGAATGATGTTTGCAAAAAGTGGACCCGGACGGAATTCAAATTCGCCTGTCTTCTGGTTGTAGAAGTTGATACCTGTAAGGTCAGATGGCAGAAGGTCAGGTGTGAACTGGATACGCTTGAAATCGCCGCCGATGCTCTTTGAGAAAGCTCTCAGCATCATTGTCTTACCTGTGCCGGGAACGTCTTCGAGAAGAACGTGGGAACGGCAGACGAAGGAAATGAGAACGAGTTCTGTGATTTCATCCTTGCCGACGATAGCGCGTCCTACATTTGAGATGATTTTTTCTTTATAATCGAGAAATCTTTTGGTTTCCATATTTATCTCCTTATGATAAGATTGACTTTTTATATAAAAAACCGCTATAAGAAAATGTAATCTTATAGCGGCATTTTTATTTGTTAGCAGACCAAATAGATCAAGAAATTAGTCTTCCTTGATAGCTTCTACTGGGCACTGAGCTGCACAAGCACCGCAACCTACGCACTTATCTGCGTCGATTTCGTAGTGAGCTGCACCTTCCTTGATAGCTTCTACTGGGCACTGAGCTGCACAAGCACCGCAGGAAACACATGCATCAGAAATTTTATATGCCATAAAGCACCTCCATAAAAATTTTATGAGTATATTATATCACACATTGTCAAGCTTGAAAAGAGTAAAATGAAAAATTTATGCAAATAATATTTTTAATTCCATAAATTGAAGGAGGCTAATATGAAAAAAGATATGCAAAATGACAAAAAACCGTCAAAGGAAGATAAGAATTATGAGTTAGCCAAGGACATCATGCCCGCCGGCGAAAAAACAGACGCATCTTTAATGCACAAGGACAGGTTCAAATAGGAATAGAGTACGGCGGATTAAATAATGCGGACGGACACGGAAACCCGCCCATGCGATTGTTCTTCCTTGGTTCGTAGGGACCGACGTCCCCGGCGGTCCGCCTGTAAAATCCCATTTTAACCCATAACCTAAAAAAAGACACCCCTTACGGAGTGTCTTTCTGTTTACTTAACCTTCATTTTGCCGTCTTCACCGACAGTGACTGTGATATTGCCGCGCAGGTCTGTTCTGTAAACATCTGCATCGAGCTCTTCCAGCTTGTTGAGTGTCACCTGATGAGGGTAACCGTATTCATTGTCCTTGCCGAGGGAGATGAGGATTTTTTCGGGATTTGCCGCCTTGAGGAAGTCCTTGTGGGAGCTTGTGTAGCTGCCGTGATGACCCAGCTTGAGAAGGTCCACGTCAGGCACAAGATTGTTCTTCACAAGTTCAAGTTCAATATCGCTTTCGGCATCGCCTGTGAAGAGAGCGTTGAATTCGCCCCATTCGAGAAGGAGCACCGAGGAGTAGTTGTTGATATTTTCCGAATCGTAGCCCTCAACAGGGGAGAGGACTGTGAACTTCACATCCTTGCCCAGCTTGAACTTGTCGCCCTTTGCGATGAGCTCAACCTTATTGGCATTCTTGTGAGCCATTTCCATGGCATTTTCAAGGGTGTACTTGCCGGTATCGCAGTCGGTGTAATAATATGTACCAACTTTGAAATCCTCAAGCACCTTGTGCATCGAGCCGATATGGTCGGCGTGAGGATGAGTTGCCACAAGATAGTCAAGTTTCTTTACGCCGAGCTTTGTGAGAGTATTCTTCACATTTGCGTAGTATTCTGTCACATTTGTGTCGATGAGCATGTGATGGCCGTCGTATGAGATAAGCATGCTGTCGCCCTGGTCAACATCGAGCATTGTGATGACAAGCTCCTTAGGTTTTGGAGCTTCTGTCGGCTCGGTTGCCACAGTTGTAAGAGTGGATGAAGTTGTTGTCTGCTGCTGTCCTGTGAATGAGGACATAAACTGCTCAAGTCCACCCATAGAGTGGATTTCATATACTATAAGACAAATAAGCACCAAAGATAAAATTATCTTCAGTGCTTTGTTATTGTTTATCTTATATCTGAGCTTTCTGATAAGTTCAAAAATAGGATTATTGTTCATGTATTATTCCTGTGAGTAGAGTGGGATACTGTAGTTTGTGAGGTACCACTGACCTTCGATCTGAACGAGATCAGCGTAACCATTGAAGTTGAGTTCGCCTGCAGAGCCCTTGATGTTGACATCGAATTCTGTGTTTACAGCCATGCCGACATTTGCAAACTCCATCTTGTACTGGTTGCGGAGTGTAGCCTTTGGCTCAGGCTTGTTTGTGATTTCAACAGTTACAACTGCGTCTTCACCAACCTGGTCGAGAGTGTCGAGCTTGTAGCCGGAAAGAATATTGACTGTGCCGCCGAGAGTGAAAGCAAGGTCAGCCTCTTCCTTGAGCTCGTTTGGCATACATTCCTGAATATCAGGCACGCTTGCATTTACATAGTAAGCTGTGAAGTACTTTGTGAGAACTTCGGAATAATCTTCAACGCCTGCACTTGGGCTGAGGAAAATCGCGAGAGCACATACAAGAATGACAACGGCTGCGATAACGCCGATGACTATTTTCTTATTTAACATAAATCAAACCTCCGAATATTGTTGGACGAGAGCGAGGACAGCATCCTTAAGTTCATTATAACGCTGCATAACGTCATCATAGCTGCCGCCGCCAATACGGAAGTACACCTTCATGTCTCCGCCTGCCGGCATAATATGTATCTCGTTTCTATCCGCTAGAAATAATGATACCATATTTCCCCCCTGTTTATCAAGAGGTTCAGCATATTTTTTTTCTAAATCCAGTAAAATTTTAGCGAAAAAATCAGAAAAATATCGTACAACATTGCCGGAAAAACTTCTTGGCGGAGCACTGCGAAGTTTTTTTATAAAATTTTCCAGATTGTTACCGTCCCCGAAAGCGAAAGAAATGCAGGAAATGAGATTTTCAGGGTAAGCCTTTCTGTTGCGGCAAAGTGCCATGACTTCACGCATTTCGCCGTCGTCAGTTACGATATATTCATTATATAATGTATACATATATGGTACTCCTTTCGGTATAAAACTCCCTGTCATTCTGAACGAATGTGAAGGATCGTTCCGCCCCATTAGCACAATCTTTGTAGGGGACGGTAAAGCCTCCCTTGCCTAAAGGGAGGGGGACCACCGAATGGTGGTGGAGGGATTCAACAACGTCCCGAAAATAATGTAGGGGCAGAGGGGTGTAGCCGCAGGCGTCTATTCAATAATACGGACGAGCAATGCTCGCCCCTACATTGGCTTTCCTGTCATTCTGAGGAAAAGCCGAAGAATCTCCAGCGGTTTGTACGACCTGTGTAGGGACCGGCGTCCCCGACGGTCCGAAGAACGGACGGGAATGGAACCCCGCCGATTATACATAAGGAATGAAAAGCTTGCAGGGGAAGGTCTCTGCGCCCTCCCGATTTATTAAATCCATGCGAAGCACACCTTATTTCAGTTTCAGCACAATTTCACCGCTGTTTAAGCTTGCTGCTGTGCCGTCGTCCTTCATAACGATAAGATTTCCGTCGTCGGCAATGTCAAGAACAAGTGCCTCATAGTCATCAAGCCCAACTAAAACGCGGACTTTCATGCCGATAACAAAGCATTTCGCTTTGTAATATGCCATGATTTCCTTGAAATCATCAGAAAGGGCTTTGTCCATATCTGCAAGAATGGCTTCAAGCAGCCTATCCTTGTCGGCATCATCAACATAATCGCCAATCGAGCAGGCGATGTCTTTTATTTCGTCGGGGAAATCCCGCTCATGCACATTGACACCGATGCCGCAGATAATCGAGCCGTCGCCTGTGCGCTCGCACAGTATGCCGCACAGCTTCTTACCATTATAATATATATCGTTGACCCACTTTACAGCGCAGCTAAGCCCGAAAGCCTTTTCGATGGCGCGGTGTACGCAGACTGCGGCGCGTACAGTAAGCTCCTGCGGAGCATCATATCCTTTGAGCAGGACGCTCATATAAAGTCCGCCCTTGTCCTCTGAATGGAAGGTTTTGCCCAGCCTGCCACGTCCGCCTGTCTGAATATCGGCGACAATGACAGTCCTGTCTGAAAAGTTATGGGCGTTTTCCTTTAAAAAGGTGTTTGTCGACGCCATTTTTTGGTACTTTTTGATAATAAATCCGTTCATGGCAGATATTATAGCACTTTTATGAATTTTTTGCAACAAAATACTTGCATTACGGCGGAAAAAGTAGTAAAATATACGATATATAATAAGAATGGAATACTATGTTAATACAAAGGAGAGCAAGTATGAAAACTTTAGTTATGGGCGTTATCGGCGCTGACGTTCATGCAGTCGGTAACAAAATTCTCAACCTTGCGTTCACAGAAGCTGGATATAAGGTAGTTAACCTCGGTATCATGGTTTCTCAGGACGAATTCATCAAGGCTGCTATCGAAACAGATGCTGATGCTATCATGGTATCTTCTCTTTACGGCCACGGCGAACTCGACTGCCGCGGTATGCGTGAACAGTGCATCGAAGCAGGTATCGGCGACATTCTCATGTATGTTGGCGGCAACCTCGTTGTAGGTAAGCAGGACTTTGCTGAAACAGAAGCTAAGTTCAAGGATATGGGCTTCAACAGAGTTTACGCTCCAGGCACACGCCCTGCAGCTGCTATCGCAGACCTCAGAGTAGACCTTGGAGAATAATCTCATGAAATACGGTCTTTTTGCCGATGTTGGCAGCACCTTTACAAAGGTAGTTGCCGTTGACCTTGAAAATGCCGAGATCATCGGCAGAGCGATGTCCTCTACGACTATCGCAACAGACGTCAACATAGGCTATGATAAGGCGGCAAACGCCGTTATGGATATGTGCGGTATAAAGGAATTTGACCTTAAGCTTGCCTGTTCTTCCGCAGCGGGCGGCCTTAAAATGGTGGCAATAGGCCTTGTTCCTGAGCTTACTTCACAGGCTGCGCTTCTGGCTGTCCAGAACGCAGGCGCAAAGGTTCTTGCATCTTATTCCTTCATGCTTTCAAAGAAGGAAGTTAATGAGATCGCAGGCCTCCTTCCTGATATTATTCTTCTTTCGGGCGGCACAAACGGCGGCAACAGCCAGGTTATTCTCCACAATGCTCAGGCATTGGCAGATTGCCCTGTTCCGCTGACAGTCATCGTCGCAGGCAACAAGAATGCCACAGACGAATGCTGTGAGATCCTCGAAAAGGCAGGCAAGATCGCTGTTCCTTGCGATAATGTTATGCCTGAATTCGGCGTTCTCGATATCCAGCCTGCAAGAGAGCAGATCAGAAAGGTATTTTTAAAGCAGATCATCGAAGCAAAGGGGCTTGACAGCCTTGCAAAGCGCGTGGACGGCGATATTATCCCAACTCCTGCCGCTGTGCTTGAAGCTATCACACTCCTTTCAAAAGGCACAGATAAAACAGAAGGCGTAGGCTCCTTCGTTGCTGTTGATATCGGCGGCGCAACAACCGACGTATATTCGGCAACAGAGGGCGAATGCCTCTATCAGGGAGCAACTCTCAAGGGTCTTCCGCATCCTAAATACAAGAGAAGTGTTGAAGGCGACCTTGGTATGCGCTGGAGCTCCCCTTACATCCTCGAGATGGAAGGCGCAGAAAAGCTTGCAAAGTCTGCAGGCGTAACAGAGGAAGAAGTTGCTACAACAATCAAAAAGTTCAACGCAAATCCTGAGCTTCTCCCTGAAAACGAAATCGAGCAGAAGGTCGACGTTGCTGTCGGCAAGGCTGCTACACGCATCAGCGTGAAAAGACATTCCGGCTTTATCACTCCTGTTTATACACCGCTCGGCGAGCGTTTCATGCAGGAAGGTAAAGACCTCAGCGCAGTAAAGTACATCGTAGGCACAGGCGGTATCGTAATTTCCTCCCCTGATTATAAGGAAATTCTCGCACAGGCTATGTACTCGGAAGACGATATGTATTCTCTCCGTCCAAAGAACGCAGAGATCCTGCTCGATAAGAGCTATATCCTTTCGGCAATGGGACTTCTTTCTACACAGTTCCCTGAAATTGCGCTTGAGATCATGAAAAAGGAAATCATCAACAGAAAATAAATACTGAGAGAGGAAAGTATTATGGCTAAATTGTCAATGGACGCATTCCGCAGAAGCCAGGAAGAAGCACTCAACAGCTGGCACACTGGTAAAGCGGTCAATTTTGAAGAAGCAGTAAAGTACCATAAGTCCAAGCCTGAACATATGGTATTCACAAAGAAGCTCGCAAAGGCAAAGGCAGAAGGCATCACACTCATTCAGCCACGCGCTGGTGTTGCTCTTCTCGATGAACACCTCGAACTTCTCACATACCTCCAGAACGAAGGTCAGGCAGACCTCCTTCCATCCACAATCGACTCTTACACAAGACACAACCGTTACTCTGAAGCTCAGCACGGTATCGAAGAATCCCTCCGTTCCGGCAAGAGCATGCTCAACGGCTTCCCGGCTGTCAACCACGGTGTAGACGCTTGCCGTCACATCATCGACTCCCTCAACGTTCCGGTTCAGGTTCGTCACGGTACACCAGACGCACGTCTCCTTGCTGAAATCACATTCGCAGGCGGCTTCACATCCTTCGAAGGCGGCGGTATCTCCTACAACGTTCCATACTGCAAGAACATTCCAATGGAAGAAACAATCCGCAAGTGGAAGTATGTTGACAGACTCGTAGGTCTCTATGAAGAAGCAGGCGTATCTATCGACCGTGAACCATACGGCCCACTTACAGGTACACTCGTTCCACCATGTATCTCCCACGCTGTTGCTGTTCTGGAAGCTCTCCTTGCTGCTGAACAGGGCGTTAAGAATATCACAGTTGGTTACGGCCAGTGTGGTAACATTTATCAGGACGTCGGCGCTATCGCTGCTCTTAAGGAAATCACAGAAGAATACCTCAAGAAGTACGGCTATGACGATGTTAACGTATACACAGTATTCCATCAGTGGATGGGCGGCTTCCCACAGGACGAAGCTCAGGCATACGGTGTTATCTCCTGGGGTGCTGCAGTAGCAGTTCTCGCAGGCGCAACAAAGGTTATCGTAAAGACTCCTCACGAAGCTTTCGGTATCCCAACAATGCAGGCTAACGCAGCAGGCCTCCGCACAACAAAGCAGCTCTGCAACATGCTCTCCTGCCAGGTCATGAAGAACGGCCCACGTGCTATGGCTGAAAAGGAAATGATCCTCAAGGAAACAAGAGCTATCCTCGACAAGGCACTCGAACTTGGCGGCGACGATTTCGAAATGGCTACAGTAGCAGGCTTCGAAGCAGGCGTTCTCGACGTTCCATTCGCTCCATCCTCTGCTAACAAGGGCCTCGCAATGCCAGCTCGTGACAACGAAGGCGCAGTTCGCTTCCTCGAATTCGGCAACCTTCCATTCAACGAAGAAATCAAGGCATTCCACAAGCAGAAGATGCAGGAAAGATCCGTATTTGAAAAGCGTCCAGCTAACTTCAATATGGTTATCGACGATATCTATGCTATCTCCGCAGGTAAGCTCGTAGGCAGACCAGAATAATTTATCGTGAAAAACATTATAGCTTTAGGCTTTTTTGACGGTGTCCATATCGGACACCGTCAAATCTTGAAGCGCACTGTTGAGCTGGGCAAGGAGCTCGGTCTCAATCCGTGTGCGCTCACTATGAGAAATCATCCCAAGGGCGTCCTTACAGGCAAGGCGCCACTCAAGCTCGTCTCCTCAAAGGAGCGTGAGCTTCTTATGAAAGATGTCGGCATAGTTGACGTTTATTTTATTGAATTCACAAAGGAATTCGCAAGCCTTTCTCCTCTTGATTTTGCACTCATGCTGAAAAACGAATATAACGCCGGGGCTGTCGTCTACGGTGAAAATTATAAATTCGGCGCAAAGGGTGCAGGCTGGGGCGAATATGGCATTAAAATATGGGAAAGCATAGGCATAAAGCCTTATTGTCTCGGTCACGAAGTGACTGCCCATGGGCTGACAGTCAGCTCCACACTCATCCGCTCTATGATAGCTGAAGGCGATGTGAAAGCGGCAAGCAAGCTTTTAGGCCGTCCCTTTTCTGTCACAGGCGAAGTTATCAAGGGTGCGCAGAAGGGCAGACAGATTGGCTTCCCAACTATCAATTTAGCAGCTAAAAAAGGCTATGTCCTGCCGAAAAACGGCGTTTATCTCACAAGACACAGCCACAATAAACAAACTTACTTTGGAATAACCAATGTGGGGGTACGCCCTACATTTTACGATGATTCCCATGTCTTTGTCGAATGTCATATCCTGGATTTTTCAGATGACCTCTACGGCAGGGAAGTGAAGGTCGAGTTTCTTGATAAGATTCGCGACGAGCACAAATTCCCGACTATCGACGCTCTCAAGGAGCAGATAGCAAGGGACAGGGAGTCTGCATATACTCTTATAAAAGGTGTAAACAATGACATTTATCGCTGATTTATGGGCTGATATTCAGATTTTTATCAGCAATTATACCTATTATTTCGGCACGGTTACAAATATCGCGCTGGTGCTTTTGTGCGCCGTGTTCTTTATAATCGGCGTTGTGAAAACATCACGCCTGCCCCAAAAGCCTAAAAAACGCGGCGAGATAAAGTATCTTTCCCCTGAGGGCGATACTGTCGAAAGCGCGTCAAAAGCTCTTTCGGAGGCTGTAAAGTGCGCTACTGTAACAGGTGACAGAGACGAGCTTGAAAAGCTGCTGGCTTTTCTCAGAGGAAGATATAAGCGCCTGTTTGCCAAGGCTAAAGCCAATGTTGTCCCTTCGGGCTCGTTGCTCATTCAGCTAAAGGCAGACCAGCCTTCCGAAAGAAAGCCTGTCCTGCTGTGCGGTCACATGGACGTTGTCCCTGCATCGGGCGACTGGAAGGTAGACCCTTTCTCAGGCTTTGATGACGGCAATGCCATCTGGGGCAGAGGCACACTCGACTGTAAGGGCGGTATGATAGCTATTTTTGAAGCTGTCGAAAGCCTGCTCGCTTCGGGCTATACTCCAAAGCGTGATATTTATTTCGCCTTCGGCGCCGATGAAGAAACAGGCGGCAGCCAGGGGGCGGCTAAAATCGCCGAATATTTTGAAAAGCGCAATCTGCAGTTTGAATTTATTCTCAACGAGGGCGGCGCCCTCAATTCAGCTCACATGGGCAATAAGCAGTTTCCTGCGGCCGTTGTCGCTGTCGGCGAAAAGGCCGGTGTAAGCGTGAAAATCACAGCAAGGGCAGAGGGCGGACATGCCGCTGTGCCGGGCAAAAAATCTGCCGTCGGCATTCTTTCCGAGGCTGTATGCCGCATTGAAAATGCTCCTATGCGCAGAAGATTTTTGCCTTGTGTCGAGCGTTATCTCAAAATGAGCAGTCCTGCACTCACATATTTCCAGCGTTTCTGCCTTGCAAACGACCATATTATGAGACCGTTTCTCTATATGGCGTTCCGCCATGACAGATATATCGCGCCATTGTTCAGAACAACTTTTGTTCCGACACAGCTCAAGGCATCACCTGCGGCAAACATCCTGCCTGACGAAGCTCATGTAATCGTCAACGTCCGTATTCTTCAGGGCGACACCATCGAAAAGGTCGTCGAGCATATCAAGGCAATTCTTGCCGACCTTCCTGTGGAAGTCGAAGCTCTCGGCGATATGAAGCCATCGAAGATTTCCGATACAAACACAGAAAGCTATGAGCTTATTGTCAAGACTATCGAGAAGCATTTCGGTGCTATCACAGTTATCCCTGCTCTTGTCACACGCGGCAGCGATATGGTGCATTATGAAAACCACGCCGAAAATATCTATCGTTTCTCGCCGATTATGATGAGCCAGAAGCAGGTCGAAAGCATTCACGGCACAAATGAATATATCAAGAAGGAAGCTCTCGGCGTTGCTGTTGAGTTTTATAAGTCACTTCTTTCAACAATGTAATATTTTCTTCCCTTTCCCAGTATATATTTACAAAATACTGAAGAGAGGGAAGATTTTTTTATGATGATCTATACTGCAAAACTCAATAAGAAATTGCTGTTTTCAATCCTTGCTGTCATTGCCATCGTGGCATTTGCGCTGATTTTTGGTCTGCCAAAGGGGAACGAATCACAGACGACAATGAAGTCAGTAAAGCTGAAAAATGAAGCCGATGTCCTTGATTTTGTTAAAAATCTCGGATATGAAACGGCAGATGAAACACTTTCCTGCAAGGAAGTTGTAATTCCGGAGGAATTCGACGAAACCTACACCAAATACAACGAACTGCAGAAAAAGTGCGGCTTTGACCTTGAAAAGTACAAGGGCAAGACGGTGTCGCTCTATACTGTCGAGGTGACAAACCATCCCGAAAGCGAAAATGTCATCGTCGAAGTCATGGTCTGCAAAAAGAAGCCTGTCGGCGGCAGCGTTTATACCAAAAACCTCGACGGCTTTATGTACGGTCTGGAAAAACTGGAAGCAAAGGAAGATATGTAATTATCACCTTGAGCCTTCCCCTTGAGGGGAAGGGGGACCGCTTGCGGTGGATGAGGTGTAGCCCAAAGGGCGTCCTATTCAATGTGACTTGCGTAAGTGCCCTTGGGGTATCACACCTTAACGTTTGCGTCAGGCACATACCACCCATATCCTGCATAGTATATCCCAGTACAAAAACAGGAGGTATACTATGGAAGATATTTTCAGGCTGAGTGAAGAATGTGAAAGCACACCGAGCGTCGTTATCAACTACGAAGGCACAGGGCGCACCATTGATAAATACCATGTCGATCTGCCCTATCCTGCGGTAGAGGGCATTGCGCCCAATCCCATGTATGCGGCAATGGTGAAATGCCTTTATGCCGGGCAGAACTCGGAAATCACAGCGATAATGCAGTATTTTTACGATTCCTGCATTCTGAAAGGGCAGTATGAGGAAGCTTACACAGCCTTCAAATACATAGCCGTTGTGGAGATGGAGCACATGGAGCTGCTGGCTGATATTATCACAGCTCTCGGCGGCACACCAGACTATACATACAGAGCGGCAGGAGGCGAAGGCTGCTGGTCGGCTAAAAATATTCGTTACAGCAGAACGCCAAGACAGATTATCCTCGAAGCAATAATGGCGGAGGAAAAGGCGATAAGCGCCTATATGGATGCTGTAAGCCTTGTCAAAGACGAGGCGGTCACCTGCATTATTCAGCGTATAATTATGGATGAAAGGCTTCATCTTGACATTTTCAAGTCGCTCTATAAAAAACTTGCATAGGAGGGAATATCCCTCCTTTTTGTTTGCATTCCATTTATTCTCGCCTCCCCGCAATACCCTGTCATTCTGAACGAATGTGAAGAA
>JAFSBG010000160.1 GCA_017441945.1 Clostridia bacterium
AAGCTGAAAGTCACAGCAGGCACTCTTACAACAGCCGTTTCTCAGTTGGAAAAGAAGGGCTATCTCAAGCGTGAACGCGACATCAACGATAAGCGTATCGTCCGCATCACATCGACAGAAAGCGGCAAGGAAGCACAGGAATACCACCGCCAGTTCCACGAAAAAATGGTCAATGCCATACTCGAAAATCTCAACGAAGAGGAAACAGCCGTGCTCGTCAAAGCTCTCGGCCACGTGACAGACTTCTTCAGAGCTGAATATAAAAAAGAATCGGAAAAATAGACGCTCGGCTTAGGTGAAAACACCGGGAAAGGGGCAAATATGAAGAGGATTACAGTAAGCACACAAACTAAATACGATGTCATAGTGGGTGAAAATCTTATCCACAGCTGTGCACAGGATGTGGAAAGAGTGATCGGGAATAATAAAATCTGTATTATTTCCGATGAAAATGTCTGGAATATCCACGGTGAAAAGGTGAAAAATCAGCTTTCTGCTATGGCAAAATCTGTCTGTGTCTATACATTTGCGCCCGGCGAAGATGCCAAAAACATTGAAAATCTCTATAATATCCTTGAATTTCTCGCTGAAAATGAGCTTAAACGCGAGGATGTAGTTGTAACTCTTGGCGGCGGTGTCACAGGTGACCTCGGCGGCTTTGCGGCATCTGTTTATTTAAGAGGAATTCGCCTTGTCCATATCCCGACAAGCCTGCTTGCCATGGTCGATTCTTCGGTCGGCGGCAAAACAGCTATAAATCTCAAAAAGGGCAAGAATCTTGCAGGCAGTTTCTATCAGCCGAGCCTTGTGCTTTGCGATCTTGACCTTTTGAAAACACTTCCTGAAGAAAATTACACAGAAGGCATGGCGGAGGTCATTAAATACGCCGTTGTCTTCGATGAAAACCTGTTTGAAAATCTTAGAACAGGTGGATATATCACCGAGGAAATAATCGCCCGCTGTGTCGACCTTAAGCGAATCGTTGTCGAAGAAGACGAGCGTGACACAGGCAGCCGAATGTTGCTCAATTTTGGTCACACCCTTGGTCACAGCGTTGAAAAACTAAGTAATTACGGCATTTCCCATGGCAACGGCGTTGCTGTCGGCATGGCAATTCTAACAAAAGGATGTCAGAAACTGGGAATATGCCCAGGTGGCACATACGAGGAAATGCGTAAAATCCTTGAATTGTATAAGCTTCCTTATGATTGCGATTACACAGCGGAGCAGCTTGTAAATGCGGCGAAAAACGATAAAAAGAGCGGTAATTCGGGCATAAACCTTATAATTCCTCAAAAAATCGGCAGCTGCAAAGTGGAGAAAATGCCATACGATAAATTGCTGGAAATCGTGAAAGCGGGGAAAGAATAATGAATGTCACGATTGAAAAAAGCAGTTTCGGCGGCAAAATAAAGATGGCATCGTCAAAATCCCATCTTCACAGGGCTCTCATCTGTGCCTCCCTCGGCGATAGGCTGTGCAGGCTGTATTACAACGGCTCATCTGACGATGTTGTGGCAACCATAAATTGCCTCAATGCCCTCGGCGCTCAGATAGCCGATAAAGGAGAATATTTTGAGATTTTGCCGATAAAACAGGTGAAAAATGGCATTTTGCCCTGCAATGAAAGTGGCTCAACCCTGCGTTTTATGCTGCCGATAGCCTGTGCTTTGGGTGCAGAATGTACTCTTACAGGCACAGAAAAGCTCATCTCAAGACCGCTCGAGCCGCTTATCAGCCAGCTTGAAAAGCATGGAGCAAAAATAGAAAAATATAAGTATAAAATCATCGTTTCGGGCAGACTTACAGCGGGAAAATACACTGTGAGAGGGGATATAAGTTCCCAGTTTATTACAGGACTTCTCCTTGCGCTCCCTCTGCTTGAAAATAGTTCAGAACTGGAAATAACAGGGAATATTCAGTCCCGCCCATATATAGATATGACTCTTTCTGTTCTCCGCGATTTCGGTATGGAAACAGTAATTGATAAGGAAAATCGCATAAAAATCCCGACTCTGGGCAGATTCAAAGCTCCAGACGCATTGAATGCTGAGGGCGACTGGTCGAATGCCGCTTTCTGGCTTGTGCTTGGAGCACTCAGTGAAGGGGGAATCGAAGTTGAAGGTTTAAAGCTAAACTCTGCACAGGGTGACAAAAATATTATACATATTCTTCGACACATTGGCGCTGAAATATCCTGTGAAGATGATTGGATTAAAGTAGAAAAGTACAAGCTCCGCGGCTTTTGGTATGATTGTGCAGATACTCCGGATTTGGTACCTATAATCAGCATCCTTGCCTCTGTATGCAAAGGTGAGAGCCGCATACACAATGTGGAGCGTCTTCGTCTCAAAGAGAGTGACCGCATCGAAACCACAATGGCTATGGTGAGGGCTCTGGGCGGCGAAATCCGCTATGAAAACGGCACACTTATTATAAACGGCAAGGAATATCTAAGCGGCGGCACTGTTGATTCATGTAACGACCATCGAATAGCAATGGCGGCGGCTGTCGCATCTGCGATGTGCAAAGAAAATGTGACTATACTTGGCGCAAACTCTGTAAATAAATCTTACCGCAGCTTCTGGGATGTCTTTGAAACTATCGGTGGAAATGTAAAAAAATGGGAGGAATAGGTATGGCATCGTATTTTGGAAACAAACTTAAAATGTCGATTTTCGGTCAGTCACACGGAGCGGCTATCGGCGTGAATATCGAAGGTCTGCCTGTGGGATTTGAAATTGATATGGTAAAGCTTGATAGCTTTACAAGCCGCAGAAAACCTAATAAATCCGGTCTTTCAACCTCCCGCAACGAAGGGGATAAGTTTGAGATCCTCTCAGGCATCACAGATAACAAGGTCTGCGGTGCGCCTGTCTGTCTTGTCATCAGAAATGAGGATGCGCGGTCAAAGGATTATGAGAATCACATCATCCCGCGCCCGGGTCATGCCGATCTTACCGCAATGTATAAATATGGAAATTCTGCCGACTATAAGGGCGGCGGACATTTCTCCGGCAGGCTGACAGCTCCGCTTTGTATCGCAGGCGGTATAGCTAAGCAGATACTGGAAGAAAATGGAATATTTATCGGCGCCCACATAAAGTGCATTCACGGCATTTACGATGCTCCGCTCGATATGGCTAAGGTCGGATGCAAGGATTTTGAAAGCTTTGCCGACATTCTTTTCCCGACTTTCGATGAGGTGCAGGGCGAAAAAATGAAGGCTGAAATACTTAATGCCCGTGAAAATCTCGATTCTGTCGGCGGAATTATCGAATGTGCCGTAATTGGTATGCCAAAGGGCGCAGGTACCCCTATGTTTGACGGCATCGAAAACAGAATCGCTTCTATGATTTTCGGCATCGGTGGCATCAAGGGCATTGAATTCGGCTCAGGATTCAACAGCGCTGAAATGTATGGCTCACAGAGCAACGATGACTTCTACCTGGACAAAAACGGCAATATCTATCAGGAAACCAACAATTCCGGCGGTATTCTGGGCGGTATTTCCACAGGAATGCCGATAGTTTTCTCTGTTGCTGTTAAGCCAACTCCGTCAATCGGCAGGGAACAGCACAGTATAAATATCCAGAAAATGGAAAATACAACCATGTCTGTCAAGGGCAGACATGATCCTTGCATCGTCACACGTGCCGTGCCTTGCATCGAGGCCGCAACCGCGATAGCAATTCTCGATATCCTTCTCGATGAAGGCTTTATAAATGACAGAAAATACTATGAAAACCCATTTGAAAAACATACAAAACAGGGGAAATATGGACTTTTAGGCGAAAAACTTGGTCATAGCTTCTCTCCGGAAATCCATTCAATGCTTGCCGACTACAGCTATAAGCTCTTTGAAATCGAGCCTGATAAGGTGGAAAAATTCATCAGAAACGGCGATTTTGACGGTCTTAACGTGACAATTCCTTATAAAAAGGTGGTAATGGAGCTTTGTGATGAGGTTTCTGAGCAGGCGAAAAAAATCGGCTGTGTCAATACAGTCAAGCGCAAGGGCGGCAGACTTTACGGCTACAACACCGATTACGATGGCTTCAGGTATCTGCTCACATCCAATAAAATGGAAATAAATGGTAGAAAATGCCTGATTCTCGGCACAGGTGCATCTTCGGGCACAGTTAAAACTGTCCTTGAGGATATGGGCGCTTCGGAAATTGTTTTCATTTCGAGAAATGGTGAGAACACCTATGAAAATATTGAAAAGCATTATGACGCGCAGGTGATTGTAAATACAACTCCTGTGGGGATGTACCCGAACAACGGCGAATGTAAGGTAAAGCTTAAAAACTTTACAGTGCTGGAATCATGCGTGGATATCGTGTATAATCCTCTTAAAACCAATCTTATTCTTCAGGCTGAGGAAATGAAAATCAAATATTCCTCAGGCCTTGCAATGCTTGTGGCTCAGGCGAAGGCCGCATCGGAGATTTTTACAGAAAATTCCATCAGTGACAGCTTGCTCGAACGAATCGTAAACAAAATTGAGCTTGATAAAAGCAATATCGTAATTATAGGTATGCCTGGCTCGGGCAAAAGCTCGGTGGGCAGAATAATCGCAAAGGCTCTCGACAGAAAGTTCATCGACGCCGATAAATATTTTGAGCAGAAAATGGGCATGGCGCCGGGCGATTACATAACTCATCACGGCGAGGAACTTTTCCGCAGAGAGGAAACTGAGGTCCTCAGTGAGCTTGGTAAAATGAGCGGTGTGGTCATTTCAACAGGCGGCGGCGCTGTCACAAGGGCGGAAAATTATAATCATCTTCATCAGAACGGCAAAATCGTGCTTATAAAACGCAGTTTTGAGCGCCTTGCCACACGGGGCAGACCGCTTTCGCAGGGCGATAATGCCCTCATAAATCTCTGGGAGAAGCGCAGAGATGCATACAAGGCCTTTGCCGATATCGAGGTCGACAACAACCGTCACATTTCGAAAACTGTCGATACTGTTTTAAGGAGGCTGGGATATGAAAATCCTCATAATCAACGGACCTAATCTCAATATGCTGGGGCTTCGCGAGCCCGATCTGTATGGAAAAAAGGACTATAATGCCCTTGTTGAATACGTGGCTGAATGCTGTAAAAATATGGAAGTGGAGCACGAGATTTTTCAGTCGAATCACGAAGGCGAAATCGTTGAGAAAATCCAGCAGGCTTATAAGGTTTTTGCCGGCATAGTCATCAATGCCGCCGCATACACCCACACAAGCGTGGCTATTTTAGACGCCCTCAAGGCGGTGAGCATCCCTGCTGTTGAAGTTCATCTGACAGATATTTCAGCACGCGAGCCTTTCCGCCATATTTCATACACAGGTATGTACTGCGAAATGACATATAAGGGCCTCGGCTTTGAAGGCTACAAAAAGGCAATAGAATACCTTTGGGAAAAGTATAAATAACGTTAAAATCCCGCTTTTCATGCGGGATTTTTGATATGGAAATATGATGAATAAAGAAGAATATCTTAAAAATCCCTGCAGAGCATCGTCGCTCCCTTTTCACAAGATGAAAAATATGAAGCTCCCGGAAAATATGGCGGTCGTACATCATGAAGATTTCGATGAGGAAATGTACAGAAATTATTCCGATGAGAGATATTTCAGGCTTATTCATTATCTGAATAATGCCGAAATGCCGAAGCTTCCGGATGGATTTTCGGTATGCAGCGCACAAATTGGTGAGTTTGCGGTGCATATCAATAAATGCTACCACGACATCAAGGTGAGCGAAGCGCAGATGAAGAAATACACAGAAAGTGAAGTGTACGACGGCGAGCTTTGGCTGGCGGTTAAAGAAAAGAATACGGGTGAAATAGTCGCAACGGGGATAGCCGAAATCGACAGAAATATCTGTGAGGGCGCCATTGAATGGGTGCAGGTGTCGCGTGAGTACAGAAGAAAAGGTCTTGGCGAATATATTGTTAAGCATCTGCTTTATTTAATGAAGGGCAAGGCGGATTTTGTCACCGTGTCGGGAAAATGCGACAGTCTGTATAAGCCTGAGAAGCTTTATCGCAAATGCGGATTTAAAGGAAATGATGTATGGCATATCTTGCGGAAGGATGAGATATAGCAATGAATAACCGTGAAATAATTGAAAAATGGCTGTCGGCATTCGGCAGAGGTGTCGATAGAAAAATGATAGAAGAGCATGTTACTTCCCATGGCAATCATCTGTGGCACCTGTTTTCATGGTGTGATGTTGAATGCCTTGAGGGTGAAAATGCACGAAAGGCCTTCGATGATTTGCAGTATGATCAAGCCGTTAAGTTCTGTGACGGATATTCAAACCGAATAAGGAATGTGGTAAATACTGAGAAAATATCATCTCGGCAGGTGGATAAGCTTAAAGAAAGCGATGTGTATATTGTGGCAAATGATTTTTCGTGGACTTATGTCCGTACCCATGAAAGAGGAATCTGCGGACCGTATTTTGCCAGAGTGAAATAAACAAAAAAAGACAAGGTTCATAAATTGAGCCTTGTCTTTTCTGTTTATCAAAAATGTTGGAATAATGATATTCTGTAATTATGTATTTCCTGCGCCCGCAGGCGCAAACCTATTTAATCCGCAAAAATCCGGGACATGTGCATGGATTTTTGCACCTCTATCGGTCAAGTGTGTGCGCAGCATGCACGCAGACCGATGCAAACTCAAACGAGGCCTGCCTCGTTTGAAGTGTCGAAAACACTTTTTCGACACCAAAAAAGACAAGGTTCATAAATTGAGCCTTGTCTTTTTTGTGGTATAACATGAAGAAATTATTTCTTGACAGCCTTGCGGATAACAGGAATGATAAGCACCGCAATAGCGCCTGCAATGAGAGCTGTTGTACACTGCATAAAGCCAAAGTTGACAGACATCACAGCAGCCTGCTTTTCAGGGAGCTTGAGAACTGTCGGAATAAGGAACTTGACGATAAGCATATTGAGTGTCAGGAACTTGAGGAAAGCTGCCACAACTGCCGTTACAGCGTTGCAGATGATGCAGTCAGGCTTCTTGAGGAGCTTTGGAAGAAGACCCCAGATAAGAACGAGAACGATGTTGCCCACTGCGATTGCAGGAACGAGAGGGAGAAGTGCTGGACCGATGCCGAACATCTTTGCGAAGAATGGAGAAAGTGCAGCAACTGTAAGGCCGGAAGGCAAGCCGCACATGATTGTCGACATGATAAGCACAAGGTTTACACAGGAGCCTGTGATTATCTGATTGTTAAGAGCCGCAGTTGCGCCCTGAAGCACAACGAGAAGTGCAATAAAAATAGCTGTCTGAGTGATCCATCTGATCTTTGAATTATTCATTTTTTGTTCCCCTTATAATTATTTTGTGGTATAATGTCATTAAAGACATCACGCAGTTCTTACTGCATCTATATTATAGCAATAAAATCAAAGGTGGTAGGTTGCAAATGCAACAAAAATGGAAAAAATTTTCACAAACTCTCGAAAGATGCCCAATGTTTCACGGATTGACGGAAGATGAGATAATGGACTATCTTATCTGCTCGAAAGCCGAGCTTAAGGAATATTCAAAAGGACAGATAATCATATCCCAGGGCGAGAAAATAAATAAAATAGGCATTCTTCTTTCGGGAAGGGCAGAGGCGACTAAAATCGACCCTTACGGCAATGCCTATCTTGCGGCGCAGGTTACCGAAAGCCATCTTTTTGCCGATTTGCTGGCGGCAGGCGAAGGTAAGGAAAGCCCTGTGACGGTTATTGCCACAAAAGACTCTTCAGCCTGCATGATTCCATGGAAATCGGTCCTCTTGCGCTGTGATAAAAATTGCCACAAGCACGATATAATACTTGAAAATCTTATCAAGGTGTTTTCAAATAAGTTTTTCGATTTATTTAACAGAATCGACTGCCTTACAGCGCGAAAAGTCGAGGACAAGGTGCTGACGTTGCTTGAAAAGCATCGTAAAGACGGGGAAAATAAGGTGATTCTGCCATTTGACAGAGAGGGCATGGCGAATTATCTCGCCATAGACCGAAGCGCCCTTTCACGCGAGCTGAGCAGAATGAAGGAAAAGGGCATTATAGATTACAATAAAAATGAGTTCATTATAAAGTAGGTGTATTATGAAGATTTTTGCAGCACCAGACAGCTTCAAGGGCAGTATTACAGCTCAGGAGTTTTGCGCTGTCGTCAAAAAAGTATGTGGTGAAAAGAATATCGAAACCATGCTTTTCCCGATGGCAGACGGCGGAGAAGGCACCATCGAGGCGATAACAGACGGTCTCGGCGGCAGGTATGTTTATGCCGATGTGACAGCTCCTCTTGGCGAAAAAATATCGGCTAAATACGGCATTTTAAGCGACGGCACAGCCGTCATGGAAATGAGTCAGGCATCGGGAATCGGCTATGTAAAGGGCAGAGAAAACATTTTTAAAGCCTCAACAATCGGTACAGGTCAAATGCTTTACAGCGCCCTAGAAAGCGGAGTTAAAAAGATTATTATAGGCATCGGAGGCAGCGGCACAAACGATGGCGGCGCAGGGGCTCTGTATGCTCTCGGAGTCAAGTTCCTCGATGGCGAAAATAACCAGCTTTTTCCATGCCCGGAAGAGCTTGCAAAGCTGAAAAGCGTTGACTTGTCATGCCTTGACAAGCGTCTTGAAAATATAGAGATTATAGTTGCCAGCGATGTGAAAAATCCGCTGTGCGGTGCAAACGGTGCGTCTTATGTTTTCGGCAAACAGAAGGGGGCAACGGAAGAAGATAAGCCTTTGCTCGATGATATTCTCAAAAATATGGCTGAAATATTCGCACAGGCAACTGGGGTTGACCATTCAAAGGACGAGGGTGCAGGGGCGGCAGGCGGACTTGGCTTTGCACTTATGCAGCTTCCGAATGTGACATTCCGCCCGGGCTTTGAAGTGATTGCAGAGATTCTCGATATTGAAAACAAAATGCGTGATTTTGCCCCTGATTTGGTCATAACAGGGGAAGGTCAGCTTAATTTCCAGAGTGAAATGGGCAAACTGCCTGTGGAAATTGCAAAAATGGCGCGAAGAAACGGATTTAAATGTATTGCAATAGCAGGCGCTTTCGGCGAAGGCTGGGAAAACTGTGAAAAGTATTTCGACGGCGTTTATCAGCTTATGAATGAAAATATCACCGCCGAATATTCGATAAATCATGCCGCAGAATTGCTTGAGCAGAAATTGAACACATTGTAAATTGTGGAAGTTATTTGTTGAATGTAAATCAAAGTTGTAGTATAATAATTAAATAGACATAATGAAATATCCGTAAGGATATCGTAAGGGGGATGTAATTTGAGTAGAAAAACATTTTCGATAGTAGATGAAAGCGCAAATCCCTGGAAGATAATCATACTTCTCGCATGGCCGATATTTCTGGAGCAGATTCTCGTATCTCTCGTTCAGGCTGTCGACACCGCAATGGTAGGCTCTCTTGGTGCAAATGCAACGGCATCTGTCGCAATAAGCCAGTCGCCTAACATGATGATCAACGGCGTTATTATGGCAATGGGTGTCGGTTTTACTTCGCTTGTTGCCCGAAGCGTAGGCGCAGGCGACACAGAAAGGGCAAAGTCACTTATCCGTCAGGCTATTCTGCTTGTTATTGCGATCGGTCTTCCGCTTGCCGTGCTGTGCTTCTGTCTTGCACGCCATATTCCGATGTGGATGGGCGGCGCAGAGGATATTCTTGATACAGCGGCTACATATAACAGAATTTTTGCCTGCGGTATGCTTTTCCGTGGCATGACAATGGTGCTGACAGCGATTTACCGTGGCTTCGGCGACAGTAAAACACCTATGAAAATCAATATTGCCGTCAATTTAATGAATGTTGTGGGCAATTTCCTTATGATTTACCCAACCCGTCAGCTTTCGGTTTTCGGTGTTGAGTTTACAATGTTCGGCTTCGGCTGGGGTGTTGCAGGTGCGGCTACAGCGACGGCGCTTTCGACAATAATCGGCGCGTCCACACTTCTCGGCGTCACATTTCTGAGAAAATCAGACCTGCAGATAAGCCTCAGAGATGATTTCAAGCCGAACTGGAAAGAAATTTCTTCGGTATTCAAAATCAGCTTCCCTGCAATGTGCGAACGCTTTGTAATGAGCGGCGCATCGGTCATCGTTGCAAGTACAGTTGCATCTCTCGGCACAGTTGCCGTTGCATCGCAGAATCTTGCCGGTACAGCGGAATCACTTAGCTTTATGCCGGGCTTTGCCTTTGGTACAGCTGCTACAACACTTTTCGGTCAGTCCATCGGCGCAAAACGCCCTGAATTAGGCAAAAAATACGTGTCCTATACAATCCGTCTCGGCGCTGCCGTAATGTTTGTTATGACTCTTGTAATGTTCTTCGGTTCGAGATTTATTATGAGCATCTTCACTCCCGACGAAGCTGTTATCGAAATGGGCAGCGTGCTCGTCAAGATTCTTGCTCTCATTCAGGTGCCGCAGATGATTGCAATGGTATATTCGGGCGCTCTCAAAGGCGCTGGCGATACAAAGAGCCCATTCCTCGTTGCTCTCTTCTCAATGTGGGGTGTGCGAGTCCTCGGTGTTACAATCTGTGTCCGTTTGCTCGGCATGGGTATGACAGCTCTCTGCACATGTATGTGTACAGACAATGTTGTCCGATTCATTCTTTTCTCCACCATCTACAGACGCGAAAAATGGAGAAAGCACATCGAAGCATAAAAATAAAAGCTCCCGAAAAGGGAGCTTTTTATATGCCGAAAATGATGAAAATACCGAGCAAAATAAATATTACAGGCACAATAATACCCTTGTATTTTTCGATAAAACGCCTTAAAGCGGGCAGGGCAGAGAGCCTCTGGGCGATAAAGCACCACATCACAGACATAATACCGAATATCACAAGCGCAGTAATAAAATGAACAGCATCCATTCGGGCGAAAATCGGAATGTAAACACCGATATTGTCGCCGCCGCTCGAAACGGTGAGCAGAATAACACTCAAAACACCGCCGCTGACAGCGGATTTTTCATCATCATCCTTATCAAAAATCGCCTTTATCCCTAAAAATATCGGCACAAGACCGAGCAGGAAAACATATTTCTCAAACAGTGCCGTCAGCCCATAAGCACCAAGATAGCTTACAATACCGAGAAGCATAATGCCGATAAAATGCCCGGCATAAATATAGCTTTTTCTCATATTACCTGCCGAAAACAGCAGAGTCAGCAGAAAAATATCATCGATATTGGTGCTTAAAAAGGCGACAACTGAAATGATTGCAGTTGAAATCAAAGCCCTTCTCCTGTAAAACTATTTGTCAAAATGAATGTGATTTAAAAGCAAGTTTTCCGTCTCATACATATCATGTCTGATAAGAGGAAGCATACTGTTTTTGTATTTTGATAAATCAGCATTGCGGAACGCACTGATTATACGCGGTACATATTTATGTTTGTATGCGCCGAGCTCTCCGAGAGCCTTTATGCACTGTCTTGCGGTTATAGGCTTTTCATCAGTGATATGAGAGATGAAATCTTCAAAAATGGCATCAAATTTATCATCGTTATCCCATTGTACATTTTGCGCAATAATATAGAATATGTTATTTCGGACATAGGAATTCGGATGATTGAGAAGGGAAGCAAAAGCATCAAAATGCTTGTACCATTTGTCGGAAAGCTGACTTTCGACCATAATCATTTCAGCAAATTCACGTGCCGCCATAGTGTCTTTTGAAGTAAGCTGAGCTATTATATTTTCATTTGTCATATAATCACCATCCTGAGTTGAAAGATTAGCGAAAAAGGCACTTCGTCTGAAGTGCCTTTTTCTGGTGCCGCTGGCCGGACTCGAACCGGCACGATATTGCTATCGAGGGATTTTAAGTCCCTTGCGTC
>JAFSBG010000161.1 GCA_017441945.1 Clostridia bacterium
AAAAGTGCTTGAACTTTACAAGCTTGTCGGCAAGGAACTCAAGGGCAATGTAGCTATCAAGGTTCACTCCGGCGAAAAGGGCAACCAGAACTTCCTTCACCCTGAATTCTGGAAGTCGATTATCGACCATGTAGGCGGCACAGTTGTTGAATGTAACACAGCTTACGAAGGTCAGCGCAACACAACAGAAAAGCATAAGATCCTTATGGACGAACACGGCTGGACAAAGTATTTCAAGGTTGACATTATGGACGCTGAAGGTCCTGATATGGAAATCGAAATGAACGGCAATGTTATCAAGAAGAACTATCTCGGCAAGAACGCTGCTAACTACGATTCCATGCTCGTTCTCTCCCACTTCAAGGGTCACCCAATGGGCGGCTACGGCGGAGCTCTCAAGCAGCTCGCTATCGGTATGGCTTCCTCTTACGGCAAGGCATATATCCACGGCGCAGGCGAACCTGAAAAGATCTGGACTGCTGAACGCGAGCTCTTCCTCAAGTCTATGGCTGACGCTGCAATGAGCGTATGCCAGTACTTCAAGAACGAGATCGTTTACATCAATGTTATGGCTAATATGTCTGTCGACTGTGACTGCTGTGCAAAGGCTGAAGATCCTTGCATGAAGGATATCGGTATCCTCGCTTCCACAGACCCTATCGCTATCGACCAGGCTTGCCTCGACCTCGTCATTAACTCTGATGACCCTGGCAAGGAACACCTTCTCGAAAGAATCAACTCCCGCAAGGGCGTTCTTACAGTTGATGCTGCTGAAGCTCTCGGCTTTGCAAACCGCAAGTACGAGCTTATCGAAGTCAAGTAAGAATATTTTTGAAAAAGTCGTCCGTAAGGGCGGCTTTTTTGATTTTCTTGCAATTTTTCGTCTTTCGTGCTAAACTATTTTCATCGGAGGTGATAATATGCTTACTCATTATAAAAATCAAAGCTGCGAGGAGTTGTGTCGGCTTATCGAAAACGAAAAGATAACCTATTCTGTGCTTTACAATATTCTCGGCAGAAGATGCACCGATATTTTCACCGACCATGAAAATGTAATCATCTGCTACTCCAATTCCCCTTTCCCTGTGTGGGTGTGGTGTAAAGATGTATGCAATCCGGAGGCTGTTGAGCTTATCGGAGCTTGCATTAAGGAACATTTTCCTTTTGAAAAAGGACATTATCACATTATGAGCGAGAAGCTCTGGCAGGCTTTGAAGAACGATTCCTATTTTGAAAATACCTATATAGATATCGATATGCTATCCTATCGTCTGGATAAAATTTTGCCTGTTGATAAGATTGCTGACGGCAAAATCGAGCTCGCTGATACGACTGATATTGATACTTTTGCTGAGTTTTTCCATAATTTTGAGCTTGAAGCCGAGGGCATCGACCATGAAATGGAATATTGCCGCGAGCACATGGATGAAGCAATTGAGCGCAATCAGCTTTTTGCGTGGAGAAATGAGCAAAATCAGCTCGTCGCTATGACTCAGAGTGTAAAAACCGATAATTTTGCCCGGCTTTCGGCAGTTTACACTGCGCCTGAACACCGCAGAAAGGGTTACGCATATAATCTTGTGCACAGTCTGTGCAAAACTGCTGTCCAGAGCGGTATGACGCCTATCCTGTATGCAGACAGCAGCTACGGGCCGTCCAATGAGTGTTATAAAAAGATTGGCTTCACTCTGGTTGACAGGCTGTGTCACATACGCAAAAATTGTAAATAATTTCCATATTTTAACGGAGTTTATATGAAGTTTATACATCTTTCCGACCTGCATATCGGCAAGCGCCTCAATGGTTTTTCCTTGCTCGATGACCAGGAATATATACTCAATCAAATTACAGAAATTGTAAAAAATCAGCAGGCTGATGCCGTGATTATCGCAGGTGATGTTTATGATAAGGCTGTGCCGAGCGCAGAGGCTGTTGCCCTTTTTGACAGTTTTCTGTCCCGTCTCACATCTATGTGCAACGATATTTTTATCATCAGCGGCAATCACGATTCGCCCGAGCGAATTGCATTTGGCTCTCATATTATGGAAAAGAGCGGAGTACATTTCTCCCCTGTCTATGACGGCAATATCAAACCGACCGTCTTAACGGACAGTTTTGGCGATATTAATGTATATATGCTGCCATTTGTAAAGCCTGCGAATGTGCGCAGATTTTTCCCAGATATTTCCATCGAAAGCTATACAGATGCAGTGCGCACCGCTGTTGACAAAATGGAAATAGATGTAAATAAAAGAAATATTCTCGTAACACATCAGTTTGTCACAGGCGCTTCGACCTGCGAATCGGAGGAGCATTCTGTCGGCGGTACAGACAATGTTGAAAGCGATGTTTTTGACAGCTTTGACTATGTGGCTCTCGGCCATATCCACTCTCCGCAGAATGTGGGCAGCGAGCGTATCAGATACTGCGGTACACCGCTTAAATACTCATTTTCCGAGTGTAAACACAATAAATCTGTGACGGTTGTTGAGCTGAACGAGAAGGATAATTTTACAGTTTCTGTAATTCCTCTCGCCCCTCTCCACGATATGCGTGAGATAAAGGGCAGCTATGATGAGCTTATGCTCAGGACAAATTATGAGGGTACTGACACTGAAGATTATGTGCATATCACGCTGACAGATGAAGAAGATGTGCCTGATGCCATGACAAAGCTGAGAACTGTCTATCCTAACATTATGAAGCTGAGCTATGACAATATGCGCACAAGAAATTCCCAGCAGCTTGAAGCTGATACAGATATTTCCGCAAAATCTCCATTTGAGCTTTTCAGCGAATTTTATGAAAAGCAGAATAATTCTGTTTTGGGTGATGAGCAGGAAAAATATGTAAAAAATCTTATTGAATCCATCTGGGAGGGCAGAAAATGAGACCATTAAAATTGACAATTTCAGCTTTCGGTCCTTATGCCGGATGCTCAGTTATCGATATGGAAAAACTGGGAAAAGATGGATTATATCTCATCACAGGCGACACCGGCGCAGGCAAGACGACGATTTTTGACGCCATAACCTTTGCTCTTTTTGGCGAGGCAAGCGGCGATAACCGTCAGCCTGCAATGCTCCGCTCCAAGTATGCTGACGGCGATGCTCCGACCTTTGTCGAGCTTGTTTTTTCCTATCGTGGATTGGAATATACTGTAAAAAGAAATCCTGAATACGAGCGCCCTGCCAAGCGTGGCGGCGGCTCCACAAAGCAGCGCGCTGAGGCGCTTCTCACCATGCCTGACGGCTCTGTTGTGACAAAGCTCAAGGATGTGGATGCGGCAATCAAGGATATTCTCGGCATAGACAGAAATCAGTTTTCCCAGATTGCCATGATTGCTCAGGGCGATTTTCTCAAGCTTCTGCTTGCTGACACCAAGGACAGGCAAGCGATTTTCCGCCAGATTTTCAACACCTCCCTTTACCAGACCCTGCAGGATAAAATCCGCGCTGACCTGAGCGAGGTGAACAAAAAATACGATGCCGAAAAGCTGAGCATTGCCCAGTATATAAATGGTATTATTGGCGATGACGAGCAGGTAGAGCAGGCAAGAACTGGAAATATGCTCCCCGACGATATATGTAATTTGCTGGAAAATATTGTATCTGTCGACAAGGCTTATGACCTTAAACTCAGCAAGGTAAACGGCAAAATCACACATTACCTCGATGCTCTGAATGCTCGTTTTGTCAAGGGTAATGAATACCAGAAACTGGAAACAGAACTCAATTATTGCAAGCTTGATGCCGAGAGCTATACCCTCTCTTTACAGCTTCGTAAAAAGCGCTGTGATGAGCTTTCGGACAGCAAAAATGAGATAGAATTACTTACAAATAAAATAGCGGCTCTCGATGCTGTTATGCCAAGCTATGACGAGCTTGAAAATACTTGCAAACGTTTTAGTGAAGCTAACAGTAAAGTTATTTTCCTTTACTCATTACTCGATAAGGAATCGGCAAGACAGAATGAAATTTCACAGCTTGCCAGAGCTCTTAAAGCAGAGTTTTCCTCTCTTGAGGGCGCGGGTGTTTCCATTGAGAAGATGTACAACAAAAAAGAGGCTCTTTCCGATGGTATAGGAGACCTGAACGACCTTCTTGGCGATATCAAGAGCTGTAAAATAATGGAAAATAAATACATTTCTGCAAGGGACGAATACCTAATTGCCCGTGACCGCGCTGAACAGCTTACTGCTGTTTATAACGCAAAAAACAAGGCTTATCTTGACGGCCAGGCTGGCGTGCTTGCCCTCACTCTTAAAGACGGCGAGCCTTGCCCTGTCTGCGGCTCTGCGCACCACCCTTCCCCTGCTCAGCTTTCCTGTGAGGTGCCCAGCCAGCTTGCGCTCAAAAAGGCAAAGGACGATGCTGACGCTGCCAATACAACTCTCCATGCTCACAGCGAGAAAGCCGGCAAGTTGAAGGGCAATTATGAAGCTCAGCTTGACATTGTCAACGCGAAGGCTTCCAGCCTGACAGGCGCCGGCTATAATGGCGAAACCGAGGCTCTTGTCATCGGTATGATTGCCGACAAAATCAGCGAAATGAATGAAATCGACGGTCAGATTCACCTTGAAAACAAGAAGGTTGAGCGCAGAAAAGAGCTTGCATTGCTTATTCCGCAGACTGAATCGCGCCTTTCTCTTGCTGACAGGCAGATTTCTCAGCTTGAAAGTGACATTGCTGCGGCGAAAACTCTGGCAAATGAGCTTTCCGACCTTGTGGATTCGCTTCGTGAAAAGCTTGAGTTTTCCGACAAGGCTGAGGCTATGCGTCACCGTAATGAGCTTGCAAAGCGCAGACTTGATTTGCAGAGTGCTATCGATGAGGCTGACAAGGCTTACCGCGATATGCAGAATAAGCTGGCTGTCGCTCAGGGACAGGTAAATCAGCTTGAAAAGCAGTTGGAAAGTATGGAAAAAGTGGATATTTCTTCCCTTGAAAGCCGCAGAAACGGGCTTATAAGCAGGCAGAAAGCCATCGCAAATGCCTTGCGTGAGGTGCATCACAGAATCGCCGCAAATGAGCTTTCACTTGGAAAAATCAGGGAAAAATCCCACTCTTTGACACAGCTTGAAAAGCAGCTCACATGGATGCGCGCCCTTTCAAATACAGCAAACGGCAACATTGCGGGCAAAGAGAAAATCATGCTTGAAACTTATATTCAGATGACATATTTTGACCGCATTATCGCCCGCGCCAACACTCGTTTTCTTGTAATGACAGGCGGTCAGTACGAGCTTCGCAGGACTCAGAAGGCTGACAATAACCGCTCGCAGAGCGGGCTTGAGCTTGATGTTATTGACCATTACAACGGCAGTGTCCGCTCGGTGCGTACTCTTTCTGGCGGTGAAAGCTTCAAGGCTTCCCTCTCCCTTGCTCTGGGGCTTTCCGACGAGATTCAGTCGACGGCAGGCGGCATCAAGCTGGATACCATGTTTGTTGACGAGGGCTTTGGCTCTCTTGACGAGGAGTCACTCAGTCAGGCTATCAAGGCTCTTATGAGCATTTCTGAGGCTGACAGGCTGGTTGGTATTATATCCCACGTTGGCGAGCTCAAGACGAGAATTGACAAGCAGATTGTCGTCACAAAGACGGCAAGCGGCGGCAGTGCGGCGAAGATTGTGGTGTAGAAATATAGTGCACCTGCGACGGAATTGAATATACGCCGCTATGCGGCTACACCTCATCCGTCACACTTCGTGTGCCACCTTCCCCTCGAGGGGAAGGCTAAAATAAAAAGGCAGTTCGTTATGAACTGCCTTTTGTTATGCTTTAAAGTATTATTGCTATGATGCTTGGTATGATGAAGATCAATGCGACGATAAGATTGGAGCACAGCTTTACGGCTATTTTCTCCTCCTCTTCAAGCCCTTCAAATGCCTCTGTATTGGTGTTTATCAGCGAGTCAAAGGAAAGTCTTCCGCCCTTATTCTCCTCAACCTTATCGGGAGCTTTGAACGGCCTCATGCCATCGAGGGCGAGATACTGGAACCATGCCCAGAGGATAAACCAGGCGCCCACTGCGAAAAAGCCTGTTTCCACAAGTCCCATCGGTCTTATGCTTTTCTGATTGACAAATCTGTCCCACACTAAAACTGCCGCAAGGCCTATGAGAGCTTTCGAGATGCTCGAATAGATTATTGGCTTTTTTGTGCTGAATGTCAATAGTGAGCGAAGTTTTTTCATTGGTTTCTCCTTTTTATAAATATGCAGACAGATGATTTATTAGACGGGCTACGCCCTACACCCCTCCACCATTCTGCGAATGGTCCCCCTCCCCTTAACAATGGGAGGCTTTTAAAGGTGATAATAATTACATACCGAGTTCTTTTCTGTACTTTTCAAGCTCAGCCTGATTGCCGTAGATGAAGTGTCCAGGCTTGATTTCTTCCCATACAGGACCATCCTTGGAATAATCGTGCATGGATGGATCGTAGACGAGAAGCTCTTTTCTTCTTTCCAGATATGGGTCCGGAATAGGAACCGCAGAGAGCAGAGCCTTTGTATATGGATGGAGCGGATTTGTAAACAGCTCCTCTGTTTCAGCAAGCTCAACAATACGTCCCTTGTGGATAACTGCAACTCTGTCGGAGATAAATCTTACGACAGAAAGGTCGTGAGCCACGAAGAGATATGTAAGGTCTCTTTCCTTCTTGAGATCATTGAGCAGGTTGAGAACCTGTGCACGGATTGAAACGTCAAGAGCGGAAATCGGTTCGTCGAGAACGATGAACTCAGGATTCATAACGAGAGCGCGTGCGATACCGATACGCTGACGCTGACCGCCAGAGAACTCATGTGGGAAACGTGTGGAGAACTCAGGGAGAAGACCTACGTCGCGGAAAGCGGCATCGACCTTTGCCTTTCTGTCTGCTTCGTCCTTATAGAGCTTGTGATTGATAAGACCTTCGGAAACGATGTAATCGACCTTTGCACGCTCATTGAGCGATGCCATTGGGTCCTGGAAAACCATCTGGCAATTCTTGATGATTTCCATGTCAAGTTCCTTGGAAATCTTGCCGTTGATCTTGCGGCCCTTATAAAAGATTTCGCCGCCTGTTACAGGGTTGATACGGAGGATCGCACGGCCGATAGTTGTCTTGCCGGAGCCCGATTCGCCTACGAGGGAAAATGTTTCGCCCTTATAGATATCGATATTGACATGATCGACGGCAATGAACTTTTTTCTGCCCTTGCCGAAGCTGACCTGCAGGTCTTTTATTTCGATAAGTTTTTCAGCCATACTAACTCTCCTTTCTCATTCTCTGTTCGCGCAGCTTGCGGAAAATTTCAGGCTGCTCGATCTTTGGTGCGCGTGGATCGAGATACCATGTCTTTGCCTTGTGTGTTGGGGAAATTTCAAAATACGGTGGTTCTTCTTCAAAGTCGATGGCAAGAGGCTTCTTGTTACGCGGAGCAAATACATCGCCCTTGACTTCCATAAAGAGGTTTGGAGGTGTGCCGTCGATTGTCGGAAGCGGATTGCCCTTTGTGCCGTACTGTGGAAGTGAGGACATGAGAGCCCATGTATATGGGTGCCATGCATCATAGAAGATTTCCTCTACCATGCCGTATTCAACGATCTGACCTGCGTACATAACTGCTACTCTGTCGGCTACATTTGCAACAACGCCAAGGTCGTGAGTGATGTAGACGACTGTCATATTGTATTCAAGCTGGAGATCGTGGATGAGCTTGAGAATCTGTGCCTGAATTGTAACGTCGAGAGCTGTTGTTGGCTCGTCACAGATGAGGATTTCAGGCTGGCAGGCTACTGCGATAGCGATAACAACACGCTGACGCATACCGCCGGAGAATTCGTGAGGATACTGCTTGTATCTGTTTTCAGGATCAGGGATGCCCACCTTTCTCAGCATTTCGATAGCCATTTTCTTGGCTTCTCTGCCGCTGACACCCTGATTTCTTGAAATACTTTCCTGAATCTGCTTGCCGACAGGCATAAGCGGATTGAGGGATGTCATTGGGTCCTGCATAACCATGGCGATCTTTTTGCCGCGGATTGTTCTCCACTGCTTTTCCTTTGTGTATGCAGCAAGGTCTTCACCCTGATACATAATGGAGCCGCCGATGACCTTGCCGTTGGCATCAAGCATGCCGAGGAAGGATTTTGTAAATACAGACTTGCCGGAACCGGATTCACCTACGATGGCAAGTGTTTCCCCCTTATAAAGGTCGAGGGAGCACTTTCTGATAGCTTTGAGCTGTCTGCCACGGAGATTGAACATGATTTCAATATCTTTTGCGGAAAGAATAATCTCTTTATTCATATTCATACCTCCTTAAACGTGATTACGTGGGTCAGCAGCATCGGAGAATGCGTTACCGACAAGATAGAATGTAACTGTGATTGTAGAAACGATAGCCGCAGGGAAAATGAGCAGGTATGGATACTGCAGGAAGGATGCGCGGGAGTTTCTGAGAAGAACACCGAGAGACGGTGTATCTACGCCGAGACCGAGACCGAGGTAAGAAAGTGTGGACTCAAGGCCGATGGTCTGCGGAATGGAAATAGCGAGGCGGAGAATGATAACGCTGACCAGATATGGGAGGATGTTCTTTGTGAGAACTCTCCAGATCGGTGTGCCGAGGCAGCGGGATGCAAGGTTATATTCTCTGTCACGGTAAACCATAACGAGGTTTCTTACATTTCTTGCCATCTTGAGCCAGCCGATAGAGATCATGGACAATGCCATTGTCATAAAGCTCTGACCTACAAGCATGGAAATGATGGACATATAGATGAGTGTTGGAATATTGTTAATGATATTGTAAAGCTCTGTAAAGAATCTGTCAAGCTTACGCACATAGCCCCATACGCAGCCGAGAGCTACACCGAGAGCACATTCGCCCAATACAACGATGAGAGAAAGCTTGATGGATACCTGCGCTGCATACCATACCTGACACCAGTAGTCACAGCCCAGATTGTCTGTACCGAACCAGTATTCGCTGTTAGGCGAGATAAATGAAAGGGATGCATCGATACGGAGATTCTGATAATCGTACTTGCCGATTACAGGAGCAATATATGTAAAGATTACGAGAGCGATAAATACGATGGACATAAAAACCGCGCTCTTCTTCTTGAGGAAGTTCTGCCATACCGACTTCCAGTAGGAATAATCGGAATAGCCGATTTTTTCGGCATTTTCAGCAGAATATTCCAGAAAGCGGAAAAGATCTTCTGTCTTTTTCATTATCTTGCTCCCTCCTTTTCAATGAGTGAGATACGTGGGTCAAAGAGAATCATAAGAAGGTCACCAAGGAATGCGCCAAGTACACCGAGAGTGGAATACAGGATGGAAAGAGTCTGTACAACATTGAGGTCATACTTTGTAACCGCTGTTGTGAGGAGCGGTCCCATACCCGGCACCGAGAAAAAGGTTTCACACAGCATGGAGCCGCCGATTGTCGAAAGGAATGCGGCAGGCAGATACTGTGTAAGCGGAACAAATGCATTCTTGAGAACGTGTCTGATCATAATCTGGGCATTGGAAAGGCCTTTGATCTTTGCAAGCTTGATATAGTCCTTGTTGAGTTCATCAACCATGTATCGTCTTGTCCAGAGAGCATAGCCTGCTATCGAGCCGAGAGAAAGGCAAAAAACCGGCATTACGTTTGAAAGTCCCACTTTACGAGAGGAATAAAGGGTCGGCAATCCTAAAACTTTGGAGCCGAATACCATTATAAGCGCAAACGAAACGATTGCCGGAACAGAGTTTACAAAAATGGTGAAGGCTGTACCAAGATGATCGAGAGGACCATTCTTATTGAGTGTCTGAGCAACACCCATAAGAACGCCGACAACAAGAGCGATACCGAGAGCCATTGCGCCGTTACGCATGGAAACTGCAAACTTATCGCCGATAACGTCTACAACAAGAGCGCCCTTCTGGATGCGTCTTGATGCGCCAAAGTCAAACTTGAGCACCTGACCATAGAAGCGTATAAGCTGTGTTGGGATAGGATCGAGCAGGCCTGCTTCTCTGAGGATATCTTCCTGCTGGTCCTGCGTGAGATTCATAACTTCATCTTCTGTGAAATAGTTTTCGACAGGAAGAAGTCTCATAAGTACAAAGATGATAGTCGCAATAAGGAAAACTGTG
>JAFSBG010000162.1 GCA_017441945.1 Clostridia bacterium
GGCAGAAGAGATAATCAGGGCGATAAGCGGTCTTTTACTGTCGCCGACAGCTCTCAGCATACCGCCGTAGAGATTATACATACCGGAAAAAACAATGCCCGGAGCGGCAAAATTAAGGTAGCTCGATGCCCCCGGAATGATTTCCGCCGGAGTATTTATAAGGTCAAATATGAAATATTTTATCGTTACGATGAGGAAGCTGGCGATTACAGCGCCGATGCCCATAAAAGTCATGGCTGTTGTGACCAGCTTTTTGATTTTATCATACTCTTTCGCCCCAAACATATGGGAAAGCTGAATTGAAAAGCCTGTCATCAGTCCGACGATGGCGAAGAAGCAGATATTGAGCACAGCCGAGCTGGCGCTGACCGATGCCACCGCTGTATCGCCAACGAAGTTGCCGAGAATGAATGCATCTGTCAGCGAATAGAGCTGCTGAAGAATACCGCCCATAATCATCGGCAGGGTAAAACGCCAGAGGGCTTTGGTGATATTCCCCTCGGTCATATATGAATTATCTTTCATGTTTTAGTTTCCTTGCTTGAGTTGTTATAAAATGAATTGCGCCTGTGGTACAAAGAGCTGTCATTCTGAGTGCGAAACGCGAAGAATCTCCTGCGGTTTGCACAATCCCCCATTTAATCCATCGGAGATACATTAGCATTTGCCAACGGCAAATATATCGCATCCACTTGTGGATATATCGCATTTATATATCGCGCCCTATGGGCATATCGCTTGCGCAAAGCGTAAATTATTTATTCCTTAATAAGTCCAAGGATCTCACATGGCTTGTCAATCAATGCGCAGGCATCATTGGCAATAAGCTCCTCTCTGTCACGGAAGCCCCATGTGCAGCCGACAGTATACAGCCCTGCACGCTTGCCTGCTGTCATATCTGTGCCTGTGTCGCCCACATAGAGGATTTCGTCCTTTTCAATGCCCAGCATATCAATGATTTCAAGGATAGCTGTTGGGTCAGGCTTTAATGGCACACCTTCACGGTTGCCGAAAACGATGTCGAGCAAACCGCCGAGAGTAGCTTCCACAACCTGTGCAGTTGTACTGTGAGGCTTGTTGGAAATAACGGCAGTTTTGATGCCCTTTTCGCGCACAGCCTTAAGCATTTCAACAATGCCGTCATATGGGCGTGTGAGATAGAGATAATTTTCGTCGTAAATCTTGTTATAGTCATAGAGCATTTTCTCCAAAAGCTCCTTGTCATCGCAGTTACGGTCACGGAGCATACCTGTCATAAGGTTGCGTGCGCCCTGACCTGTGAGGATTTTATAGCGCTCGGTTTCGATAGGCTCAAAGCCGTATTTCACAAGAGTGTGGTTTGCATAGTAGGCAATACTGTCAAGGGTGTTGAGCAGTGTGCCGTCAAGGTCAAAAATAATAGCTTTAGTCATAGGTTTATATGTTTCTCCTGCTTACAGATATATTTTCAAAATGAATTGCGTAAACGCATGAATTGATGTGACATCATGAATTGCCTTGCGGCATGAATTGCACCTATGGTGCATTAAGGTGTCTGCGACGCATTAAAAATAATCCCTCAGTCACTGCGTGACAGCTCCCTTGAATCAAAGGAGCCTTTAATATTTCCGAAAGCCTCCCTTTGGTAAAGGGAGGTGTCGAGTGTATACGAGACGGAGGGATCGAGACACATTCATTGCTTAATGATGCACAACATCATCGGTATTTTTAATCTTTTCAATAACAGCCTTGCCCTCGTCTGTCATAAAGAAATCGTATGTCGTCTGGGGCACAAGCTTTTTAAGGCTTTCAAAATCGTCATTTTTAAGGGCAAGTCGGACATTTGAAGCCGAAACAGTCACATTTTCCTGCTCAAGACGTGGAATAATGACAGCTTCGACACCGAAATCGGGCAGTATATTCTTCATAGCCTCGTTGTAAATCGCCGTCACACGGCTTGTCTTCTCCTCGCCTGCAAAGCGCTTTGTTATGCCGACAGCCTTTGCAATTCTGCCGAAAATCTCCATATCGAGCCTTGTGTGAGCCTCGGCGACGATATCGGCATCCTTGAGGAAATAGGACGGGAAGGTGGCACTCGATATGAGATAACTGCCGGTTTCGTGGTAAATTATATTGTCAAGATGGGCGGTGCCCTCTTTTATAAGCTTCATTCGGGCCCTGAAAGGCACTAAGCTTGCGTCCTCGGAAACGGCAAAAAGATGGAGGGTGTCGCACTGCTTTGCGGCAGTTTCCACAAGATAGAGATGTCCGTTTGTAAACGGATTTGCATTCATTACGATAGCGCCCTGCACGCCCTCTTTTTTTGTTTTCGCCAGTTTATCAAGGTAATTTCCAAAGCCGTTGCGCTTGTTTTCCATGAAAACAACACGGTTTTCAACTCTCACTATCTCATGGAAGCCCAGAGATTCAAAAAACTTCGCCTTGTCGCATTTGGTGTAAAGAAAAACGTGAGAATTGCCCTTTTCGAGCTGATACTGAAGCAGGTGGGTGATGATTTTGTTGAGCAGACCCTCGCCCTGATACTTCGAATCAACGGCAAGACAGCGCAGAGTGTTCATAAAAGCCGAGCCTGTCGCCATCAGCTCATCATTTTCATCGAAAAGCCCCACTGTATAGTCAAGATTTCCGTCCTTTTCAATGCCCTCTTTCTGGAGCAGCGCATCGAGGTCGCGCAAAGCCTTGCGGTTGTGGGAGCGAATCTGACGGATATCGTTATCAAACATAGTGAATACCTCCTTTCACATCATATCTAATTTATTATAGCACAAGTCAGCATTTTTTGCACCATATATAATAAAAAAGAATAAAGAAAAAGCCACTCCGTGCGGAATGGCTCGCCGTATTGACATACGCTGATTTTGGTAGTATAATTAAAGCATAAAACAAGCCACCGATAGCGGTTGGCACATAGCAGTTTAGTTATTTACAGAAAAATAACCGCTTACCTGGCCGTTATCGGTTATTTTTTGTTTATTTTTATTATGAGGCTTGCAAGCGTCAGTAACACTAATGTGTACTGCAGCAAGTTGTCTAATGTGATAAACAAATGCAATCCCCCCTTCCATAAAAATATGTAAGTCAGGAATGCCAACCGCTACCCGTATTGGTGGCTCAGATATTATTATAACACACAGTTCATCATATTTCAACACAAAAGCCACCCCGAATGGAGTGACCTTGATATATTGACATACGCCGATTTTGGTAGTATAATTAAAGCATAAAACAAGCCACCGATAGCGGTGCGCCCTTAAATGCAAATTACAAAAAGTAACCGCTAAGTTTGGACGCTCAGGCGGTTACTTTTTTTGTGATCGAGTAATCTCATATGTAAGTTTGATTACCGAAATGATAATTGCCGCAAAGGCAAATAATCCCTCGTATGTTACCATATTGATCACCCCCTTCAATATATATTTCTTCGAAAAGAATTATATCTGAAAGGCGCACCGCCTACCGTATTGGTGGCTCAGATATTATTATAACACACAGTTCATCATATTTCAACAGAAAAGCCACCCCGAATGGAGTGGCTTTGATTTATTCTGCCTCATCACCTTCGGAAATAGCAAGTGCTTCGGCTATTTTCTGCAGTTCACGCAGTTCTTTTTCAAGGTCTGTCAATTTGTTGAACAGGTAAAGATAAGCTTCTTTGTAATTCATAAGTCCTCCTTTTACCATCATATGATGGTATTTTAATCAAATAATACCACCAAATGATAGTATGGTCAAGAGGTGATATTATGTTTTTCAGAAGATTGCATGATTTAAGAGTCGACCACGACCTGTCGCAGCAAAAACTTGCAGAAATGCTTGGCTGCAACTATCGTGTCTATGGGACGTATGAGCGAGGCGAAAGAGAGATACCGGTCTCCATGCTTATCAGATTGGCAGAGATATATGAAACAAGTACCGATTATATTCTTTCGTTGACAGACAATCCTGCCCCATATAAGTAATGCAAAAGCCACCCTATAAGGGTGGCTTTACTATTTAAGCTTGTTTTTCC
The DNA here is from genome assembly GCA_017441945.1 of Clostridia bacterium. Taxonomy (GTDB): domain Bacteria; phylum Bacillota; class Clostridia; order Oscillospirales; family Butyricicoccaceae; genus SIG471. Next base: position 4,010 of record JAFSBG010000162.1, read on the forward strand.
TTTTTGTTCATCATCATAAAGTAGATGCCGCAGAGGATTATCTGCACGATGGTGGAGCAAGGGGTTGCAAGACCGACCTTAAATACCGAAACAGGGACAATTTTACTCATAAGATAGGAAACAGGGATTCGCACAGCGAATGCGCCGATAATGCCCTGAATCATAACGAATTTGGTTTTGCCGCAGCCGTTGAAATAGCCTGTGAAGCAGAAAAGGAAACAGGTTAAGAGGCAGTCGATGGCATAGGACTTGAGATATTCAGCCGAATAATGGATAACCTCAGCTTCGCCTGAGAATATGCCCGAAAGAATGTCGCCGTGGAAGAATGACACATAAAACATCATTACGCCCACGATAAAGGAGACAGAAATGGCATAAAACAGGGCTTTTTTCGCTCTTTCAGGGCGTCTTGCGCCGATATTCTGTGCAACGAATGCCGACATTGACTGACCGAATGCGCTCGGCACAAGCATTATAAATCCGCATAGCTTTTCAGCAATGCCCACACCTGCCGAAATCACAACGCCGAGGGAGTTGACGATGGCTGTGATTGCGAGGAAGGAAATCGAAACGAGGACGTCCTGAAATGCCACAGGCAGACCGATTCTTGTCACTTCCTTAATGATATTCTTATGGAATCCGATATCTTTCATCGAAAAATCGAAAGGCAGGCCCATTTTCTTAATAAGGAAGAAGGAAATCACAACGCTGGTACCCTGAGAAAGGACAGTTGCAAGAGCGGCGCCGTTTGCCGACATTTTAAGAGGGCCGACGAGGATAATATCCCCGATGATATTGAGCACGCAGGCGATGATAACAGAGTAAAGCGGCAGTTTTGAGTTGCCGATTCCGCGGAAAATACTGCCGATAAGATTATAAGACACGATGAAAATGCCGCCGAGAGCGCAGATTCTTATGTAAGACACAGTTTCATCAAAGGCTTCGGCAGGTGCGTGGAGCATATTTGCAAAAGTCGGCGCGAGGGCAAACATAATAACTGTCATTGCAAGGGCAATAGTGGCGAAAAACGCAATGCTTCCGCCGATGACACGCCCTGCTTCGTGGCGCTTGCCTTCGCCGATTCGCATACCGAGAAGCACAGTTGTGCCCATTGAAAGGGCGTTGATGCCCATTGTGACCGAATGCATTATCCAGCTGCCCGTTGAAACAGCGGAAACGGCCGCCGCGTCAGAAAACTGACCGACAACAAGCATATCGACAGCGCCGTACATGGTCTGCAGAAACATTGCAAACAGCACAGGCAAGGCGAATGAAATGAGAGGGGAAAGGATTTTACCCTCTGTGAATGTTTTTGTGTTGGACATATATGCCGTATCTCCTTTGTTTGGATTTGTAAATATAATAGCTTTAATTTGAAACCAAACCCTCCGTCACACATTCGTTTGCCATCTCCATCTGACGAAGGGCAAAGAGGGAGAGAACTTATTCTGCGGGCGGGCATGGAAACCCGCCCCTACAAGTGTTAGTTTGTGGTCATCCCCTGCGAAATTATGTCTTATTTTACATCAAAAAAGCCGGATAAGAAGCAAGCGTTTCAGCCTGCCATCTTATCCGGCTCATTACTTCCTTTGAGTAATTCACCCTCCGATGAACTATTCTATTATATCATATATAGTACACAAATGCAAGAGCAAACTATGACTCTGTCACAAGCTTACCTGTCATATGCTCGATTTTCACGCGGTAAAGCACAGTTCTGTGGAGATTATTCTCGATATGCTTGTCGATGAAAGCCTTATCATCTGTAAATTTATAACTCAGCTTTGTGATTATATCGATGATTTCATCCTTATCCTCGATAAACTCCACTCTGCCGAAAATAATAACGCTCTTTACACGATACGCCCAGTCGCCCTCCACAAGATAGCCCTTGTCGAATACGCAGTAGGACACCTTATCGTGCTTTTTCAGCATTTCAAGGCGGTATCCCACATTGCCCGAATGGAAGTAGATATAGCCGTCATCCTCATTGTACCAATGATTCATCGGCATGCCGTAAGGGTAATCGTCATCGCCCATAACAGAAAGTACACCCCGGGTTTCGCTCTTTAAAACCTCGATACATTCGGCTTCCGAAATCTTCTTATTCTGTCTGATAAGTTCTCTGAACATAGGAAATCTCCTTTCAGTTTATGTTTTTATAAGAACATTATATCATACCGCCGCATAAATATCAATAAAGCCACCCGTAAGGGTGGCTTTTAGTTTTAATTTAAGGCAATACGCTTGTCGGATTGATGAACTTGCCGTTTCGTCTTACTTCAAAGTGAAGATGCGGGCCTGTTGAACGGCCTGTCGAGCCGACAAGAGAAATCTTCTCGCCCTTTGCCACCTTCTGTCCGCGGCTTACGAGAAGCTTGGAGCAGTGAGCGTAGAGGGTTGTATAGCCGTTGCCGTGGTCGATGATGACACATTTGCCATAGTTGCCGTTCCACTTTGCAAGTGTAACTGTGCCGCCGTCAGCCGCCACAATAGGGGAGCCGGAAGCCTTGGCAATGTCAAGACCAGTGTGCATTTCGCCGCCCCAGCGGTAGCCGTAACGGGAGGATATTCTGCCCGAAAGAGGCCAGCGGAACGAGCCTGTTGCGCTCTTTGCAGGAGGCTTCTTTGTGCCGACAACCTTGATTTCGTTGACAGGCTCGGATGTGACTGTTCTGGAAATCTCAACGCGTTCGACTTCTGTGCCGTCGATGTAGATGACGTCAGCCACAACTTCCTCTGTACCAACCTGACCCTTCTGCTTTATCTTGCTCTGAGTCTTATACATGGAGTCGGAATATTCAACGATAACATCGTAGGCGATGTCTTCTTCGTATGTAACAGTCTGTGTGGACTTTACAGAAACGACAGGAACTGCCGCCGCAACACGAATCTCAGAGCCAATCTGAATCTTTGTTTCCTCGATATCAGGGTTGAGCTTTTTGAGAGTCTGTGTGGAAATGCCGTACTGCTCTGCGATTGTGGAGAAAGTATCGCCCTTTTCAACAGAGTGAACCTGCATTTCACGTGTATTTGCCATCAGGTCAGCTTCGATCTGGTCGAGCGTTCTGATGAGAGAGTTGGCAACTGTGCGTTCTTCGATGGTGATATCCTGAACGAATGTTGTTTCCATGTCTGTTTCATCAGGAGTTTTTGCATCGAGCACCTTCTGCTTGAGAAGTTCAAGAGAAGTCTTGCTTGTATGTGCGCCCACTATCTCGCCATCGAGAAGCAGGACATATTTTGTGGAAATTTCGTTGAGGCCGGAGAAAAGCAGGTCCTTGAGCGCCGCAGTGTCCACCATACGGTCACGCTGCATATATGCGAAATCATATGTGATATTGGCGTTGAGATTATATGGTCTGCCAAGATATTCGGCAGTTTCTGTTTCAACTTCGTGGATAACAGCGAGAACTTCGTCACGGCTGTCGACAAAGCCATAGCTTTCGCCATCAACGAAAACTTCGACGCCGACACCGAAATAGCTGAGGGAAACTGTCATTACGAATACAGAAACGAGGAAGAGGACAGGAACTGTTCTGCCGCGTCTGCCGTACTTGAATTCATGGTAAGATTCCCTGATGAAATCGTAAGCGATTTTGACTCTGCTGTGGTCAGCGGTGATATTGGTCTTGAAATTGGAGAGGAACTTCTTAATCGTCTCAAAAATCGCAAGACAGATGCGGAAAAGGATGCGGATAAGAGTTATAACAGCCATAACGAAATAGGCAAAAGCTTTTCTCGCGCCGCGTACAGGGGCGGAGTTTTCGCCTGCGTTAAGGCTTCTGATGATATTCACCTTGATGATGATGAAAAGACGGAGCAGATTATACCCTATCTTTTTTAAAACGTTTGTCAAGCAGATGCTCCTTTCGGAATATATACAAATCAATTACATTGGTTACAATTTGGTTACAACATAATGATACTATATAACAGAGCAAATGTCAAGATAGGACAGCCATTTTATTTGGTCAAAAGTGTGAATTTTTAATGATTTTTTTAGATAAAACCGACAAAAAACGGCAGTTTCCCTTTTATCCACAGGCTGTGAAAAAGCCGCCCCACAAAGGAGCGGCTGTTATTTTTAATCTCTTACATAGCACATCCAGTTGTCAGTTTTAAACCACCAGTAATAGAGAAGCCCTCTTACCACCCAGTCAAGGCACATTGCAAGATAGAGTCCGTATGCCTGCATTCCGCAGAATACACCGAGGAACCAGGAGCCGAGCACTCGCACTATCCACATTGAAGCTGTGCCGACAACCAAGCTGAAGCGTGTTTCGCCTGCCCCCTTGAAGCCCTGCGGAGTATCGAAGGATGCCGAGAAGAACGGCATAAATGCGCCGTAGATGCACATAAGTCCCCATGCTGTCTTGACGACTTCAACCTCACGTGTGAAAACGAAGCCGACAGGGTAAGAGAGAGTGAAACATATCACGCCTACATAGAGCGACCATGTGAAGGTCTTTTGGTTGAAATAATCGAGAGTATTGCGTACACGCTGACGGCCGCCTGCGCCCGTACATCTGCCGATTATCGTTACGATAAGATTCTGGGCAGAAATCATAGGGAGCTGGAAAATATTACATATCGAGTTTGCAACCTGATAAGCCGAAATCATATTTGTTCCCATACCCGCAACGAAAACCTGAAGCAGAAGGCGTCCGCCCTGGAACATAAGGCTTTCAAGGCTGATTGGAATACCGATGCTCCATACCTTTTTTATCATAGCCATATCAGGCTTGTAATTTCTGAAATCGGGCATATCAAGGTGATATTTTTCGCCCATAAGCTTGATGAAGCAGACGATACAGCCTGCAAAAACAGAGAGCACAAGGGCGATACCTGCGCCCAGCGCATCAAGTCCCATCACGATACACAAAAGGAGAGAAGCGGCAATATTGATCACATTCATAACAACTGTGGCTCTCATCGGAGTTTTTGTATCGCCCGACGAGCGCATTGCGCCTGCAATATGGTAATAGAGCGCCCACAGCGGTGTTGCGAACATACAGATTTTGAAATAATCGTCGCTCGCCTTCATAACATCGGCTTCAACAGCGCCGAAAAGCAGGCTGAGAATTATATCCTTGAAGAAGAAAAGCACGGCAAGCACAAGAAGGCTGACAAATGTGCCTGCGATGAGAGCCTGCTCAAAGCTTTTTTTCATCATTTTCTCGTCTTTTGCGCCCACACTCTGGGCAACCATAACGGCGCCGCCCTGTCCGAGACCGTTGAAGAACAGGAAGATGACGTTTGTCAGCGATGTTATCTGTCCAACACCTGCAAGTGCGGCTGTAGATACCATGCCCATGACGATAGTGTTGACGATGCCCAGCAGTACCGAGCTGAGCTGCTCGATAAGAATAGACGGAAAGAGCTGATCCTCAAGGGTTTTCAGCTCAATATCGGTCTGTTTTGGTACTTTAAGTATGTTTCTCATAATTTCCTCTTTGTTTTGTGTTGTTTTTTTGCTCTTACTGTTTTTGGGGCGATGAAGACATCGCTCCCTGCAAGTGTGGTGAAATTCGCCGTTGGCGAGTTAAATTGCACTTCGTGCAGTTAAGGTATCGAGGGTGCATTTATTAGGGTGATTTAATAGACGGGCTACGCCCTACACCCCTCCGGCACTGCGTGCCACCTCCCCTTAACAATGGGAGGCAGGGGAATGGTTGTAGGGTATGGCGCTTGCGACATACCGCCCTATTAAATCCGTCGGAGACACCATCACGTTCCCCGGGAACATATCGCATCCGCAGGATATATCGCATTTATATATCGCTTGCCGAAGGCAACCCCTATTTAATCCGTGACAAAGTCATACCTTATATCCGCATGGGACGTCAGGCAAGGGAGGCTGCGGGCGGGCACGGAGACCCGCCCCTACAGTGCCACCTCATCCGCCTCGTATACACTCGCCGCCTTCTCCTCAAGGAGAAGGCTTTATGCATAGAAATGGACGGTTGTTAACCGATTTTACCCCAGACGACAGGTCGCCTGGGGACCCCACAAAATTAAATAGGTGCGGCGGCACTCGCCGCCGGTTCTATGCTCAACAGAGCATAGAAATGGACGGTTAAGAACCGTCCATTAGTTCTATTTTTTGAAACGCCAGAATGCCTTCTTCTCGCCGTCGAGCGGAATGTCGATATCGGAGAAGAGTTCTTCTTCAGGGATTGTTGTTTCTGTTGCCTTTTCAGGAATCTGCTTGTTTTCAGGCTCGAATTCGTCGTCGTCTTCTTCAAATTCGTCGTCGAATTCATCGTCAAGATAGAGCTCTTCCTCTTCCTGCTTCTTGCTCTTCATAGAGAGAACGCCGATTACAACACCGAGGGTGAGACCGACAAAGAAGATGACAAGTCCGATAATAAGCTTTTCAAGCGGTGTGAAGTCTTTCTTGAAGTAGCTTTCAGCGCTGTCGTAGTAGCCTCTTAATGTTTCTTTCATAGTGACCTCCTTATTTTTATAGTGCGTACACTAATTATTACTTATTTCAGATGAATTGCGTAAACGCATGAATTGGCTTCGCCATGAATTGTGCTTCGCACATGAATTGCACCTGCGGTGCATTAAGGTGCCTGCGGCGCTATTGGATAAGTTCACTCCCTCAGTCAGCCTTACGGCTGCCAGCTCCCTCGTCTGATGGAGCCGAGTTGCAGACTGTGCTGATTTCTCGCCTCCCTCTTAGAGCCACCCCACAAAGCAGGCTTTGCGGGGACCCCAGCGGGGGATGTCACATAGTGACGGGGGAGAGAATATCTTAATAAATGTGACGAAGTCACTCCTTAATGTTTGTGAAACAAACAATTCATGATACGCAGTATCAATTCATAAAATCTTTGATTTCAATTTATGTCGGAACGACAATTCATTCTCTAATCCTTTACAAATCTCAGCCAGTGGCCCGACTTATACCACCAGTAGAAGCATACGCCTCTGATTACCCAGTCAAGACACATGGAGAGGAAGATGCCGTATGCCTGCATTCCAAGGTAAATACCGAAGAACCATGAGCCGAGCACTCGTGTCAGCCACATGGAGATAGTTCCGACAACGAGAGAGAACTTTGTATCTCTTGCCCCCTTGAAGCCCTGAGGCATATTGAAAGCCACAGGCCAGAAAGGCATAAACGCCGAATAGATAAGCATAAGACCGACAGCTATCTTGATAACTTCTGTATCGCGTGTAAAGATAAACGCCAGAGGATATGCCGTTACCGACGCAATGAATATCATATAGAACGATATAGCCGTTGTCTTTCTCATAAAGAAACCGAGGGTTTCACGCACTCTCTGCTTGCCGCCTGCGCCTGCGCGTCTGCCGACAACTGTTACGATGAGAGTATTGTAGGAGATGAGAACGAGCTGTGTCAGCGAGTAGATGGAGTTTGCAACCTGATAGCCGGAAATCATAATTGTGCCCATGCCGGAGACGAATACCTGCACAAGCAGCTTGCCGCCCTGGAACATAAGGCTTTCAATACTGATAGGAACACCGACAGAATAGATAAGCTTCATGTGGGCAAAATCCGGCTTGTATGTATGGAAATCAGGGAGGGAAAGGTGGTAATCCTTTTTAAGGAGCTTTATAAAGCATACCACATTGCCTGCGAAAACCGAGGTTACGAGAGCAATACCTGCGCCCATAGAGCCGAGTTCCATGACTATCGAGAAGAAAAGGGAGCAGACGATGTTGGTGACATTCATTACGATGGTCGCCTTCATCGGGGTTTTTGTGTCGCCTGTCGAGCGCATCGCGCCGGCTATCTGGTAATAGACAGCCCATAGTGGCGCTGCAAACATTGAAATCATAAAGTAATCGTTAGATGATTTCATAACGTCGGCTTCAACTGCGCCGAAAAGGGCGACAAGGATTGCATCCTTGAATACAGCCAGCACAGCGAGGACAGCAAGGCTGAGTATGGAAATCGAAACGAGAGCCTGCTCAAAGCTCTTTTTCAGCTTTACAGGGTCTTTCGCGCCAACGCTCTGAGCCACCATAACTGTACCGCCCTGGCTGAGCGAGTTGAAAAACTGGAAAATAACCGTATTGAGTGCGTTAATCTGACCGACACCTGCAAGGGCAGCTGTCGAAACCATACCCATTACGATGGTATTTACGATACCCAGCAGGGCAGAAGATGTCTGCTCGACTAAAATTGACGGATAAAGGGAGTTTTCAAGCTCTTTCAGCTCGGGGTCTGTGTGCTTTGGTATCTTAAATGGATTTATCATTCACTTAAACCTGCTTTCCCAGAAGTTTTGCCGCATTTTCCTTGTTAAGGCCTTCTCTTGCCTTGAAATCAGCGGAAATTTCGCCGTAACGCTGGCGGATATTATCTTCCATAAGGCGGTCGATGGTGTTTTTCAGCCACTGGGCATCAAGCTCATCGAGAGTTGTGCACATATCGCCTGCCCCTGCATCCTGCATGAAGCTTCTGACCTTGACATCATAAGAAGTTGCCGCAAATGGAGTGCCTGCGTGAGCCGCAAAGACGAGAGCGTGGAGGCGGACGGCGCACACCATCTGCATTTTCTTTAAAACGCCGATGATGAGCGGAATATCCTCAGGATTTGTGAGGATTTTGTACGGAGTTGTCATATAAGATGCCACCTTTTCAGATGGAGCAATGTCCTTTGGCACCTCGATAGGCATGAATACCGTCTCTAAACCGTACTTTTCGTAGGCATATTTTGCGCCCTCTGCGTAAATATCGAACTTATCAAAGTCCTTCCAATTACGCACCGAGAAGCAGATATATTTCTTATCAGGAGAAATGCCTTCGCGGTTGAAATATGCCGCCACCTTGTTTTCTTCGCTCGGCATAAGTGAGAAGGCAGGGTCGGCAGAAACCATGGAAACCGGCTTTGTGATGCCCATTTCGCTGATTTCCTCAAGGGAGCGTGTGTCACGGACAGAGATAATATCTGTGTATTTATCAATGATTGCCTTTGTGATTTTTCGCGGCATTTTTCCGTTTACTTCGCCGATACCGCAGCCGTACATAAGGACTTTACAGCCGCAGATTTTCGCCGCCCATATTGAGAAAAGATAGAACATCAAAGAGCGTGTGCTTGTGACATTCTGGATAAGGCTGCCGCCGCCCGAAATAAAGAGCTTTGTGCGGAGCATCATCGGGATGGACTTGAAAATATTGAAGGTATAGACACCGCGGACGAAATGGAGAGTTTCTGTCTCTCTCGGCTTGCGTGTCATAACGCTTATCGGCATAAGGTCGTCGATTTCACGCATTGTGGAGATAATTGCTTCTAAAATAGCTTCGTCGCCCGAATTGCCTCGTCCGTAAGCGCCGCAGATAAGCACGCCCCTGCGTCCCTTTTCATTTTTCATACGGCGGATGTTGTTATAGATTTCTTCCTGCCTTGCCGCCATATTTTCGATGGAATAGAGCCTGCTTGCTCTTTCGTAAAGCTTCTTTGCAAAACTTTCACGCTTTTCCTTATCGAGGGAGAGGTCGACGATTTCGCGGGCGAAGGTTTCATAGTCCTTAGGCTGGAAAATATAGCCGTTTTCGCCGCTTTCGATCATATTTGTAACGCCGCCCACATCGGAAGAAATCACGGCACAGCCTGCGCGGATGCCTTCGAGAATGGAATAAGGGAATGATTCGGAAATCGAGCAGAGGACATCGATATCGCAGGCCGAGAAAAACTTGCCGATATCGTTTACCCATCCGCAGAAGCAGACAGCCTTATCAATGCCCAGCTCCTTTGCCATATTTATCAGCATATCGGTGCTGTCGCCGTCGCCGCCGATGATAAGGCGGAGCTTTTCATTCTGCTTGTAAGCAATGGCGAAGGCTTTGAGAAGTGTGGGAATGTCCTTGACAGGGGTGAGTCGCGCCGCGATGCCGAGGACGACTTCATCGCCTGTATAGTCGAGCCCAATCTCGTTGAGATAGGCTTTTTTATCAAATTCAGGGGTTTTTTCGTTAAAATCAAGGCCGTTATAGATAGGCATAATCTTGTCAGCCTTGAAACCGCGCTCAATGAGCATTTTCTTGAAATTATCGGAAACCGATGTATAGAAATCGAAGAAACGGAGGGCGACCGAGTTGATAACGCCGAATGTGTTCTTCTTGATGCGTGAGTGCATATAGTCGAGGCGGTAGTCACTGTGGACTGTGGTTGTAAACGGTGTTTTCGGGCTTATAAACTTTGCCATAACACCTGCAAGGTTTGCCTTTGCGCCGTGGCAATGAACAATGTCCGGCTTTTCCTTGCGTATATAGTTCGCCAGAGCGAACATATCGAAAAGTGTCACCTTTCCGTCAAAAATCTTGGTTTTAATGCCTTCTTTAGCGGCATCTTCGGGGAATTCGCCCTTACGCATCGAAACGAGGGTAAGGTCGTTGTTCTTTGAAAGATGCTTGGTCAGGGCGAAAATATGAGTTTTCGCGCCGCCCTTGTCGCCGCCGCCGGCAATGTGAATAATTTTCATGGCTATCTCCTTTAAAAGGGCATAGTTTCCCATTGTTATTATATAATGATACCATATTATAAGGGAAAAAGCAATATATTGCACACAGCGCAGCGATATATTTGTTGTGCAAATGCGATATTCGGCACAGCCGAGCGATATGCCTGCGGCGCGATATATTTTCCTGCGGAAAATGTTAAGGTGTCTCCGACAGATTTAATAGGCGGAATGTCGAGGACGCCATTCCCTACAATTTTTCAGGAGAACATTCAAATCCGTCCCTACGACAACCCCTCTGTTTTTTTGCATAAAAAAGCCACCCTTTCGGGTGGCTTTTAATTTTAATATGAAGCATTGTTTTTCCGCTTTCTGCGAATTCATTTCGCGGAAAGTATGACATCTCAAATAGAGGTAAGTCTGAAATGGGGAATAAGCTTTACCAGCAGATCATCTTTTCGATTTCTGTTGGGTAATATGTGATGAGCTCGAAGCCTGTTTCTGTTACTACGAGAGTATCGGAAAGGCGGAAGCCGCCGAGACCTTCAACATAAAGACCAGGCTCAACTGTGAAGCACATACCAGGCACGATGAGTGTATCGTCAGCAACATCGAAGAATGGAGCTTCATGGCCGCCTGTGCCGATGGAGTGGCCTGTATGGTGACGCCAGTACTTCATAAGACCGTTGTCCTTGAAGAAGTTCATCATAGCCTTGTCAACGTCAGAGCACTTCTTGCCAGGCTTGATTTCAGCATAAGCTGCCTTCTGAGCTGTGATAGCGTAGTTATAGAACTTTTCCTGTTCCTTATTTGGTTCGCCTACGAACATAACTCTTTCAAGCTCGGAGTTATAGCCCTGAATAGATGCGCCTGCGCCTGTTACGAGAGTGTCACCAGGCTTGAATGTGAGAGCAGCCATTGTAGCGTGTGGGAAGTAGGAGTTAGGACCAATCTGTCCACGGTAGCCTGCGGAAGCGCCTCTGGAGTCATAGCCTGTTGGCTTATAGCATGGGCCTAATGTCTTGAGCATAATGCGTGTAGCTTCGGCAGAAGCGCGAGCCTGAACATCAGCTTCGTTTGCGCCCGGCTTTGTGTATTCCTGAAGCAGCATATGAGCAAGGTTGCCCCAGCGTGCAGATTCCTTCATAAGCATGATTTCATAAGGAGACTTGTAAATCTTCATTTCTGTAATCATGCGAGGCATGAATGTCAGCTTCATATCAGGGAAGATTTCTGTGAGGGCAGGACCCTTATAGCCCTGAACAGCAGGAGCACCGTTGCCGTCTGCGCCGAGTGTTGCATTTTCAAGACCGAGCTCCTTTACGATATCCTTGAGGAATTCCATAGGATGTCTTTCGCCAGGATATTCAGGGTAGCAGTAAATCTTGCAATTCTTGACGTGAGCGGAAGCGTGTTCAAGTTCAAGACGTGGAACTAAAAGTGCGCTTTTGCCCGCTGCACGGTAGATATAAACCATTGGGCGTTCTGTCTGGATGAGAGACGAGCCTGTGAGATAGAAGATAGAGGAAGTGTTGAAGAAAATCATGCCTTCAAGGCCCTTTTCTTCAAGAATCTTGTCCACCTTTTTTCTGCGCATGATAAACTCGCTTTCAGGTGTTTCTGTGATAGCGCCGAGAGTTACGTGAGAAAGATCGTACATAGTATTTCCTCCTGTATTTTATTTTTGAAATGAATTGATGCGGAGCATCGTGAACTGGCTTTCGCCATGAACTGCATAAATGCATGAATTGTTCCTATGGAACATTATGGTGTGATAAATCACATTGGATAAGTTCACTCCCTCAGTCAAAACCTGCGGTTTTGCCAGCTCCCGCCGGGGTCCCCGATGAGCCTGCTCATTGGGGTGGCTCTCTGAGGGAGCCAAGGGATTACTGTAGGGGCGGGTTTCCATGCCCGCCCGTATTATCGATTTTAACGCAAAAGGGCAAGCTTTATAGCCTGCCCTTTAATTATTTTATCAAATTACTTATCGAATTCTGCGTGGAGACGTTCGAGAGCCTTCTGAACCATGTGGCGTGGTGTACCGATGTTCATTCTCATATGGCAGTTGCCGCCTTCCTTACCGAACATAACGCCGGAGTTCATATCAACGCCAGCCTTGATGCACTTTTCAGCAACTTCTTCGTGTGTGAGACCGTAAGCGGAGAAGTCGAGGAACATAAGGAATGTAGCCTGTGGAACGAATGCCTTGATCTTTGTGTTCTTTGTGCAGTAGTCAACAACTGTTTCAGCGTTGCCCTTGATGTATGCGCACATTTCATCAACCCACTGAGCGCCCTTTGTGTAAGCAGCTTCTGTTGCAGCATAGCCAAAGAGGTCGAGACCGATGTGGTATGTCTTATAGAAGTTATTAACCTTATTGAAGAGTTCTTCGTCCTGGATTACATAGAAGGAAGACTTGATACCAGCGATATTGAATGTCTTGGATGGAGCAGCAGCGAGAACGCCGATCTTTCTTGCCTTTTCGTTGAGAGCAAGGAGAGGAATGTGCTTGTTGCCAGGCATAATGATATCGGAGTGGATTTCGTCGGAGAAGATCTTTACATGGTGCTTATCGCAGAGGTCAACGATCTTTTCCAGTTCTTCTCTTTCCCATACACGGCCACATGGATTGTGTGGGGAGCAGAGGATGAGGAGTGTGAGCTTTGGATCCTTAAGCTTAGCTTCCATGTCTTCCCAGTCAATGCGGTAGATGAGGTTTTCGTCCTGCTTCATTTCGCACATAACTGTTTCACGACCACTGTCCTTGATGGATGCATAGAATGGGTGGTAGATAGGAGTATGGAGCATAACCTTATCACCAACGTTTGTAAGAGCCTGGAGAGCAAATGTTGTAGCAGCAACACAGCCTGGGATAGGAATGATCTGTTCCTTTGTGAATTCGAAATCATTTCTTGTCTTGTTCCAGTTGATGATAGCGTTATAGTAGCCGTCTGTAGCAACTGTATAGCCGTATGTAGGGTGCTTTGCGCGTTCTACGAGAACTTCCATAATTTCTGGAAGACATTCAAAGTCCATATCAGCGATGCCCATTGGGATCATATCTGTTGTGCCGAACTTCTTTTCGAGCATATCCCACTTAACGCAGTTTGTGCCAAAACGGTTGAGAAGATTGTCAAAATTATACATAGTTTTACTCCTTAATAATAATTTTATTTAAGAATATTGTATAACTTCTCACGCAAAAAGTCAATGGGGAGATTATGGATTTTTTGAATAAAGGGCAAGGGGAGCTATACGAAAATGGGTACATTTGCTGTCGGCTTTACAGCTTAAGAATGACAGATAAGCGAGTCACGGGTAAATTTTAAGCCTTCCCCTTGAGGGGAAGGTGTCAGCGAAGCTGACGGATGAGGTGTCTTGAATCTTATTTGCAAATTAAAGTTTTAATTAAATCGAAAACCTTCTCGCCACGCGCAAGGCGTGGAATGCCTACGGCGTTAACTTTTGGCCGCCCAAAAGTTGCAAAAACTGCAAACTGGTCAGGCAGTTTGATCACCAGACCACAGGAGCACCGGGGTGCGACCGGCGAC
>JAFSBG010000163.1 GCA_017441945.1 Clostridia bacterium
ACCTATCAAATGTGATTTATCACACCTCATATCTGCGTAGCAGTATGTAATCACACGCAGTGTGTATGTAATTGCAAAGCGTATGGCATCACCGAAGGGGTATGTAATCGGTGTCTGCGGCGCTATCGAATAAGCTGACGACCAATGGTCGCCCCTACATTATCACACGGACGACCAATGCTCGCCCTTACATTATCACACGGACGAGCAATGCTCGCCCCTACAGGGTTTGTGCTGTTGGGGTAAAAGCTTAGAGTTACATATATCATAATTATACCAAAACCTACGCACAAAATCAACAGGGGGACAGGGCAGTCGGAAGATATATGTTTTATTGACTTTATAAATAAAAGTCATATATACTATAGAAAAAATCAATAAAGTATTGAAAATAAAAATAATGTATGTTATAATAACACGGATAAAAACGAAAGGAGGAAGAATATCTATGCCAGAAAGCAAGAGACTGACTCAGATGGCAAAGAGCGGCGGGTGAGGAGCCAAACTCGGACCGGGTGTCTTAGATGAAGTACTCTCAAAACTGCCAAAGTTCTTCGACCCAAACCTTATTGTAGGTTTTGAGACCAGCGATGACGCTGCTGTCTATAAGATAAATGATGAAACAGCGATGATACAGACGGTCGATTTCTTCCCACCTATCGTCGATGATCCATATACATTCGGCCAGATCGCCGCAGCAAACTCACTCAGTGACGTTTACGCTATGGGCGGCACACCGGTAACTTGTATGAATCTCGTTTCAATCAGCTCTTGTATGTCGATGAAGCAGGTTGAGGGAATACTGCAAGGCGGATACGATAAAGTGCGTGAATCAGGGGCAATTATTGCGGGCGGCCATACTATTGAAGATGCCGAACCGAAATACGGCCTTTGCGTCACCGGATTTATCCACCCTGACAAGGTTCTTAAAAACTCCTCTGCAAAAGAGGGCGACGTGCTTATCCTTACCAAGCCATTGGGTATAGGAATACTTGCAGGAGCATCCATGGCAGACGCTTTGGATGAAGTAAACTATAAACTTATGTGCCAGATGATGAGCACTCTCAATAAAAAAGCCCAGGAACTCATGATGCCTTATGCACCTCACGCTTGCACCGATGTAACCGGCTTTGGTCTTCTGGGCCATGGCTATGAGATGGCAAACGGTTCAGGTCTTACGATGGAGCTGCACAGCACCTCACTTCCAATTCTCAACGCAGCTATAGACCTGGCAAAGGACGGTATTGTTCCTGCCGGCGCTTACGCCAATTTTGAGTATTTAAAGAGCCATATTTGTAATAAGGGAAATATTCCGGAGCACATGATGGACATTATGGTAGACCCACAGACGTCGGGCGGTCTTCTTATTGCTCTTCCGGAAGAAAGAGCAAAGGAGCTTCTCAAAAAGCTCGAAGAAGTTACCCCTTACGCCAGAATAATTGGTCAGCTTACGGCGAAAAAAGAAAAATCACTTATTGTTTATTAAAGGTTTATACAATGTGGCATTTGTCACATTAAATAAGCGGGCGGGGATGGTGAATCCCTCCACCACCATTCGGTGGTCCCCCTCCCTTTAGGCAAGGGAGGCAGTCGCCCTACAGGATTATCCCAAAAGGAATAGTTTGTAGGGGAGGGTCTCTGCGCCCTCCCGAAATGTATCAAACACAAAAAAGAGGGAGCCTTAACAGCTCCCTCTCAAAAATAAACTTTACTTGAGAATCTTCTTTATCGCATCCATGCAATAGTCCACATCATTTATATCACTGAAATATCCGAAGCTGAATCGGACAGTACCCTGTGGGAAAGTCTTCAAGGTCTTATGAGCCATTGGAGCGCAATGCATACCGCAGCGTGTCATGATACCGTATTCATCATCAAGTTTGTACGACACCTCAGCGTTGTCAGCTTTCTCGAAATCAAGAGAAACTACGGCAGTGCGCATGACGGTGTCTTCTTTTTTACCCACAATTCTTACATCTGGAAGGGATTTTGCACATTCGATAAAGTACTTTGTAATCTCCATTTCCTTCTTGTGAATGTTCTCGATACCAACTTCGTTCAAAAACTGAAGCGCTGTGCCGAGACCAACGATACCAGGAAGGTTCATTGTGCCAGACTCAAACTTGTCAGGCATGGATGTAGGCATTTCAAGGCTGTCGGAAACGCTGCCTGTGCCGCCTGCAATGAGTGGAGATACATGCTTTTCGAATTCCGGTGTGATAATGAATCCGCCAGTACCCTGAGGGCCTAAAAGGCTCTTATGACCTGTGAAGCAGAGGCAGGAAATATTCATCTTTACCATGTCGATAGGGATGACGCCTGCAGACTGAGCACAGTCACAAATGAAAAATACGCCCTTTTCCTTACAAACTGCGCCGATGGCTTCGAGATCGTTTACTGTGCCGCAGACGTTGGAAGCGTGAAGCATCACAACAGCCTTTGTCTCGTCTGTGATAGCGTTACGCACAGCTTCTGCCGAAACGAAACCTTCTTCGTCGCCCTGAGCAACAGAATACTTGACACCCATCTGCTCAAGCTGAACGATTGGACGCATAACAGCGTTATGCTCCATGGATGATGTTACAACATGGTCGCCAGGCTTTAAAAAGCCCTTGAGAATCATGTTGAGAGAGGATGTGATGTTGTTGGTGAACACGACGTTGCGAGCCTTTGGGCCGTTCATCATCTTGCAGAGAGCTTCTCTTGTGAGATAGACGTTGTCAGAAAGGCTGTAAGCAGAGTTGTAGCCGCCGCGGTTGATGTTGTAGCTGCCGTGTGTAAGGATATCGGCGATACATTCAGCGACTCCCGGTGCCTTTGGAAACGAAGTGCTGCCGTTGTCGAAATATACTTTTTTCATATAAAAAACCTCTTTTGTGGTATTTTTTACTATGGAAATTTTGGCGTATGATGATGGTGGTTTTTCTCCCCCCGCCCTTCGGGCACCTCCTGCTGGGGTCCCCGCAAAACTTGTTTTGTGGGGTGGCTCTTAGAGGGAGGCAAGGAGTCAGCACATTCTAAAACCTGGCTCCATCAGAGATTCACCCCAACAAGCAGACTTGTCGGGGACCCCATTTGGGAGCTGGCACACGAAGTGTGACTGAGGGAGTGAATTTATTAAATCAGTGCGAAGCACACATTACTTTCATTCCTCTATATATAATTATATAATTTATGTCGGAAAAAAACAAGGCAAAAAGATGGCAAAAGTAATTTATTGATAAAATAAATAGATTTCTGCCTTTTATATGGAAAAAGAAAATAAAAGTCCGAGATGTTCTGAGTATCCAAAGTCTGCTGATGATTAAAAGCCTCCCTTGCTATTCACCCCACAAAACAGGTTTTGCGGGGACCCCGTTTATCGGGAGGGGGACCATCGGAACGATGGTGGAGGGATTGCTGTAATTAAAAGAAAACAACCCCTCAGTCAGCCTTTTGGCTGACAGCTCCCCTTACACAGGGGAGCCATTAAGTGAGGCGGGTATATAGGAATAAATCGGAAAATAAAAAGACTCCGTAAGGAGCAACAAAACAAGTACCCGTGGAATAAATCAGAGCGCGTGCATAGGCGAGATATTTTTTCGTCAGAATGGATAAAAGCCGCAGGCAAGGCTTTGTGCCTTAACGAGGATTTTTCTCCATAAATGGCGGAAAAAGAGCCGCCGATGGGCGTGCTGATGATTTGTGGAATGGGTACAAAATAAAAAGGAGATAAAAGTATGAACGCTGAAAAGAAACAAAAACTCCTCGTTCTCGCAACCGGTCTCGTAATCGGTATCTTCGCAGTTATCCTCGTTATGATGGGTAACCCGGGCAACATGGGCTTCTGTATTGCCTGCTTCATCCGTGACACAGCTGGTGCTCTCGGTATGCACCGCGCTGCTGTTGTTCAGTACATCAGACCGGAAATCATCGGTCTTGTTCTGGGCTCATTCATTATGTCCCTCTGCATGAAGGACTATAAGCCACAGGGTGGCTCCGCTCCTGTTACAAGATTCATTCTCGGCTTCTTCGTAATGGTCGGCGCTCTCATGTTCCTCGGCTGCCCACTCCGTATGGTTCTCCGTCTCGCTGGTGGTGACCTTAACGCTATCGCAGGTATCGTTGGCTTTATCGTCGGCGTACTCGTAGGCGTTTACTTCATCAACAAGGGCTTCTCCCTCGCAACAGGCAAGATGCCTGCACAGGGTAAGCTTGAAGGTATGATGATGCCTGCTATCAACGTTATGAACCTCATCCTCCTCATCGCTGCTCCTGCATTCATCTTCTTCTCTGCAGAAGGCCCTGGCTCCCTCCACGCTCCAATCTGGATCGCTCTCATCGCAGGTCTTGTTGTTGGTGCTATGGGTAACCGCAGCCGTATCTGCATGGTTGGCGGCTTCCGTGACCTCTTCCTCTATAAGAATGCTCACCTCTTCGTAGGTACAGCAGGCGTATTTATCGCAGCTCTCATCGGTATGCTCGTAGTTGGCAAGTTCAACCTCGGCTTTGAAGGTCAGCCTGTTGCTCATACAGACTGGCTCTGGAACTTCCTCGGTCTTGCTCTCGTTGGTTTCGCTTCCGCTCTCGCAGGCGGCTGCCCAATCCGTCAGCTCGTTCTCTCCGGCACAGGTTCCTCCGATGCTTCTGTAACAATTCTCGGCCTCTTTGTCGGCGCTGCATTCTGCCATAACTTTGGTCTTGCTTCTTCCGCAAACGGCCCTACACCTGCAGGTCAGATCGCTGTTATCATCGGCTTCATCGTTGTCGGCGCTATCGCAGTTATGAACATCAGAAAGCTCAAGGACTAATCGAATTGAGTTATATAAAAAAGGGATGCCTCCGGGCATCTCTTTTTTTATGCGGGACTGTGCATTTGCGGGACGCCGGGATTGACTACGATAGAACGATTGTAGGGGCGAGCATTGCTCGTCCGAAATATATAAATGCACCGCGGGAGGCGGAACGCCTCCCCTACATTAGATTTCCTGTCATTCTGAACGCAGTGAAGAATCTTTCCAACCATTACGCACAAGCTTCCCCTTGGCTCCCTCAGAGGAGGGAGCTGGCAGCCGTAAGGCTGACTGAGGGAGTGAACTTAACTAATGCATCGCAGATACCACAACTTTCAATTCTCAACTGTTCATTTTTATAATTATTCAAAAACTGTACACAATTCTGCCCAGCTTTTTTCATTGCATTTTTCCCTGCGATATAGTATAATTATCCTATCACACATCAGGAGAAATCATGAAAAAGTATATCAGTTTAATTCTGGCTCTCGTTATGAGCCTCACCTTACTATCGGGCTGCGCCACACAGGGCACAGTAAACCCTGAAGATATGGTCAAGCGCACCGACATCACAGTCGGTGAAGAATGGGACGCAGTCAGCCTTGACCCCCACGTCATCAACGACGAAATCTCCATCCGCGCCGCCGCTCACATCTATGAATCGCTGGTAAAGCAGGATGAAAATCTTGAAATCGTCCCGTCCCTTGCCGAAACATGGGAGAATAAAAGCGATACCGAAATTATTTTCCACCTTAAAAAGGGCATAAAGTTCCATAACGGCGAGGAAATGAAGGCGAGCGATGTCAGCTTCTCTTTGGAGCGAGCAATGGCTCAGCCTATCGTAATGGGCTCCTTCCACGCCATCGACTCTGTCGAAGCTGTTGATGATTACACAGTTTCGGTAAAGCTCAACCAGCCTTACGCCGAAATCATGGATGTCCTTTCGGGCGTTTCGGCGTCAATCGTCAGCGAAAAGGCTGTAGGCGAATACGGCGATGAGTTTGGCGTGAACCCTGTGGGCACAGGCGCTATGAAGCTGAAAGAATGGATGCAGAATGACTATATCGTTCTCGAAGCTTTTGAGGAATACCACGGCGGCAAGCCTCTCACAACTACAATTTCCATCAAAATCATCCCTGAAGGCACAATGCGCAATGTCCAGCTCAAGGCGGGGCACATCGACTTTTCCTATATGGTTCAGCCGACAGACATCGACGCTGTCCTTGCCAACAAGAAGCTCAAGACCGAAAGCGAGCTTATGACAGACGTTGTCTATGTTTCGATAAACACCGAAAAGGAGCCGTTTGACAACCTCAAGGTGCGTCAGGCTCTGTCCCACGCGGCTGACAAGGAGTCTATAAAAACTGTCGTTCTCGAGGAAAACGGCGCAGTTGCCCATACAATGCTTCCGTCCGACAACAAGGATGCGGTAAACGATTTCGTGCCATATCCGTATGACATCGAAAAGGCGAAGGCTCTCCTTGCCGAGGCCGGCTATCCTGACGGCTTCAAGGCAAATATGTATGTCCACGGCGACAGCCACAACAAGGCGGCGACGGTATTGCAGTCTGACTTCGGCGCTATCGGCGTCGAGCTGGAGGTAAATCTCATCGAGAAGGCGACTATTTTAGACCAGGCAAACAACGGCAAGGCAGACATGGTAATCCTTTCCCACGGCGTTCCTGGCAATACAGATGCCACACTTTATAATCTGTTCCACAGCAGTGTCACACCGGGCGCAGGCAACAAGAGCCGCTATAAGAATGCCGAGGTGGACAAGCTGCTCGAAGCGGCAAGAGCCGAGTATGATGACGATGTAAGATGCGAGATTTACAAGGAAGCCCAGCGTATAATTATGGCAGATGCCCCTGTAATTCCCCTTTATACACAGGAAAAATACTACGGCATGACAAAGTTTTTTGAAGGCTATAAGATTTATAAAAACGGCAGACACGATTTAAGCAATGCCTATGTTCTCGAAGAACCGAAATAAATAATAAAAGCTTTCCGCTTTTCTATCTCACGCCTCCCCTTGCACAGGGGAGGCAAGGAAGCTTCTCAATGCCAAAAGCCTCCCATTGTTAAGGGGAGGTGCCCCAAAGGGGCGGAGGGGTGTAGGGCATAGCCCGTCTATTTAATTTAGATGTCTCCGGCGGATTGGATAAAATTCTCTCCCTCCGTCTTGCTGACGCAAGCCACCTCCAAAATGGGGTCCCCGACAAGCCTGCTTGTTGGGGTGAATATCAGAGGGAGGCAAGGGGCTTTCTTGTAGGGGCGGGTCTCCGTGCCCGCCCGCACAGCTCGCTGTGTCCCTGCAGAAATCTTGCGGAGTTTCCATGCCCGTCCATCAGACAACAGGACAAACATCACTTATATTTATTACTGTCCTACAAAACTGACATTTGAAAAATGTTCAATAGGGAGAATTTGCCGAAAGTTTATTTTCATTTAATCTTACAGGGTGTATAATTATTACATATTATAATAAAAGGAGGATATTTCATGAAGAAGTTATTAAGTCTCACGCTGGCCATGGTGATGCTGTTTTCAATGTTTGCAGGCTGCACAAAAGAAGAGTCTGTGACAACAACTGCCGCACCAGCAACTGAAGCCGGCAAGCCAACAGAAGCCACAACTGCAGCACCTGAAAAAATCCGCACAGACATCATTATCGCAGACACTACAGACATTAAGACACTTGACCCACACGCAGCAAACGACGGTTATTCGGCTCGTGTATTCAACCAGATTTACGATCCACTTATGAAGCAGACAGCTGACCTTGAAGTAGCTCCTGCTCTTGCAGAAAGCTGGGAATTCAAGTCGGATACAGAAATTATCTTCTACATCCGCAAAGGCGTCAAGTTCCATAACGGCGATGAACTCAAGGCATCTGATGTAAAGTTCTCCATCGACCGTATGGTCGCTTCCCCAAGCGTAAAGTCCTACTTTGATAAAATTACAGAGGTTACTGTTATCGATGACTACACAGTATCTGTAAAGACAAGTGAGCCTTATGCTCCGCTTATGTTTAACCTTGCAGGTACTTACGGCTCTATCGTCAGCGAAAAGGCTATCACAGAAGCAGGCGATAAGTATAATGAAAATCCAATTGGCACAGGTCCTATGAAGTTCAAGGAATGGGCAGCCAACGACCATGTCACAGTAGTTCGCAACGACGATTACTGGAGAGGTACACCAAAGGCAACTTCCATCACAATCAGAGTTATTCCTGAGGATTCCTCCAGAACAATCGCCCTTCAGGCTGGCGACGTAGACTTCCTGCAGGCAACACCGGCTGTTGACGTTGCACGTATTATGGAAGACGATAATCTCAAGACAGAAACATATCTTTCCCAGTCGGCTCAGTACATCGGCTTCAACTGCAAGAAGGCTCCGTTTGACAATGTAAAGGTTCGTCAGGCTCTCAACTATGCAGTTGACAGACAGACTATCGTTGACGTGGTTCTCGAAGGCAAGGGTCAGGTTATCAGTACAGTTCTTGCTCCTGATATGCCTGGTGCAAACAACGAAATCGACTACTATCCATACGATGTTGAAAAGGCAAAGACCCTCCTTGCAGAAGCAGGCTATCCTGACGGCTTCACAGCAAGCATTATGGTATACGGCGATGCCAATAATAAGATCGGTCAGCTCGTTCAGTCCGACTTTGCAAAGATCGGCGTTGAACTCAATGTTGAGCTTACAGAATTCGGCGCAATGCTTGAATACCTCAACCTCGGCGAACACGATATGTATACTCTTTCCTACGGCGCAGCAGGTAACCCTGACTCCACATTCTCAAATGTATACCACGGTTCTTCTTCTGCAGCATCGGGCAACAGAAGCTACTATTCAAATCCTGAAGTTGACAAGCTTATTGACGAAGCACGAGTTACAATGGAATGGGAAGACAGAGAACCTGTCTATAAGAAGATGCAGGAACTTATTATGCAGGATGCTCCTATCATTCCTCTCTATTCCGAACAGAAATACTACGCTATGAACGCAAATATGGAAGGCTACACAATCTCCAAGAATGCAAAGCACGACTTCTATAACGCATACATCGTAGAAAAGTAAGATAAAATATTAAAAAGCTCCCCATTCAGGGGAGCTTTTTCTTATGTGGAACGCACCCTGCATATTTCGGGCGGGCATGGAAACCAGCCCCTACAGCCGTTTTTGTGTTTAATCCTGTAGGGACCGACGTCCTCGGCGGTCCGTCAACACGCACAAACAAAAAAGACACCCCGTATGGAGTATCTATGTACTTGTTTTACTACCCCTCCACCGTTGTTCCAACGGTCCCCCCTCCCCGATAATGGGGTCCCCGACAAGCCTGCTTGTTGGGG
>JAFSBG010000164.1 GCA_017441945.1 Clostridia bacterium
CTAGTCCCCTTGCGGGAGTTCGAGTCCTTTTTAATTATAAATATAATTTCAGTACACAAACGGTACGCTGCTTTTTCATTTGGTGCAGAGGAGGAAGGGCTAGCGAGAATCCACCGCGAAGCGTTGTGGCGACGGAAGCCTTGCGCTTCCTAGTCCCCTTGCGGGAGTTCGAGTCCTTTTTAATTATAAATATAATTTCAGTACACAAACAGTACGCTGCTTTTTCATTTGGTGCAACATACGGATAATGCTTTCCATTACGCAAGGGCGGAGGAATTGTAATAATATTTTAAATACCATTTCCTGCTGGAATATACTTTCCACCCTTGCATCTGTCCATAAAAGCGTATATAATATATGTATATCACAATTTATCGGAGGTGCCGATTTGAAGCCGCCTGTACCATATCGTGGCGATGAGCCATACATTTTTATAAGCTATTCCCATAAAGATTCACGCAAAGTCTGGCCTATAATCGAGCAGATGCAGGCTGACGGATACCGCGTCTGGTATGACGAAGGTATCGACCCGGGCACAGAATGGGACGAAAATATCGCCGCTCATGTGACGGGATGCGATTATTTCATCGCATTTATCTCAAATAATTACATAAACAGTGAAAACTGCAAGGATGAGCTCAATTTCTCCCGTGACCTGGGCAAGAAACAGCTCCTCATCTACCTTGAAGACACAAATTTGCCTGACGGTATGGACCTTCGTTTCGGCCGCTGTCAGTCGATAAGCAAAAACGGCAAAGGCAATTTCTATCAGCGCCTTTACGATGCTGAAGGTATTTCGTCTTTCACAAACGGAGTGAAAACTGCCGTAAAACGCAGCAGATTTAATCCTCTTTTGCTGCTCATTCCTCTTGCAGCGCTTGCCGCAGCTTTGTTTCTGTTCAGACCGTCCGGTGAGGAAGCATTGCAGCCGACAACAGGGGAGAATCTTTCCACAGAAACCACAACTGCCGACGAAAACAGGCCTCTCGAGCTTGACAAGCGAATGATTTTCAATAAGAACAACGTCACGCTGACTGTGCAGGATATGTATCTCGACGAAGAGGGCGCTCTCATTCTCGATACGATGGCTGAAAATAAAAACGACCACGAAGTTGAAATGCATTTTCATACTACATACATAAACAGCATAAGGTGCTATCCTGAAATATATTACAACCTTCCGGCTTCATCTGAAAGCAACATCAGGATCCGCTGGCGTCCTGAAACATTCGATGAATATAATGTGGGCGAGATTGATGAGCCGACAGATGTGAGAAAAATCGAGGCAAGTATCATAATGTCTCCATTCCCGGATGATCATTATTTCACATATTACCCATACGGCGAAGAGAATAATATCCCGCTGGATTATGTCCCTGATGAAGACGATATCATGCTGTATGAAGATGATATGTTCATGACCACAATGACCGACCATTTCTATGACGAAAATGGCAGATGGGTGGCTGAAATAGTTTCACATAACAAGACTGACCGTATGATGGATGTCGCAGTAAGCTCGGAGAATACCAATGGCTATGAATATGGCTTCCATCTTGCAGAAGACCTGCGCGAAGGCAGTATGGTGCGAAGCAGAGTATTCCTCGATGAATGGCAGGTGACAGGTGCTGACAAGGTGCGCAGACTTGAAATGGAAGTACGCCTGTGGGATACAAAGGCATACGACCAGATACTTGTTGAAAACTTCACCATTTATCCTGAAGGCGACAAAGGCATAACATTCGAGACACGCGTACTTGAAGATGACGACAGGATAATCCTTGAAAATGACGACCTTGTGGTGGCAATTATCGATGAAATCGGGGAAAGTAACTATGGCTACGATTTCCGTATTTACGGATGTAACAAGTCTGACAAGGCTTTGAGATTTGAGCTGTGCCAATACAAGCACGATGGTGAAATGATAGCCGAATCGGGCTGGGATATGGCTGTTGTCGATCCGGGCGAACAGTTCTTTGAAACTTTATATCTGGATGATCCTGACAACGATAAGAAAATCTCGGTTGATTTTGACCTTGTTATAAAGGACAATGTGGATGCGGCAGTTCCGCGCGAGCTGTATCGCAAGCCTTATCATCTTGATTACAGCTGGTAAAAAGTGAGGTGTACATTTTGGAAAGACCTGTATCTTACGAAGGCAATGAAAATTACATATTTGTAAGCTATTCCCATAAGGACTCCGACCGCGTATGGCCGATAATCGACCGTATGCAGAAGGACGGCTTCCGTGTCTGGTATGATGACGGCATAAATCCGGGCACAGAATGGGACGAAAATATCGCCGCTCACGTGAAAAACTGCAGCTTTTTCATCGCATTTATGTCGGAAAACTATCTGGCAAGCGATAACTGCAAGGACGAGCTCAACTATTCCCGTGACCTCGATAAACAGCAGCTTATCATCTACCTTGATAAAGTCGATCTTCCGCCTGCCCTCGCAATGCGAATAGGCAGAAATCAGGCTATTATGCAGTATGGCCTCAAGGAAGAGGATTTCTACGATAAGCTCTATGATGCCCAGGGTATCGAGCTTCAGCACAAGGACAACAAGGCACCGAAAATAGCTCTCGAGCGCCCCCAGGAAGTCCATGTGCAGACGG
Organism: Clostridia bacterium; assembly: GCA_017441945.1. GTDB lineage: Bacteria > Bacillota > Clostridia > Oscillospirales > Butyricicoccaceae > SIG471. The sequence continues at coordinate 2,621 of JAFSBG010000164.1, forward strand.
CAAACGACAAGAAGAATATTCTTCCGCTTATCCTCATCGCCGCCCTGCTTATTTCGGCAATCATCGGCGGTATGATGTGGTTTAAAGGCAGAGGTGCTTCTGCCGAAACCAGCGGAGGAAACACCGAAAATGCCCAGATGAATAACGGCACAACGGCGGCAGATGGCGAGCTGAAGCAGATCACAAATGTGGACCTTTACGACGATGATAACCTCAATGTCAAGGCTCTCGGTATGGAAAAAGACAGCCGCTATGTCACATGGAATCTGGCTGTGCAGAACAAGCGCGATGCCGATATGTTCCTCTATACCTGCACTACATATGTTAACGGCTCGGAGTTTGACCCTGACTGGACTGGTACACTCCCGGCAAAGGAAATAAGCCATGTCAGCGTTCAGTTCCCGATTGAAAAGATGGAAAAATATTTCATCGATCCCGACAATATCACGGTTATCGAAACATGGCTCAGCGGCCGTCTGCTCGACGATTCGGCAAGCATAGACACAAAAACTTTTGCCTATTACCCATACGGTGAGGAAAATGTCAAGCTGGCTGAATATGTCCCTGCCGAAGATGACTTTATCATTCTCGACAATGCTGAGTTTACAGTTGCGGCGCGCCGCTCGGAAAAATATTACGAAACAGATTATTCGGGATACTGGTTCCCTGAGTTTATTGTCGTCAATAAAACCGATAGTCGCAAGGAATATTCGGTTGAAAAGGATAATGTCAATGGTTATTCAACAGAGTTCCATATCCTCGGTACATCCGATCCTCATACAATCTGCTATAACGAAGGATTCTATGACGATGTCCGTCTTGTGACAGAAGAATTCGGCAAGACATATCTTTACAGGGGTGAATTCTATATCGGCGAACCGAGTGAAAGCTGGAACGAAGGCGATGTGACCTATCCGTTTGAAATATACCCTGAAGGTGAAGAGGCGGCAAAGACTCTGAGAGACCGTGAAATCACCCCTGAACAGGTGATATACGAAGACGAGTCGATGATTTTCGCATACCTCGGCTCCCAGTCGACAAACGCAGGCTCGACAGATATCTTCTATGCCCGCAATATCTCCGACAGAACTTTCGAAGCGACAGTGCAGACAACACGAGACGGCGAGGCGTATCCAAATACTCCTGAGGTCATTCTCCAGCCGGGCGACGAAGCAATTTTCGCCGCAGATTATCTCAGCAATTACATCGGCAGAGGCGACACAGCCGAAACAACGATTTTATACTGGGACTACGGCACAAGCATAGGCGGCAGCTTATGGGAAGAGTTCACAGTAGAGCTTTACGAAATCGATTAACAAAACAAACTCCCGATATCCCATCGGGAGTTTTTCTTTTACCCTTGAAACTGTCCTCAAAAGCGTATATAATATATGTATATCACAAATTATCGGAGGTGCCAATTTGAAACCACCTGTACCATATCGCGGCAATGAGCCGTATATTTTCATAAGCTATTCACACAAAGATTCCCGCAAGGTCTGGCCTGTTATTGAGCGGATGCAGGCTGACGGCTATCGTGTCTGGTATGATGAGGGCATCGACCCTGGCACAGAATGGGACGAAAATATTGCTGCTCATGTGACCGGATGCGAATATTTTATTGCATTCATCTCAAAAAATTATATAGACAGTGAAAACTGCAAGGATGAGCTCAAATTCTCCCGTGACCTCGGCAAGAAACAGCTGCTTATCTACCTTGAAGAAGCCAATTTGCCTGAAGGCATGGATATGCGTTTCGGTCGCTGTCAGTCTCTCAATAAAAACGGCAAGGGCGATTTCTATCAGCGCCTTTACGATGCTGAGGGCATTTCTGCCTTTACAAACGGGGAGAAAAACGCCGTTAAGAAAAAGGAGTTCAGCCCTCTCATGCTCCTTCCGCTTGTTATTCTTGCGGCGGCAGGTCTGGTCTTTATGAAGCCTGCATCCCAGCCTGAAACGACGGCGGCAGAAAATACTACAACAGCTACAGAAGACCCGTTTGCCCTCCGTCAGGAAAGCCTGCTGAGCAAAAATGATATCACCCTCAAAACTCATGATATGTATATCGACGAGGAGGGCAATCTTATCCTTGATGTGCTTGCGGAGAACAAAAATGATACAAATATCGACCTTTTTATCGATACAACATACATAAACGGTATGCGCTGTGAGTCAGAATATGACCACACATTGCCGGCATCTGCCGAAAGCCATATCTTCCTGAAATGGCGCAGGGAATATCTTGAAAGAGATGTGGCAGATATAATTGAAAAGCCTGAGGATGTGATAAAAATACAGGTCAAAATGACGACAAAAGGCTTCCCGGATTACCAGTATTTTACATATTATCCATACGGCAAAGAAAATGACGATTCGAATATTTTCGAGCCGGGAGAAAATGATTTTATCATCCACGATGACGAAAATACACGCATAGTCATCGCAAATCCCCATTATAACGAGGAAAATGAGTGGGTTATCGACATCGTTTCCACCAATAAATCCGACCGTATGACTAAAATTTACACAAGCTTCAGGGATGTCAACGGCTATGCCTACGGCCCGGGCACTAATGAAGAGATGTTCCCTGACAGCACAGTTATCACAAATCAGGTATATTCCGAATGGGAAACAACACAGAAGGACAAGGTTTACAGAGCAACTGTTCATTTTGCAATTCAGGACATCGAAACATACGAAATGTTCGAAGAAAAGGAAGTTGAGGTCTGGTTTGAAGAGGACACAGGTATTACTTTCGAGCCTCGCACACTTGACAGCGAAGATAAAATCTTCATCGAAAACGAAGATATAGTGGTCGCCCTTATCGACACATTTGAATACAACAAAGCCAACTATGCCTTCCGTCTCTACGGCTATAACAAGTTGGATAAGGAGCTGGACGTTCACTTTGAAAACTATCATAAGAACGGCGAACTTGTGGAAGAAGGCTTCTGGAGCATTATGTATCTCCATCCTGATACCCAGTCATTTGATACGCAGTTTATCAATCACGAAAACGATGTCACAAGTGGCAATACAGACTTTGACCTTGTTATAAGTGAAAGGACAGGCGGCGGAGATAGTGTCGAGCTTTACCGCAAAAAAATCCATCTCGACCTGAGCTGGTAAAAGTGAGGTGTGCATTTTGGAAAGACCAATATCTTACGAAGGTAACGAAAATTACATATTCATAAGCTATTCCCACAAGGATTCTGCCCGTGTGTGGCCGATTATTGAGCAGATGCAGAAAGACGGCTATCGTATATGGTACGATGACGGCATCGACCCGGGTACAGAATGGGATGAAAATATCGCCCGCCATGTCAAGGAATGCAGCTTTTTTATCGCATTTATGTCGGAAAATTATCTCGCCAGCGATAACTGCAAGGACGAGCTCAACTATTCCCGTGATCTCGATAAAAAACAGCTTATAATATATCTCGATAAGGTCGAGCTTCCGCCTGCGCTGGCAATGCGAATAGGCAGAAATCAGGCTATTGCAAAATATGATATGAATGATGCAGAGTTTTATGAAAAACTTTATGATTCTCAGGACATCGAATATCAGCACAAGGACAACAAAACGCCGAAAATTATCCTCGAGCGTCCGCAGGAAGTCCATATTAAGACAGATGACAATAAGAAAAAGCTTCTTCCGATAATCCTTATTGCCGCCCTGCTCGTTTCGGCAGTTGTCGGCGGTGTTATATGGATGAAGGGAAGCAAAACTAACGATGTTCAGCTGAGCAGCACAACGGCAGCCGAAGTCACACAGGCCACAGAGTCCACAGAAGGAGAGCTTAAACAGCTTACCAATGTGGAAATCTATGACGATGAGTACATCAAAGTCAAGGCTCTCGGCATCAGAAAGGACAGCCGTTATGTCACATTTGAAATGGCCGTCCAGAACAAAAAGAGTGTCGATATGTCGCTGACGTCGGGCAGTGCATACATAGACGGCGTTAACTTTGAAGCACTCTGCAGGGGAGAAGTTACTGCAAACGGCATAAATCAGATCGAAATGACAGTTCCTGTCGACGAAATAAAAAAATATTTTGTCGATCCTGACAATATAACGATGTTTGAAACAGGCTTGAGTATGACTATGGCAGATGACTCTGCAAGTCCATACACAGAAAACTTTATCTATTATCCTTACGGCGAAGAAAATGCCTCATTTGCCGTGTATGAAGTGCAGGAAGATGATACAGTGCTTGTTGATAACGAAGAAGCGCTCGTCGTGGTGCACGACGCAGAGGGATTTGAAGGCAGTAATTATCGCTGGCAGGAGTTCATCTTTGTAAACCGCAGTGATGAGCGCAAGAACCTGGACTTTGAACGCGAGTATGCAAACGGATACGTTATTGACAGTCATCATGGATTGAGCGCAGATGCAGGATATACAACACATATAAATGTAAATTTCGAACTGCAGGATGTGGAAAAGACAGGCTATACACAGCTTCTTGAACATTCGGGCGAGATATTTATTCATTCCTATATGGAAAAGTATAAACCGGGCGCAAAAACATATCCGTTTGTAATTTATCCCGAAGGGGAGGAAGCTGCAAAGGCGCTTGCCCCTCGCCAGCTCAAAGAGGATGAACTGGTTTACGAAGACGAATATTTCCGCATAGGCTATCTCGGTTCGATTTTCAAAAATGATCAGTATGACGACGTATTCCATATCTACAATCATTCTGAAAACGACCGTTATATCAATATGCATCTCACATGGCCTGGTGGTGATTACGGCAGCTATGCCAATTCAGTATTAGTGCCAGCAGGCAAACAATTATTTATAAATATGGGGCACAGAGAAAGTCTCGATGGCGGCAGGGCAAAAGGACATCTTGGCGTAAGATCTTCAGGATACAGTGAATCATCAGACGATGAAATGGAAAATGAAGCCTTTTTAACAATGCGCGACCCTGACTAAAACATAACTCCCGGTGTAAAGCCGGGAGTTTTTCTGCATATATCGGAAAATGTGCGTATTATAGGACAATAAAAGATAAAAATGACCGAGAAAAATGCGAAAAAAACGTAACAATACTTGATAATTATTTTGAATTAGTGTATAATTAAAAGTAATTCGTCAATGAGGTGAAGTGTATGAAAGATATAGCGCTTCTGGTTTGGTTCATGCAGCTGGGCATATCTGTGGCGGCGCCTCTTGCGGGGTTCGTTCTCATAGCTATATGGCTGCAGAACAGATTCGGGCTTGGCAGATGGGTTGTGATTGCCGCTGTGATATTGGGGATCATCAGCGCGATAGACGGTCTTAAAAGCTCGCTTAAAACCCTTGAAAAGCTTTCGCGAAAGGATAAGGAGGAGGAAAAAACCGCTTTGTCCTTTAACGATCACGAGTAGACAATTGGAGGTGACAAATTGAATACACGACAGTTTGTCCTGCGCGAAACGGCAATGCTTGCCATCGGTGAAGCAATATGCACAGCCGCTATGGTCATGGTATTCGCCCTCAGCGGATTTTACAGCACAAGCGTGCTGCTGGGCGGAATAATCGGATGCATCATGGCAGTTGCCAACTTCTTCTTTATGGCAGTTTCTGCAGAATCGGCGGCCGACAAAGCGGTCGCAGGAGATGTAAAGGGAGGCAAGGCTCTCATCAAGGCATCTTTCCGCATGAGACTTATTGCAATGGCGGCAATCATCATTCTTCTTGCAAGAAGCGGTGCCTGCAATCCTATCGCAATGATAGTGCCGCTGGTGCTTTCGCGTCTGGTGATAACAGTCATAGAATTTTTCAGAAAGTCTGGTGAAACAAAGTAATGAGCATAAATGTAACAGGTGCATACGTTTATTTTGAGATCCCGATTCTCGGAGGAATACCGATAACGCAGACAGCCGTGTCGTCCTTTATCGTGGCAGTGCTTCTGTGTATAGCCTTTATAAAGCTGGGCAAAAATCTTGAAAAGCGTCCGGGCAAAATGCAGGTCCTTGTGGAAAAAGGCGTTATGATGATAACAAATCTCACAGCCTCCGCAATGGGCAAGCACAATGTCCACTGGACACCGTTCATGGGCTGCCTCTTCCTCTGCAGTATCTGCGGCAGCTATATCGGCCTGACAGGCTTTTTACGCTCGTCGACAGCCGACATCAACTGCACAGCCACATGGGCTCTTATGGTATCGTTTATTATATGGTTCAACAACATTAAAAACAACGGTATCGGCAAGTTCCTCAAAAATTATATCAACCCAATGAATATAATTTCAGACCTTGCCCAGCCGCTCTCTATGTCTTTCCGTCATTTCAGTAACGTGTCGGTCGGCGGTATCATCTCGTCGATCATCTACGCGGCGCTGACATTGCTCTCGACAGTTATAATCGGTCTTGTCACATCGGCAGGCTGGCTTATGGCGGGGGTACTGATAATCGCAGGACTTCTTATGTTCTTTATGTGGGCGAAAAAGACAAATAAACTGATGCACAAAATTTTAGCTGCTGTCACATTTGCAGTAGGCATTTTCGGTATGCTGGAATGTCTCGGCATAATCTCAGGAGTTCCGATTTTCACCTATGGTATCCCTGCGGTGCTTTCGGTATACTTCGATTTCTTCTCCGGTTTCCTGCAGGCATTGGTGTTCACACTTCTGTCTATGGTATATATCGGCGGCTCCCTTCCTGAGCCGGAAAAAACGGAAGAAAACTGATCTTGTAAGCAAAACACTTATCATATAAAAAATTAAAATGTTAGGAGGATATTCTTTATGGGTATCGGTGAAGGTTTAGCCATTTTCGGTAAAGCATTAGGTGCAGGTTTGTGTATGGGCATTGGCGCTATCGGCCCTGCTATCGGTGAAGGTAACGCAGTAAGCCACGCTCTCGAAGGTATGGCTCGTCAGCCGGAGGCTGCTGATAATCTCCGTGTCAACATGATCCTTGGCTGTGCTGTTACAGAATCTACAGGTATTTATTCCCTCGTTACAGCTATCCTGATTCTGTTCACACTGTAATTCACTTTTTTCTAATTTTAGCAGAAAGGATTGAAGTGCATGTATTATTTGGATTTTATCGGGGTTGAACTCTGGACTGCACTTTTTGTATTGCTGAATACGCTCACAGTCATTTTCGTCGGCACGAAGTTTCTCTTTAAGCCTGTTATGAAGATGATCGAAGCGCGTCAGACAGAAATTGATAATATGTATGCCAATGCAGACAATGCTGAAAAGAATGCAAAGGCGTTGGAAAACGAGTACAATGAAAAGCTTGCTGCTGCGAAAGATACATCTGAACGCATTATCAAGGAAGCGGTAGCCCGCGGACAGAGCCGTGAGGAAGAAATCATCCGTCAGGCAAACCGTGATGCTGCGGCTATTATGGATAAGGCCAATGCAGATATCGCTCTCGAAAAGAAAAAGGCTGTCAACGAAGCAAAGGACGAAATATCCGTTCTTGCCATGGAAATCGCAGGAAAGGTTGTGGGACGCAGCCTGACAGATGCAGACCATGCACAGCTTGTTGAAAGCTTTATCGACGAGTTGGGTGAATAGTATGAGTCAGATAGCAACCACATATTCAGAGGCTCTCTATTCTCTGGTAAAAGAAGAAGGAGCCGAAAAGGCTGTTATGGAGCAGATGAAAACTCTTGACGCCGTGTTTGCTCAGGAGTCTGATTATCTGCGCCTGCTCTCTGCGCCGAATATCGGCAAGGAAGAGCGCTGCGCCATCCTCGACAGCAGCTTCCGCGGAAAAGTACATCCTTATCTTCTGAACTTTATGAAGATTCTCACAGAAAAGGGATATATCCGCTATTTTTCCGATTGCTGTCAGGCTTATCGCCAGCAGTATAATGAAGAACATGGGATTTTGCCGGTTTGCGCGGTTTCGGCTGTGCCTCTGGATGAAGCCCAGAAAGAAAAGCTTATTGCAAAGCTTGAAAAAATCACAGGCAAGACCGTTGAGCTAACAAACAGGACAGATCCGTCCTGTCTTGGCGGTGTGCGGCTGGATTATAACGGCAAGCGTGTGGACGGTACGGTGAAAAACCGCCTCGATTCTATCCACAGCCTGCTGAAAAATACCGTACTCTGATTTAAGAAGGCAGGAAAAGTATGGAATTAAGACCTGAAGAAATAACAAAAATCATCCGTAGTCAGATCAAGAACTACGAAGCCAAGCTGGAACAGAGCGAAACAGGCATCGTCATCCTTGTAGGTGACGGCATCGCAAGAGTTTCAGGCCTGGATAATTGTATGGCCGGTGAGCTTATCGAATTCCCGAACGGCTCTTTCGGCATGGCTCAGAATCTGGAAGAAGACACAGTTTCTGTCGTTATCCTCGGTACTGACGCAGGTATCAAGGAGGGTGACACAGCAAAGCGCACAGGCAAGGTCGTGTCTGTGCCTGTCGGTGAAAATCTTATCGGCAGAGTTGTCAACGCTCTGGGTGAGCCAATCGACGGAAAAGGCGAAATAGAGGCAGAAACATTCCGCCCTATCGAAATGCCTGCTCCGGGTATTATTGAAAGAAAACACGTAAGCCGTCCTCTCCAGACAGGTATCAAGGCAATCGACGCAATGATTCCTATCGGCAGAGGTCAGCGTGAGCTTATCATCGGCGACAGACAGACCGGCAAGACAACTATCGCAACAGATACAATCATCAACCAGAAGGGCAAGAATGTTATCTGCGTTTATGTCGCTATCGGTCAGAAGCGTTCGACAGTTGCTCAGATCGTAAACAATCTGACAATGGCAGGCGCAATGGAATATACTGCCGTTGTTTCGGCAACAGCTTCCGAGCTTGCTCCAATGCAGTATATCGCTCCTTATACAGGCTGCACAATCGGTGAGCACTTTATGCATCAGGGCAAGGACGTGCTTGTAATTTACGACGACCTCAGTAAGCATGCGGTGGCATACCGAACAATTTCGCTGCTCATCCGCCGTCCTCCTGGACGTGAAGCTTATCCGGGTGACGTATTCTATCTCCATTCGCGTCTCTTGGAGCGTGCTGCACAGCTTTCCGATGAACTTGGCGGCGGCAGCCTTACAGCTCTCCCGATTATCGAAACACAGGCGGGCGACGTTTCCGCCTATATCCCTACAAACGTTATCTCCATCACCGACGGACAGATCTTCCTCGAAACAGAGCTGTTCAATTCGGGCGTTCTTCCGGCTGTAAACCCTGGTATCTCGGTTTCACGAGTCGGCGGTGACGCGCAGATTAAGGCGATGAAGAAGGTCGCAGGCTCCTTAAAGCTTCTCTATTCCCAGTACAGAGAGCTCCAGAGCTTTGCTCAGTTCGGCTCCGACCTTGACGCAGACACAAAGTCCCGTCTTGCCCAGGGTGAACGAATCGTTGCAGTGCTCAAGCAGAAGAATAACGAGCCTGTTGAGGTTGCTTTGCAGGTGTGCATCATCTTTGCAGTAACCAACGGCTACCTTAAAAATATTGCAGTTGAAAATGTTCCTGAATTTGAGCTTCGTATGCGCGAATTTATGGAAAATCGCTATGCTGACGTTCTTGAAGCTATCCGCACAACAGGCAAGCTGGAAAATGACACAGCCGAAAAGCTTGGCGCGGCGCTTACAGAGCTTCTCGGTGAGTTTCAGGCTGCAGAATAAAGGAGGGAGCGCAGTATGGCTGGTGTTTCCACCAAAGCAATAAAAAACCGCATACGCAGTATGGAGAGCACAAAGCAGATAACAAAAGCTATGGAAATGGTGGCAGCCTCCAAGCTCCGCCGTGCCCAGGCGCAGGTGCTCTCGTCCCGTCCTTATTTTGAAATACTCTATTCCACGATTCACGATATCGTCGAGTCAAACTGTGATATTTCATCTCCGTACCTTACAAAAAAGGAAGGTAAAAAGGTGGCTTATGTCGTCATCGCAGGCGACAGAGGTCTTGCCGGAGGATATAACAGCAATGTTCTCAAGCTTGTTATGTCGGAGATAAAAGACAGGGAAGTGACAGTCCTGCCTATAGGCAAAAAAGCTGTCGACTTCTTCAATGCAAGAAAAATGCCTATGCTGACAGCCAATTACGCCCATGCGGAAACTGTTTCTGTCGGCGACTGTTTCACACTTGCAAAAGACCTTTGCAAGCGCTATCTGGCAGGTGAGTTTGATGAGATTCATGTGGCGTACACCAACTTTGTTTCGGTGCTGTCCCAGACTCCTGTCACAATGAAGCTTCTGCCTCTCAGCCACGATGAAGCAGGCAGAAAAAATGCTTGCAGCGGCGATATGATTTACGAGCCCGATTCGGAATCGGTATTTGAAGCGATAATCCCTGAATATCTGGGCGGTATCGTCTATGGCGCTCTTTGTGAAAGCAGAGCTTCCGAGCAGGCGGCGCGCCGCACAGATATGGATTCTGCAACCCAGAATGCCGAAGATATGATCGCAGACCTGAGCCTCAGGTTCAACCGTGCAAGACAGGCTGCTATCACCCAGGAGATCACAGAGATCGTCGTGGGTTAATAATGAAACTGACACAATAATAAGGAGTTGAATCATATGTCTAATAATAAAGGAGCAGTAATCCAGGTTATGGGTCCTGTTCTGGACATCCGCTTTTCCGATGGCGCACTTCCGGAATTGCTCAATGCCATCGAGATCCCTCACGGCGAAAACACTATCGTTGCCGAGGTTGCACAGCACATTGGTGATAACGTAGTCCGTTGTATCGCAATGAGCTCGACAGACGGCTTGCAGCGCGGAGCAGAAGCTATCGACACAGGTGCGCCTATCAGCGTTCCTGTAGGCGACGAATGTCTGGGACGTGTGTTCAATCTGCTTGGTCAGCCTATCGATAACCGCGAGGCTGTCAAGGGTGCTGAACGCTGGCCTATCCATCGTCCTGCACCGTCTTATGAAGAACAGCGTCCTGCAACAGAAATTCTTGAAACAGGCATCAAAGTCATCGATATGATCTGCCCTTACGCAAAGGGCGGTAAGATCGGTCTTTTTGGCGGTGCCGGCGTTGGCAAGACAGTTCTCATCCAGGAGCTTATTTATAATATTGCAACAGCACATAACGGTTATTCTGTCTTTACAGGCGTTGGTGAACGCACCCGTGAAGGCAATGACCTTTACAATGAAATGACTGAATCGGGCGTTATCAACAAGACAGCCATGGTATTCGGTCAGATGAACGAACCGCCGGGAGCTCGTATGAGAGTCGGTCTTTCCGGCCTTACAATGGCAGAATATTTCCGTGATTCAAAGCATCAGGACGTGCTTCTGTTCATCGATAACATCTTCCGCTTCACACAGGCTGGTTCGGAAGTTTCCGCACTTCTCGGCCGTATGCCTTCTGCCGTAGGTTATCAGCCAACACTTCAGACAGAGATGGGTGCTCTTCAGGAGCGTATCACATCTACAAAGAACGGTTCTATCA
>JAFSBG010000014.1 GCA_017441945.1 Clostridia bacterium
AACCCTTAACAAGGGCGAGGCAAGGGGGATGCAGGGGCGGGCATTGTCCGTCCGATAATAATGCCCAGTAATTTCCACGAAACGTTTTGGTAAAACATTTCGCCATATTGTGATAGAATATATTTACAGACAAAAGAAGATGCGGCAGTTGGGAGTCTGCCGCACCTGTATCAGAAAAACGGGGACACACATTGGGAAAGCAGCAGGAACAACTGCCTTCGTTTCCTATAAGGATACTCTTACTTCCCGCGCCGCTTTATGGGCTCTGCAAGGAGGCGGCAAGGGAAAACAGACCTCTGCCTGCACAACGACCGCCATCATCGCGCAGGCGTCTGCGCAAGCCGCCGCAGATTGGTGGGGAATATTTACAGTTCCGCCCGTAAAATATTCCGCTTCAGGGTTGCATCTGCGACGGACAGACAGTCCGCAACCGTGCGTTCCGTTTGTTCTGCAAATAAAAAATCCCCGCAGGCTTCTGAGCCTCGGGGGTGGTAAATTATAATTTTAATCTACACCTCAAAAAGCTCATTGCAAAAACAGCCTGCATAAAATCTGCAAGCAAATCGGCAAAATCGTCTGTTACTACATACGAATGTGCTCATTTTTGCATATTCCTTTCAATTAGGTGTATATTTATGCACTTATTATTGCACGATAAAGGGGACAAGTCAAGAGGGAAAACGCTGTTTTGTGAGGTTTTCACACAGCATTTTGGCTATTTGGGATAAGCTGAAATTATAATACATTTGTTGTATGGGGGAAGGTGTATTGTAGGGGCGAGCATTGCTCGTCCGCGGGAGGCGGAACGCCTCCCCTGCAAAGAGTGTGCTGTTGGGGGTGGAGATTCTTCGTTTTCGCTCAGAATGACAGAGAGTTTTTTTACCTCCCCGATAATGGGGTCCCCGCAAAGCTTGCTTTGTGGGGTAAATTCACAGGGGAGGCTAATGATAGCACAATCCCTTGGCTCCCTCTGAGGAGGGAGCTGGCAAAACCGTAGGTTTTGACTGAGGGAGAGACCTTATTTAAATGTGACGAAGTCACACATTATATCCGCGAAGCGGAATGTAATCACCGCAGGTGTATGTAATCGCATAGCGTATGGCATCAACTTTGTTGTATGTAATTGGTGTCATGGGTGGATTTAATAAAGCGGGCGGGCACGGAGACCCGCCCCTACATAAATTATGCGTTTGAGGGATAGACGGGGGGAGGCACAAGGCGCAAACTAAAAAAGCTCCCCTTGCGGAGAGCTTTTGAGAATTATTCAAATTTCTGTGCCACCTTTGGAAGAAGCTGTGTGATAGGCAGTTTCTGTGGGCACATAAACTCGCACTGGCGGCAGGAAAGACAGCCGGAAGCACGAGTGAAGCCGTCCTTTACAAGAGCCTGATAGCGAGCCTTGGCATTTGCCTGCCACTTGTCACGCTCATTTTCGTTGTAGAGGGCGAAATATCTTGGGATAGGGATGCCGACAGGACAGCCGTCTGTGCAGTAAGAACAGCCTGTGCAGCCGATGGCAACGCTGTTTCTTATAATTTCGGCACATTCTCTGAGAATTGCCATTTCTTCTTCGTTAAGAGGCTTGAAATCCTTCATGAAGGAGAGATTCTGCTCCATCTGCTCCATATTGCCCATGCCGGAAAGCACCATCATTACATTTGGCTGAGATGCGGCGAAACGGAGCGCCCATGAAGCTGTAGAGGCCTCAGGGTTATATGCCTTCATCTTTTCGAGAGCCTTTTCAGGGATGTTGATAAGGTTGCCGCCCTTGATAGGCTCCATGACAACAACAGGCTTACCATGCTTTACGCAGACCTCGTAGCAGGCGCGGGACTGAATTGTCGGGTTTTCCCAGTCGAGGTAGTTGAGCTGAATCTGCACAACGTCGACCTCAGGGTGCTTTGTGAGGATTTCGTCCAGCACCTCGGCAGAATCGTGGAAAGAGAAGCCGATTTTCTTTGCCTTGCCCTCTGCCTTTACTTCGTTGAGAAGGTCAAACCAGCCGCACTTTTCGGCAAGGTCAAACTTTGCTCTGTTAAGGCTGTGAAGGAAGTAGAAATCAAAATATTCCACGCCGCAGCGGTCGAGAGATGTCTGGAAAAACTGGCGCGCATCGTCGGTTTCCTTGAGCTCAAGGCAAGGGAGCTTGGTTGTTATCGAATAGCTTTCGCGAGGGTAACGGTCGGCGACAGCTTTTTTGAAGAAAGCTTCGCTTTTATAGCCGAGATAGGAATATGCTGTGTCAAAGTACATGAAGCCGGACTCCATGAACTTGTCCACCATCTTTATCATTTCATCGAGGTCGATGTCTGTAATATCGTTAGGGTCAATGTGAGGGAGACGCAGAAGGCCGAAGCCGAAGTTTTTGATGTCTTTCATCGTGGTTTCTCCTTGGATTTGATATTGATATTATTATAATTCATGGGGAATTGAGTGTCAAGGAATTGGAGGTTTCAAATTATTGGGAGAGGAGGTGGGGTGTAGGGACACCGATTACATACATAAATGATGCCATACGCCATGCGATTACATACACCTGCGGTGTTTACATACTGCTGCGCAGATATAAGGTGTCTCCGACGGATTGAATAATGCGGAATGTCGCTGAATCCCTCCACCACCATTCGGTGGTCCCCCTCCCTTTAGGCAAGGGAGGCTATGCCATTCCCTACAAAAAAGCTATTGCCTCCCCTTGCACAGGGGAGGCTATGGATTGTGCGTAGGGGCGGTGCCTCCGTGCCCGCCCGCAATATTTAATCCGTGACGAAGTCACACCGCAGTTTTTCACTTTTCACTTTTACTTATTACTTTTTGCGGACCGTCGGGGACGCCGGTCCCTACAGGACAATCTCTCCACCATCGTGCCGATGGTGGGGGGAAGGTGCAAAACAAGAAGGCTCCTCTTGCGAAGAGCCTTTGGAAATATCATATTATATTATTCAACGGAGAAGCCGTACTTGATGTTGTCGTCCTTGCAGATTACGAATGTGCCCATGCTCATAACAGATGCAGAGCCTGTTACCTGTGGGATAACAGCGTCAAATTCGCCAACCTTTGTCTTTGCGATTGGGGAAGCGATGAACTTGGAGCCGATGAAGCTCTGGGATGTGATCTTATCGCCGATATTGAGCTCGCCCTTTGCTACGAGCTGTGCAACCTTTGCAGAGCAGCCTGTGCCGCATGGGGAGCGGTCAGCCATGCCGTCACCGAAGATAACAACATTGCGGAGGTCTGCGCCGTCGGAGCAGTGGTGAGAATAGAATTCGATAAGGTCGACAGTTGTGATGTCGAGCTCTGGATGCTGGATTTCAACATTCTTGTTTACATAGTCCAGCATTGCCATGCCGATCTCTGTGATCTGAGGAATGTTTTCAGGGATGATTTCGATGCCCAGCTGGTCGATGTCAACCATACCGAAGAAGCTGCCGCCAAAGGAGATGTCATACTTGATTTCCTTGCCGAGCACCTTTGCAACGAGATCTCTCTTATAGAGGAATGCAGGAACATTTGTGAGAGTTACAGACTTTACGCTGCCGTTTTCAACCTGAGCCTTAGTTCTGATGATGCCTGCAGGAGCGTCAAATGTAACTTCTGTCACAGGCTCAACACAAGGCACGATGCCTGTTTCGATAGCTGCTGTTACAGAGCCGATTGTGCCGTGGCCGCACATATTGAGGTATCCGCCTGTATCCATGAAGATAACGCCGAAGGCAGCTTCCTTGTTGACAGGCTCTGTGAAGAGCGCGCCGAACATATTCTTGTGGCCGCGTGGTTCGAGCATAAGGGACTTCCTGTAATGGTCATAATTTTCGATGAGATAGTTTTTCTTCTCGATCATTGTATTGCCCTGTGGTTCAGGGAAACCTTCCATGACGATTCGAGTTATCTCGCCGCCTGTATGTGTGCTGACAGCAAGAAACTTATTTTCAATGAGCTTATCATTGAGTTTTGGTTCGAATTTCATCTTTAAGCTCCTTCCGGACTTTTAATTTATTTATTATACTTATAATAATATTACAAAAGTAGTTGAAAAGTCAATAAAAATCTGTTAAAATATAATAGAATACGAGTATAAGATTTTAAATCTTCACATACCGTTTGCGGACAAATCCGTCCGCTTCAAAAAATACAGCGAAATCAGGAGGTTTTTCGCCTTATGTCCCAGATCAAAATTCTGCTCAAGCAGCATATCGGCGCTCCGTGTGCAGCCGTTGTGGCTTTGGGTGACAAAGTCAAGAAGGGCACACTTATTGCTCAGCCGACAGGTCTTGGCGCAAACATCTTCAGCAGTGTTTACGGTGAAGTAGCAGAGGTAAACGAAAACTACATTCTCATAAATGCTGATGAGACTCAGCCTGATGAATATGAACCAATCACAGGCGAGACAACTCTCGAACTTATCAAAAACGCAGGTATCGTCGGTATGGGCGGCGCTGGCTTCCCGACAGCTGTCAAGCTCAACGCAAACCTTAACGACGGCTATATCCTCGTAAATGCGGCTGAATGTGAGCCTGGTCTTCTCCACAACATCCACCAGCTTGAAACTCAGACAGACAAGACTGTCCGCGGCGTAAAGTACTGCATGGAAGTTGCAGGCGCAACAAAGGCTGTCTTTGCTATCAAGGCAAAGAACGAAAAGGCAGTAAAGGCTGTAAAGGAAGCTATCAAGAACGAGCCTTCCATGAGCGTTTTCCTTATGCCTGACATTTACCCTATGGGTGAAGAACGTGCAGTCGTAAGAGAATGCCTTGGTATTCTCCTCGAGCCAACACAGCTCCCAAGCGCAGCTAACGCTGTTGTCATCAACGCTGAAACAGTTCTCCGTGTGGCTGAAGCTGTTGAAGACAAGAAGCCTTGCTTCAGTAAGAACGTAACAGTTACAGGCAAGGTAAACAATCCTACAATTTTCACAGATGTTGCTGTCGGCACACCTGTTTCCGAGCTTATCGAAGCAGCGGGCGGTCTTTGTGACGGCGTTATCGGTGAAATCGTAATGGGCGGCCCATTCACAGGCAAATCTATGGCAGATGTGAATGACCCTATTACAAAAACAACAGGCGGTATTATCCCTACTATCGAATTCCCTGACCTTCACGGCGCAAACATCGGTATTTTGGTCTGCGCTTGCGGCGGCAGCGAAGCTCGTATGCGTGAAATCTGCGAAAAGATGAACGCAAAGGTGGTTTCCGTACAGAGATGTAAGCAGGCTATGGAAATCAAGGGCGCTCTCAAGTGCGAAAATCCGGGCAACTGCCCTGGTCAGGCACAGAAGTGTATCGCTATGAAGAAGGACGGCGCTGAATACATAATCATCGGCAACTGCTCCGACTGTTCCAATACAGTTATGGGCTCTGCTCCTAAGATGGGTCTCAAGATCTTCCATCAGACAGACCATCTCATGAGAAGTATTCATCATCCGCTCTACAGAAAACTCAGAGTAAGTAAAAAAATTGAACAATAGAGGAGGCAAATAATGTCTATTTCAGTTGAAACAGCAAATGCTCACAAAAATGACCCTGCTGTATTGTGCTGCCGCGCAGAGGCAGGCACAATAATTGAAGTCCACAACCTCGAAGATCCTGCTATCTTTGATGATCTCGTAGACTCCAATCTCCTGAACCTTGATGGTGCTCTCACTATCGGTCAGGTTCTCGGCGCTAAGCTTACAAAGACCTGCGATTCTCTCTCCCCACTCACAGCTGATGTTCTCGAAGGCTTTAAGGCAGCTGAAGAAGAAGCTCCTGCTGAAGAAGCTCCGGTGGCAGCAGAAGCTCCTGTTATGGCAGCTCCTGTCCAGAATGTCGGCGGTATGCTCAAGATTCATATCGGCGAAGGTAAGGATATCAACATCGAGCTTCCGCTCGGTATGGTAAGCGGCGCTCAGGCTCCTGCGCAGGTAGTGGAAGTTCCTGCAGCTCCAATCGAAGCAGCACCAGCAGTAAAGAACGTTACTAAGGGTTCTTTCGACAGAAAGCACTTTAACATCACAGAAGTAAAGCGCGGTCCTGAAACTAAGATCGAAGGCACAGTTCTTAACATCCGTGAAGGTATCGAAGCTGACGCTATCGCATCTCAGGATCTC
>JAFSBG010000165.1 GCA_017441945.1 Clostridia bacterium
CTCCCCTGCAGAGATTGCGCCAATGGGGCGGAAATTCCTCGCTTCGGAATGACAGAAAATACAGAAAAGCCGCCCTTGGGGAAGGGTGGCTTTTAAACTGCTTTCGCTATTTATACATAATGTCCGAATAGGTCGGCAGGCGCCAGATGTGGGCAGGAACTATGCTTTCACATCTGTCGCATACACCGCGCAGCTCCTCCATGGCGGCAAAGACTTCATTTCTGAAATGATACGCCTTGTCGCGGGCGTTTACAACGGTATCGCCCCGTCCTACGGCTTTTTCAAGCTTATCACTCAGGTCACACATGGAGAAAAGGCTTTCATTCATACTGCTCAGCAGATCCTTCTGCACCACAGGCTCAACCCCTGCAAGGCTCAGCTTATTTATGCCGTCGGCAAGCACGCTCTGATATTCCATAACGGCAGGAATTATCTCACGCTTTACCATATCGAGCATTGTGAGCGCCTCGATATTTATGGTTTTCACATAGTTTTCATACATTATCTCAGCTCTCGATTCCAGCTCCTTACGGCTGAGAATGCCATATTTTTCAAAGACGGCAATGGTCTTTTCCATCGTAAATCCGCCTATTGAGTCTACACTGGAATTCATCTGCGGAAGCCCTCTGCGGCGAGCCTCCTCCGCCCATTCATCGGAATAATTATTGCCGTTGAAGATTATACGCTTGTGGCAGCGCATTATATCGGCAATAATATTGAGCGCCTCTTCTCTGGAATCGGAGCTATTTTCAAGACGGTCGGCTATTTCCTCAAGCACATCGGCAACGACAGTGTTTATAACTGTGTTGCAGTCGGCTATCGACTGGGATGCGCCCGGCATACGGAATTCAAACTTATTGCCGGTAAACGCAAACGGAGATGTGCGGTTGCGGTCAGAATTATCGGCGTGGAGAGCGGGAATCGTATTGATGCCCATGGAAACATAGCTGCGCTTGACCTCCTCCGCTGCGCCGCCCGTTTCAATATTTTCCAGAATATTGGTGAGGGTTTCGCCTAAAAATACCGAAATAATGGCAGGCGGAGCCTCATGCCCTCCCAGACGGTGATCGTTGCCCGGACAGGCTATCGCCGCATGAAGGACTTCGGCATACTTATCGACAGCCTTGATGACCGATGCCAGGAAAAGTAGGAACTGCACATCATCGACAGGATTTTTGCCCTGTCTGAGCAGACTCTTTCCGCCGTCGATATTGAGCGACCAGTTGTTGTGTTTACCCGAACCGTTGACGCCTGCAAAAGGCTTTTCGTGGAGCAGGCACACCATGCCGCGGCGGAGCGCCACCTTTTTCATGGTTTCCATTATGAGCTGATTATGGTCACAGGCTATATTGCAGGTGGCGTACACAGGGGCAAGCTCATGCTGACACGGAGCGGCCTCATTGTGCTCGGTCTTGGCCGTGACACCAAGCTTCCAGAGCTGTTCGTCCAGCTCACGCATAAAGCCCATGACATTTTCCTTGATATTGCCGTAGTAATGGTCTCCCAGCTCCTGACCTTTCTGAGGCTTTGCGCCAAAAAGCGTACGTCCGCATATAAGGATATCACGGCGCTGGCGGGCATATTCCTTATCGACCAGAAAATATTCCTGCTCTGCCCCTGCCATAGCCACAACACGCTCGCACTTTGCAATGCCGAGAGCGTTCACAACCCTTGTTGCCTGCTTTGAAAGCACTTCCATCGAGCGGAGAAGCGGAGTTTTCTTATCAAGAACCTCGCCGTAGAAGGAACAGAAGCAGGTTGGTATATAGAGGGTATTTTCCTTTACAAAAACAGGAGATGTGCAATCCCACATGGTGTAGCCTCTCGCCTCGAATGTGACACGCAGACCTCCCGACGGGAAGGATGAGGCATCGGCTTCGCCCTTGATAAGCTCTTTGCCCGAAAAAGTCATTATTACATTGCCGTCATCTATGGGATTTATAAATGAATCGTGCTTTTCGGCTGTTGCACCAGTCATAGGCTGGAACCAGTGGGTGAAATGGGTAGCCCCCTTGGAAAGCGCCCACTGTTTCATTCCCGTTGCAACGCTGTCGGCAATATTCGGATCGAGCTCATGCCCTAAATCTATGGCTTTTTTAAGCTGTTTATAGGTATCGCCCGGCAAATATTTCCGCATGGCGCTGTCATTGAATACATTTTCCGCAAAAATTTCAGCGATGTTGATGGCGTTTGTCATATTACCTCCTGTTTTTTATATCGATTTTGCTCTTTTATATCGTTTAAAATACGTTTCCCTGAAACAGATCAAAAAACGTCCGGGGGTTTTGTCGACCGCTCAAGTTATTCGTAATCGTCGATGATTGAGTGTGGAATGCTTTCCTTGCCCTCCTTCATGACAAAGCCGCAGTCGAGCAGAGCCTTATCATCTGTCAGCAAATCACGCTTCCAGCCTGCGATGTCGGCATATTTGCCAGGCTCGATAGTGCCTATCTTATCGTCAAGTCCCATAATCTGCGCATTCACCGCTGTTGCCGCCTTGAGCGTGCGGAATGGGTCCATACCGTTACGGAGCCATGCGGAATATTCTCTGCCGCATTCGTAATTCTGGTAGCCTACAACAAGGTCCGTGCCGTAGCCGAGGCGAATCTTGCTGTTTTTGAGGATTTCACGGCTGTTTACGAGATTTTCTCTGTAATGACGAAGCTTTTTCTGGAATTCTGGGGATTTCTGAGCCAGTTTTTCCTCATCGAGAAGAACGATTTCATCGTAAGGGCAGAATGTAGGCACAACATAGACATCCTTTTCTTCGAGAAGGCGGGCAGTTTCCTCATTGATAAGGGAGGCGTGCTCGATGCCGTCTATGCCCATATTTGCAAGAGTTGTACAAAGGTCGGTTGTATATGCGTGAGCCGTTACTGTTGTGTGGAGGGAATGAGCTGTATCGATGATGGCGCGGAGCTCATCGTCGGAAAGCTGTTTGTCCTCCGGAGAGTCGTTAGGTGTGAAGAAGCCGCCTGTCGCCATGATTTTGATGTAATCAGCGCCTATCTTAACTTCGTGACGGACTGCATCGCGGAAAAACTCAGCGCCACTGCCCATTGTTGGGTACTGAGTTTCCATAAATCTTGAAAGGGCAGGATTTGTGGCAATTTTCTGCGTGGAGTCGCCGTGAGAGCCGGGCGCACAGATAAAGTGGGGAGCGGCAATCATGCGGGAGCCTTCGATATATCCCATATCGATAGCGCGTTTTACATCGAGAGAATAGTCCTCTCTGAACCAGCCGATGTGGCGGATTGTTGTGAAACCGCCTGCAAGAGCCTTTCTTGCACATTCAGCAGCCGCAAGAGCTCGCATACCGTCGGAGTAGAAGATTGCGTCCTTGTCGATTTCACGCCAGTCGAAATAGCTTGCGTGGACGTGGGCATCGATCATACCCGGTGTGACTGTGAGATGGGAAAGGTCGATGACCTTGCAGTTTTCAGGTGTTTCGAGATTTTCACCCACTGCTTCGATGTATTTGCCATTGATGAGAATTTCCTTGTTAAGCTGAAGCTCGTCCTTAATGCCGTCATAGAGCTTGCCGCAGATGATTTTTATGTAAGACATGATGTTTCCTTTCTGGTTGAATTTGGTGCGATATTTATTATCTTCCCGCGGACGTGCAATGCACGCCCCTACGGATTTTGATAAATGTAGTATGCCTGGGATGAGGATTAAATAAGGATTTACCTCTCCGTCACGCAGTAGCGTGCCACCTCTCCTGAAACAGGAGAGGCAAGTGAGATAGTACTAACCACAGGAGATCCATCACTGCGTTCAGGATGACATGGGCTTTTGTAGGGGCGGGTCTCTGCGCCCGCCCGCGGTCACGGCACGCCGTGACCCCACGGAGCTTGTGCGTTTGCGGAATGTCGAGGACGCCATTCCCTCAAAATCCCCCTTGCCTCCCTCTGAAGAGAGAGGCGAGAAATGATTATATGTAGTCCGCAAAACAACAAAAGGACGGCGTTTTGATACGCTGTCCTCATGGTTTATCTTATTTTACGATTTCCTTCTTGTACTTTGCCTTGCCATCTCTGAAGATGTTGCCGCCGTGGCAGTCGATAGCGCAGATGAGAGGCATATCCTTAACTGTGAACTTCTTTACAGATTCGCAGCCGAGATCGTGATATGCTACAACTTCCAGTTCCTTAACTGCTTCAGCAACGACAGCCGCTGCACCGCCGATAGCGCAGAAGTATACAGAGCCGTTTCTGATGATAGCATCGACAGTAGCCTGATTTCTTTCGCCCTTACCGATCATTGCGCCGAGACCGAGGTCGAGAAGGCGTGGGGAGAATGGGTCCATACGGCTCGATGTTGTAGGACCGCAGGAGCCGACGACTTCGCCTGGCTTTGCTTCTGTTGGACCTGCATAGTAAATGATAGAGCCGTCGATAGGATATGGAGTCTGCTCGCCGTTGTCAAGAGCTGCCATAATGCGCTTATGAGCTGCGTCACGGGATGTGTAGATTGTACCTGTAAGCTCGATAGCGTCGCCTGCCTTGAGAGTCTTTGCTGCTTCTTTGATGTCCGCTGTGTTTATCTTGATAGCCATTAGATCTTATCTCCTATTCTTTTTACTCTTTCTAATATATCTCTTATGGATATTTTTTTACTTTCATTTTCCCTTGTTTCCTCTGCTCTGACAGTATCCGCAAGATCATTGAAGTCTGTGGCAAGACCGTTTATCTTGTCCTTTAAGCTTTCCCAGACTTCTTCCGTGTTTTCCTCGATTTTTGACTGAGGAACAACAACAGTTTTTGTTTTTATCTGTGCCTCAAGCTGAGCATTTTTCGCTCTGAGACTTTCGATTTCAGCCTGATATGAGCTGACGTCGATTTTGCCGATGCTCTTTTCACGCTCAAGGGCGAGGGCAAGGACTTTATTTTCATTTTCAAGCCCTTCAAACTTCTCTTTTACCGACTTTTCTTTTTCTATGTAGTCGTTGAGCTGAGCCTTTATGCTCTTGATGCTTTCAAAAAGCTCATTCTTCTCATTCTGAAGCTTTTCGTTAGCTTCGACAAGAGCGGCATTTTCATTCTTTATATCTTCATTCTGAGCGTTGATTTCATCCATTTCCGCCTGAAGGTCAGCCTTTGCCACTTCAACAGCGTTGTCTCGCTCATTTATAAGCTTTTCGTTTTCTTCCTGAAGCTGGGTATACTTTTCCTTTTCTTCCTCAAGGGCTGCCTTCTGCTTATCGACAAGATTATCAATATAAGCGATGACCTGCTCCTTGCTGAAGCCCATCAGGGATTTTTTAAAAATCTTTCCCAACTATATCACCTCATGCTTTCTGAGAATATCCAGCACTTCTTCCTCTGTTTTAAAACCGACAGAGCGTGTTTTTTCCACACCGTCAATATAGAGATTGATGCAAGGAATGCTGATGATATTGCTTTTTGCGGCAGCCAACGGGGTATCGTCAATATCGACACCGTATACCTTGACATTATCATAATACTGATGACCGATATTTTCAAGCCCCCACATCATATTTTTGCTGTTTTCGTCCCACTTTGCCATAAAAAACATGATGAACGGACGTTTTTCATTGCGGATTATGTAACCAAAATCATCGTTGGTCAGCATTTCAAGCCTTTTGTTATCCATAGCGCACCTCTTTAAAACCTAAGTCGTTATGTTATATTTATATGTTTAACCTATCCCGGATGCTCATGCGCATAGGATTATCATTATATCTTACACTATTATAACACATACTTGCAGAAAAACCAATGTTTTTTTCTTTACAATATCAAAAATTTTTGATATTATAATAAAGGTAAGTGGATTGATTTTTATTGCGCCGGGGACGGGATTTATTAAGCTTGATGCGGACCGTCGAGGACGCCGGTCCCTACATGGGCTTGTTCCATTGGGTATCCTCCGGGGTGAATATCAGAATGACAGGCTATTTTAAGCCTCCTTCGGGTCGAGGGAGGTGTCACGCAGTGACGGAGGGAGCGAAATCTATACGATGCATCGCAGATACCGAAACTGTCAACTGTCCATTATCAACTTTCAACTGCTGACATCAGGTGTGGAAAGATTCTTCGGGTTTCACCCTCAGAATGACAGTAAGCAGACGGACGAGCAATGCTCGCCCCTACAATTTAAATATGTCTCCGTAGCTCAGCTGGATAGAGCGTCAGACTCCGACTCTGAAGGCCGTGCGTTCGAATCGCATCGGGGATGCCAGAAACCCATTTCGTATGAAATGGGTTTTTTCTATAAAACCCACGCTATTTTATTGAGATTCGTAATATATTGTTGAATAGCCCCTTTTTCCATGCTACAATGACCGAAGAAATGCTGTTTTTCGCCGGCTGCAACCATTGGTTGACATATTTCAAGGTTCAGTTGGTAGCTTTTTTTCTGCATTTTTTATAAAATCAAATAGTAATCGGACGGGCAAACATCATCTGTCTTTCCGATGAAAGGTCATTCTTATGAATATACATCTTAAAATACAGGAGCTCCGCAAAAAGGCAGGGCTTTCTCAGGAGGGTTTTGCCGAGCGGCTTGGCGTTTCCCGTCAGGCTGTTTCCAAGTGGGAATCGGGCGCAAGCACTCCTGACATTGAAAAAATAATCGCCATTTCCAAAATCTTTGAAATCTCCCTTTCCGAGCTTCTGACGGGCGAAAAGGATGAGGCACCTCTCTCCGCTGAGGCTCCGGCAGAAATCGCTGTAAACGATGAAAAATACGAGGAGCTTTTGCAGGACCATCTCCTGCAGATAGATGAGATGCTCAAAAAGGGAAAGAAAAAGCGTCTTATATGGGGCATCGCCATTATTCTTGTTGCGGTCATTGTGATTTTCGGATATCTGATCCATCACAACAATGAGCTTCACGCTCTTGAAGCCAACATCAAAACACTGCAAAGCGATATGTCCGGCATTGCCAATATACGCACCGACATAAACCACCAGATTTATTCCATCCGTCAGGAAATTTCCGACACTTTGAAGAAGGAATACGGCATGGTAAGCGATTTTGACATCGAATACCGCGATATGAGTTTCCCTGACCGCACAGTTGTGCTTGATATTTACGCTTCACCAAGGCTGTGGAATAACGGCGACAGAATAAGCTTTATCATTGAATCTGACGGAGAAAGGCTGACTGTCGACGGCATTTATGAAGACGGCACCGCAACGGCAACTGTGACTGTGCCGCTCACCGACAACATTCAGGTTTCCGCCTGCATTATAAGCGGCGGCACTACCGTGCAGGAAAGGCTTGACGACATTCGCTCGCTTCTCAGCCTTCATCTTTTAGATGTTGACGGACACGGCTCAATAAGCTCGACTCACACCGAAGGCAGCGACAGTTTTACCCTTGATGGCTCTGTCTCGGTTTTTGTAAGCACCAGGCTTTACGACGAAAACAAGTCGGCAAAATCCCAGATAAACTCCCTCACTCTTGAGTTTATCGAAAACGGAAAGGCAACTCAGACTGTCGATATGTTTGAGCTCAAGCCCGACTTCAATGCCGCCGAAATGTGCAATTTCAACTATTCGTTGGACACCATTGAGCGCTCGCTCAATGCGGGGGACACCTATGAATTCGTTGTCACTCTCACCGACCTTAACAATGTGACATACCGCGGTGTGTTGGAGCGCATTGAAATAGGCGATAATCTCACCATCGGGCACGATAAGTCATACTACGGCAGTTTTGAGGCAATTCTGCCATAAAATACGGAACATACGGTTTCTCTCAACAGCGGATATCCCCGATAACAGCCATCGGGGATTTATCCCATTTTTAACCTGTGTTTCATTAAATACATTAAATAATATACATATTTCGGAGGCATCATTATGAAACAAAAAATCACATCCATCGGTACACTAATTGTCGGTCTTCTGCTGGCATTTGGCCCACAGTTTATCTTCAAGCCATGCCCGACAACAGAAAAGTTCATGAAGTGTTTCTGGAGCTGTAAGGCTCTCATCGTTGTCGGTGCTGTAGTTGCAATTATCGCTCTTCTTCAGCTTATGGCAAAGGAAAAGGAAAGCAAGAAGCTTCTCTCGGTAGCTGCTCTCGCTCTTCTCGTTTCTGCAATTCTCATTCCAACAGTCATCATCGGCGGATGTGCAAAGCCTGAAATGGCTTGTAAGATGCTCACATTCCCTGTGACACATTCCCTCTCCGTTGTCGGCATCGTGCTTCAGGGCATCGGTCTTGCAGGCAAAAACAAGTAAACAACGCGCTTTTCGGGTATTTTCTGTTGCTAAATCGGGAATACCCATACTGCGTTTATGAAAATATAAAATATCAAAGGAATTAAAAATGATTACCCAGACTATTGCGCTTAAAAATCTCGGCCGCAGACCTGTCCGTACATGGTGCATGATTTTCTTCGTTTTCATGCTGGCAGCTTCGCTTTTCCTCAGCTCTGTCCTTGTCGACAGTATGGAAAGCACAATCGAAAAGACAACAAACCGGATGGGCGCCGATGTTATCGTTGTGCCTAAGGAATTTGAACGCGAAATGGCAGATTCTCTCTTCCTCGGCGAGCTTTGCAACTTCACATTTGACAAGAAGTGGGTTGAAAATATCTCAGCCGTTGAAGGCGTTGCAAAGGCTTCACCTCAGCTTTATATGGAAACTCTCGATGCAGCCTGCTGTG
This sequence comes from Clostridia bacterium, assembly GCA_017441945.1. GTDB lineage: Bacteria > Bacillota > Clostridia > Oscillospirales > Butyricicoccaceae > SIG471. The sequence continues at coordinate 8,645 of JAFSBG010000165.1, forward strand.
CCGCACCTGTTCAGCTTGTGGCTTATGACCCTGAAACAGACTTTATCATCACTTCCTGGCTTGAGGACGAAAATATCCCTGCGCCAAAGAAGGGCGAAGTTATCGTAGGCTCTCTTGTAACCGCTGATGCAGAAGGCGGCGACGGCATTCTTCTCTTCAATACATTATTCCCTGTAGTGGCACATCTTGAAAAGACAGACACAAACTACGATACCTGCGTATTTATGACATACGAAACAGCTCAGGAAATCATGAGCAGTGAAAAGTGGTATGAAACATTCCGCGAAGAGCCTGTTACAGACGAGCTTGCTTCGACAGTCATGATCAGAATTGAAAACGGTGTGGACAAGAAGGATGTTGCCCGCAACATCAACTTCAAGATGGACAAGGAATCCCCTGTTTCCGCTTACACAACAAACACAATCATGAGTGAGGCTATGGACGCTTCCGAAAGCATGAAGGGCTATACATCTGTTCTTATCACACTTCTTCTCGTTCTCGTAATCGTTGCTCTTGTATGCGTATTCACAATTACAATCAATGAAAGAACAAAGGAATTCGGTATTCTCTCCTCTCTCGGCGCTTCCACAGGCAAGCTCTGCCAGATAGTGCTCGGCGAGGGCTTTATTATCGGCTTCACAGGCGGTCTTATCGGCTGCGCAGTTTCGGCTGTTGTTCTTATAATCTTCAAGGGCACTCTCACAGTCCTTCTTGAGCTTCCAAGACTCAATACAGGCTTTGGCTATCTTATGATGCTGGGTGCAAAGTGCCTCGGCATCGCTCTCATCGTTTCTGTTCTGGCTTCCCTTTATTCGGCATGGAAGGTCAGCCGCAGCGAGCTTCACACACTTATCAAAGGGGAGGAATTGTAATGCTTATCACAAAACAGCTCACAAAGACATTTTCCCGCCAGAAGAATGACTTTGACGCAGTTCACGAAGTGGATTTTGAAATAAATCCGGGCGATTTCTGCGTGCTTACAGGTCCTTCCGGCTGCGGCAAGAGTACATTCTTCCATATGATATGCGGCATCACAAAGCCTGACTCAGGCGAGATTCTCTTTGACGGTCAGAACATTGAAAAGGACAGCGCTCAGAAATGGGCAGCCCGCAGAGCAACCGACATCAGCTATGTTCTTCAGGGCGACAGCCTGCTTGCCAACTTCACAGTTCTTGAAAACATCTGTCTGCCGCATCAGCTTTCTTCAAAGTCTGTCGACCTTAAAGATAAGGCTCTCGAAATCCTCCGCGAATTCGGTCTTGAAAATATGGCTGACGAATACCCTGCAAATCTTTCGGGCGGTGAACGCAGACGTGTTGCCATTGCCCGCGCATTTGTTCACGACCCTAAGCTTGTTGTAGCCGACGAGCCTACAAGTGACCTTGACGAGGAAAACACAAAAATCATTCTCGATTATTTCACACGTCAGGCAAAAAACGGCAAGGCTATTCTCATCAGTACTCATGACCTTTCCTTTATCAACGATGAAATGAAGCATTATGTGATGAAGAAAGGCGTTATGACAAAAGTCTAAAATGCAATTTTGAAAGCACCTCGGATGAGGTGCTTTTTTATTGCCAGATGGCATAAAATATGCTAAAATTAAGAAAAATACCCCTCCGCAACCTGGGGTTGACAAAAATCGAGCGGAAGTTGGTGGTATTTTCACCGGATTTTCACTAAAATCAAACCATAATAAATAAGGTTGTGCACACCTCACCATGTCCCAAGGAGGTAACTTTATCTATGAATATTCATCTTAAAATACAGGAGCTTCGCAAGAATGCAGGGCTTTCTCAGGAGGCTCTTGCCGAGCAGCTTGGTGTTTCCCGTCAGGCGGTTTCCAAATGGGAGTCGGGCATAAATATTCCCGACATCGACAAGATCATCGCCATCTCAAAAATCTTCGGAGTTTCCCTTTCTGAGCTTCTCACGGGAGAAAAGGAGGAGACTTCGGCGGCTGAAACTGCACCTGAATCTGCCCCTGTCCCCGACGAAAAATATGAGGAGCTTTTGCAGCAGCATCTTATGCAGGTCGATGCCATGCTCAAAGAATCGGGCAGAAAAAAGCGCTCGGGCTGGAGCATTGCTTTCCGAATTATTGCGGCGGTCGTCGCCTGCTATCTGGTGCTTTTCTATGTCGACAAGCTTCAGCGTATGGAAAACAATATAAATAATCTCCAGAGCAATGTGGGCAATATCCGCACCGACATAAATCATCAGATTTATTCTATCCAGAAGGAGATTTCCGAAAGTTTAAAGAAGGAATACGGTCTTATCAGCGACTATACTCTCGACTACCGCGATATGGATTTCCCTCGCCGCACAGTTGTGCTTGATATTTCGGCTTCGCCGAGACTCTGGAATGAGGGGGACAGCATGGCTTTTATTGTTGAAACCGACGGCGAGCAGATTTCCTGCGAGGGAATTTACAACAACGGCACGGTTTATGCCGAGATTGAGGTGCCTCTCTCGGACAATATTCAGGTTTCGGCGCTTATCACCAATGGCGGCACTGTAAAGCAGGAGAAGATAGACGAACTTCACGAGCTTCTCAGTATGCATCTGCTTGAAGTGGACGGTCACGGCTCGATTCGCTCGTCACGCGTACTTGGTGATGACAAGCTGACGATGTCGGGCGATATTTCTGTTTATGTCCACAGCAGGCTTTATGACGAAAGTCAGCCTGTTTTGTCGCGCATAAAGTCGGCAACTTTTGAGCTTATTGAAAACGGCAAGGCGACACAGACTGTCGACCTGATGAAAGATTGTCTAGACAATACTTTCGCCGGCGTTATTGACAATGTCCGCATTGATTTTGATTATACTGTAGGCACGATTGAACGCACCATGAAGGTGGGTGACACTTATGAATTTGTGGCTACAATCGTCGACAGCAACGATGTCACTTACAAGGGCATTCTTGAAAGCATTATGGTGACAGATGACCTCTCTGTCGAGCACAACAAGCGCGACTACGGCGAATTTGAAGTGACTTTGCCGGAGAAAGTTGAGTAATATGACATTACCAAACCGAAAAAGCACAAGGCTGCCAGGATTTGATTACAGCAGCGCTAACACTTATTTCGTCACGCTGTGCACCAGAAACAAAGAAAAGATTTTATCTGAGATAACCGTAGGGAATGGCGTCCTCGACATTCCGCAGATAAAACTTTCTGCTTTCGGGAAAATTGCCGAAAAGTATATTTTACAGCTGAACGATTTTTATGGTCATATTTCGGTTGAAAATTATATTATAATGCCTAACCATATTCATCTTCTTATACGGATAGATAATGCCTGCGGTGCGTCGGGGACGCCGCACCCTACAAATATGGAGCTTCCGAAGTTTATTTCCACATTCAAGCGTTTCTACAATAAAGAATATGGTTTTAATATCTGGCAGACTTCCTATCATGACCACATCGTCCGAAACGAAGATGATTACAATAAAATATGGCAATATATCGAAAATAATCATTTAAAATGGACTGACGATATTTATTTTGAATAGCAAAAAGCACCCTGATGGGTGCTTTTTATTTTGCGTTTGATTTTGTGGGAGGGCACAGAGACCCTCCCCTACGGATATTGACCACGAAAGAACAGTTGTAGGGGCGGTTGCTTTCCGCTCCCGTGAAATATCCCCCCTGTCCTGCGGACATCCCCCCTTTAGGCAAGGGGGGCTATTAAAGAGATGTCTCCGACGGATTAAATAGGAGTCACTCCCTCAGTCAGCCTTACGGCTGCCAGCTCCCTCGTCTGAGGGAGCCAAGCGTCTTGTACGTAGGGGCGAGCATTGCTCGTCTGCTTTTTTATTACGCCAGTATGATTTCCTTTAGTTTCAGCAGGTTATTGCCGCTGATATTGAGGAAAAACGGGGTGTTTGCAGGGATTCCGCCGTCATAAGTGCCGCAATACTGGAGAAACTCCGCTGCCGAGCTTGTTTCATAGAACAAATCGGCGTCAGGCTCTGTAAACTGACGATTCCAGTCGACAAACTCGAAAACCGCACCCGAAACCTTGAGTGAAATGCTTTCCTCGGTTTCGTTGTGGATATAATATCCGCTCGGCAGGTCGAGCACAGGGTCGAGCTCAAGTTACCATATTTTTCATAAAAAGATCCATCATGATCTTCTTGACTTTTTTATATATTTGTGTTAATATCTAATCAAAAGATCGAACATATCTTCTAAATAAAAGTGGAGGTTTATTTATGAAAATTGGTATTATCGATGCTGATCTTCTCGACAATGGCACCCGACATCCAAACTTGGCCTGTGAAAAAATCAGCGGCTTTTACAAGGATCAGGGTAATGATGTAAAACTTATTACAAACTATAATGAAGTAGATGATTACGATAAAGTCTTTATAAGTAAGGTATTTGATTTTACAAAAGTCCCTATTGATGTATTTGATAAAAAAAGATACCCTCATATAGAGCTTGGTGGTACAGGATTCTTTTGGAGAGATTCACCTGATCTTCCTTATGAAATCGAACATCATATGCCGGACTATCATTTATATGATGAGTTTATCGGACAAGAAATCGCTCGTGGCATTAAGCCATTGAAGTTTAAAGATTACATAGATTATTCTATTGGATTTACAACTCGTGGCTGTTTCAGAAAATGCTCTTTCTGTGTAAACGAAAAGTTTGATCATGTTTTCAGACACGCACATGTTGAAGAATTTTTGGATAAAACACGTAAATGCATTTATCTTTGGGATGATAATGTTCTTGGATATGCAAAATGGCGTGAAGTTTTTGATGAACTTAACGAGACAGGAAAGCCTTTCCAGTTCAGACAAGGCTTGGATATGCGTTTAATGACAGAAGAAAAGGCAAAAGTTTTGTCTTCTTCAAAATATCATGGCGACTATATTTTCGCTTTCGACCATATTGAAGAACGTGATATTATTGAAGAAAAACTTAAAATCTGGCAGAAACACAGTTCACAGATTGCAAAATTGTATGTTTTGTGTGGTTATGATTCACAGGACGAGGTAGATATCGCAAACACATTCGAACGTGTTAAGATCCTTATGAAACATCATTGTCTTCCATACATCATGCGTCACGAATACTATTTGAAATCCAAGTACCGTGGTATATATGTAACACTTGCAAGATGGTGCAATCAGCCAAGCTTCTTCAAGAAAAAATCTTTCCGTGAATACTGTGAAGCAAATCAGGAATATCATAAGAACCCTAACACATTGTGTGCAGCTCTTTCTACAATGCGTGAATTTGAACACGATCATCCGGATATTGCAGCTAAATATTTCGATATGAAATGGGATTATCTTGGCGAAACACCTACGCAGGAATCTGACGATTTTAATGATGAACGCGAATGGAAGGACGATTGGCAGATGGACACACCTGCTAATAATTATATCCATAATGTTGAAGGTAAGGTAAAGTAAAACAATTAAAAAGGACTTCCAATTAAGGAAGTCCTTTTTACTATACATTTTTCAGAATCATTTGCAATTCTTCCTCTGTACAAATAGCACTGATATATGAAAATAGTTCTCTTAATGCACCTGCTTTCCTCTGTAATGTACTACGTGTTGCACCTGCACAATTAGCTACCAGAAATTCAAGCAAATCAAAGTCTGGATCTTCTATACTATGTCTCATTATAGATACAACAATAGACTTATCAAAAAATACATCTTTTATAATTTTATTTCTATCCTCATTTTCCATTTTCAAATAAGTCTTACCCAATTTGCTTATTTTTATTAGTTTTCCACTATTAGAATCCTCAATACTAGCAAAATTAAGAAAAGCCGCAAACTTTCCTTTTTCCTCACCAAATTTACGATTTGCACCATCAGTTGTTGATTCGCTATTACTAAAAATTGTTCTCAGTTTTCTCCCTAAATCTAAATATGAAATTCCGTCCTCATATTCACTTATAATTTTCAAAGTAGAAGGCAAATGCACCAATGTACCAACAGGAGGAATATCTTCTAGGCTGAATGTCTGTATTTTAGGAATATCACCCATTGTTTCATCGTCTGATCTTAATAAATAATTTAATAATCCGATTTCTTCACAATCTGAGTTTTCATCCTGACTATCTTTAATTACACTTTCATCAAATATGGTTTTTTTACCAAATTTATATCTTTTTCTCGTAATTTTCTGCAAAGTGTCTTTATCTGAATATTCTGTCTCTATATAAGTTATGTATGCTAACTCTAATTCATCATAAAAATCTTCTAGATTCTCTCCTTGTTTCCAAATATGGGAAAAATATTTAATAAATTGAGAGATTATATACGGGTCATTTGTAGAAATACCTCCCTCAAAGTTTTCTTTTCCAGAAATAACAAACATACCGTTATTAGTAAGATTCCCACTTGTTATCAATAAATGTCTTTCATCAACAAGATATGCCTTCATATGAAGATTTGTAACTCTTTTAACATTGTTAATATCAAACTTCTTAATTGAAAGTAAGGAATCAAAAATGGAAATGTCCGAACTTTTTTGGTATGTAAACTCACCTACATTTCCTCTAATAAGAACTTTCAAGTCGAACTCGCTTCGCTCATCAATATTGTACAAAGAAATTAATTTATCAAGTGCATCTTTTTTTACATAAGGCGAACATATTACAAGACTTTTTTGAGGATAATGTTTCTTAAACCAATTATCAAAAATTTGAGATTAAACAAATGTATAATTCAAATAAAAATATTTATTCATGTACATATCCTAATTCTTTCAGTTGATCTGGAATTTTCTGTCCTGTTGCTATTGGGAACCAATTCAATCCCAATTCTATGTAGCAACGTTGTCTGAAAAGATTATTTGGGTCTTTAAGTACTCTCTTCTTATTTTCATCTTCATCAAAAGTAAGTTCAATGCCATAACCTGACATCAAGAGTTTAGACTTCATATCATCTCTTATTTTTGGCCCTGCAAAGGCAATAATTGCAGGGATTGGCGCTGATATACAATCATCAAGTGCGTATGATAACTTTTCATACGCTGTACCATCAGTAAACTGTACTTTACATTCAACACCAATATATTTATTATTATCTTTATTTCTAACTACTATATCAAGTCTGCGCGGAGTTCCCATAAATCTGGCTCCAACATTTACCTCTACCATAGCTTCAAGATTTTCACCCCAGCTATTTATGTAATTTACTATTTCGTTTTTGAAATCATCAGCTGCACCTGCCATATTTGAAACCTCCTTATAAACTATAATCACCTTATATCACAATGGTAGACATTTGTCAACTATATTTTCAGACAAAATTAAACCCCTGATTTTCTCAGGGGTTTTGTTGTTATATAACGAGGATTTCTTTCTGTACAGGGCCATAGACCGCGAGTTTTTTGTCCTTTGTGATGTGGACGTCATATTCAAGGCGGACACCGATTTTTTCGGTATAGATTCCCGGCTCGACAGAGAACATCGTGCAAGGAAGAAGTGTGCGGACGTCGTGAGTTTCAAAATCGTCGAGATTTGCGCCGATGCCGTGACATTCGTGGCCGATATTGTGGCCTGTACGGTGCATAAGATACTTATCCACGCCTTTTTCAGCGAAAAACGCCTGCAGACACGCATCGACATCACAGCCGCGAATCGGCTTGTTTTCGTCAAGATGAGTCTGTATCATATCCCACGCAAGCTGGCGGGCTTCGTTGACCATATCGAATATGCGCTGATACTCAGGGTCGATTTCCTCGCCCACATTCATGCACCACGAAACATCGTAATAGACGGCATTTTCCTTTGGAAGTCTGCCCGAAATGTCGATAATAATGCGGCTGCCCTCTTTTATCTGATAAGAGCCATGCTCCTCAGGCTCATAGCCCGGGTCGCTTGCATGGTCGTCTACGCCGAAAAACGGAGGGTCCATGTGGATAGGCTCATTGGCGATAAGCTGATTCATCTTCTGAAGCATAGCCCATTCGTCGATATATTCGCCCTTGTCGACGCTTTCTCTTATCCACTTAAAGGTGTTGTCGAGGATGCGGTGAATGATAACGCCTGCCTGACGGTGGCTTTCTATCTGCTCGTCGGTGAGGACTGCGCCGAAATACTGCATAAGGTCTGCCGAGCAAATAAGCTCGACACCGAAAGATTTTATGTACTCGACGAGACCGCCGTCCATTGTGGAAACTGTCGGCACATTGCCATTTGGCGAATACTGGCAAGCGATTTTCATGCCCGGTTTAAAGACCTGTGAAAGCACATTTTTCTGCCCTTTTATGCCTGTGTAGAGCAGTTTTTCCCCTGGAAGATGGTCTAAAAGAAGAGGCTCGATGGCCGAAAGGATTTTCTTCGGCTCGCCCTGCTTTGGAATGAGATAGAAAAGTCTGCGGGTGCAAGCTCTGCCGCGAAGGGCGAGAAAATCCTTGGTTATATGGTCGTGGCCGTGATAATCTGTGAAAAGCCAGCCGTCAAGGTCATACTCGGCGAGAAGCTGCTGTATTTTTGCGATTTTTTCTGTCATAATTGCCACCTATTTTTTGATAATGCGGTGATAGGCATTCTTCACAGGCTTATAAAGCAGGGCGATGCCCACAACTGTGAAGGCTGAATTGATGAATGTTGCAGGAATTGCTGTAAGCTCAGCCATGAATGCGGCGCCGAGAGCACTGCCCATGATTGTAAGCTCGATGGTATTCCACACAAAGTCGAGAAGTGTGTTGGCGATGCCGTAAATCACCGAGCAGATGATGGCGTAAATGTATTCCTTTTTTCTGTCGCCGTCTGCCTTTTTGCTGAGGGCGAGGAAGATATAGCCGACGAGAAGGCACTTGATTATAGTGCAGCAGAATACATTTGGAATTGCGTGTATGTAGCCGTTTGTAACGTCAAAAATCACATAGCCGATAACGCCTGCGATGGCTGCGCGGACGGGACCGAGGCACACGATTGCCAGCATTACGAAGATGTGTCCGAAGTGTACGAATGGTGTGCCCACAGCGGCAGGCAACGGGATTCGGAATGCCTGAATGCCCATGAATATGATTGCTGCAAAAAGAGCTGTTGCGGCGATGGATTTTGTGTTTGTCTGTTTCATAGATTCGCTCCTTTTTGGTGGTATAGTTTAATTATAGCCCTAAACTGATACCTTTTAAAGTGGCAGTTTTGAGGTTTTTGTGGGTATCAGTTTGTTTATGGGCAAAGTAAAAAGCCGCTTGCAAGGGGGAATGCAAACGGCTTTTTTGCAGCTTACGCTGCTCTGTATAGTGTTTGAGAAAGGAAAGCTTAGTTGGATTTTACGGCGAGGGCATCGTTTTCGACGACGACTTCGATGTGGCTGCCGTCTGTGACTGTGCCTTCGATGATTTTTCTGCCGATGAGGGTTTCGAGGTTGCTCTGGATATATCTCTTGAGTGGACGAGCGCCGTAAATCGGATCGTATGCGTTGTCGCAGATGTAATTTTTCGCCTCATCGGAGAGGGAAATTGTCATCTGTCTGCCTTCAAGGCGCTTACGCAGGCGGTTTACAAGGAGGTCGATAATCTGGTAAATCTCGCTCTTTGCCAGCGGCTTATAGAAGACGATTTCGTCCAATCTGTTGAGGAATTCAGGCTTGAAGGAACGCTTGAGAAGAGCTGTCATCTGTTCGCGTGTTTCCTCTTTTATCTCGCCGTTTTCACCGATACCGGAGAGGAGATATTCCGAGCCCAAGTTAGATGTCAATATGATAATTGTATTCTTGAAGTCGACCGTCTTACCCTTGGAATCTGTGATTCTGCCGTCGTCAAGCACCTGAAGAAGTGTGTTGAAAACGTCAGGGTGAGCCTTTTCTATCTCATCGAAAAGAACGACGGAATAAGGCTTTGTGCGGACGGCTTCTGTAAGCTGACCGCCCTCCTCATAGCCCACATAGCCCGGAGGGGCGCCGATGAGACGGCTGACTGAAAACTTCTCCATATACTCCGACATATCAATGCGGACTATCGAATTTTCATCGTCGAAAAGCTGCTCGGCAAGAGCCTTTGCAAGCTCGGTTTTGCCCACGCCTGTCGGGCCTAAAAACAGGAAGGAGCCTATCGGGCGGTTAGGGTCGCCGATGCCTGCGCGGGAGCGGATTATGGCCTCTGTAACCTTATTTACAGCCTCATCCTGGCCGATTACACGGCTGTGGAGGGCTTTATCCAGATTCAGAAGCTTGTCACGCTCGGATTCAACAAGGCGTGTGACAGGGATGCCTGTCCAACGGCCGATGATTTTTGCAATCTCCTCCTCGGTGACATGGTCGCGGAGGATAGATGGAGAGGATGTGTCCTGGGCATCACGCAGTTTTTTCATAAGCTCAGGCAGCTTGCCATACTTGAGTTCAGCCAGCTTTGTAAGGTCATATTCACGCTCAAGGCGCTCGATTTCGGCGTTGACAGCCTCGATTTCCTCCTTGATTTTGTGGACAGAGCCGATATTTGCCTTTTCATTGTCCCATTTTGCCTTCATTTCGGCATATTCTTCCCGGAGGGAAGCCAGTTCCTTGCGGGTATTTTCAAGATTCTGCATCGCAACAGCATCGGTTTCACGCTTTAATGCCGCTTCTTCGATTTCATACTGCATGATTTTGCGGGAGATTTCGTCAAGCTCACTTGGGAGGGAGTCGATCTCTGTGCGAATCATAGCACAGGCTTCATCTATAAGGTCGATTGCCTTGTCAGGAAGGAATCTGTCAGTTATATATCTATCAGACAAAGTTGCCGCCGCAATAATTGCGCTGTCTGTAATCTGCACACCGTGGAAAACCTCGTAACGCTCCTTAAGACCGCGGAGAATTGAGATTGTATCCTCGACAGTCGGCTCATCAGCCATGACAGGCTGGAAACGGCGCTCGAGGGCGGCATCCTTTTCGATGTACTTGCGGTATTCGTCAATAGTTGTGGCGCCGATACAATGGAGCTCGCCTCTTGCAAGCATTGGCTTTAAAAGATTGCCTGCGTCCATTGCGCCGTCTGTCTTGCCTGCGCCGACGATGGTGTGAAGCTCGTCGATGAAGAGGATGATTCGTCCGTCCGACTCCTTGACTTCGGATAAAACAGCCTTGAGACGCTCTTCAAATTCGCCGCGGTACTTGGCACCTGCGATGAGAGAGCCCATATCGAGGGCGAAAATAGTCTTATCTTTAAGTCCTTCCGGCACATCGCCCTTCATAATGCGGATTGCCAGACCTTCGACGATGGCTGTCTTGCCGACACCAGGCTCGCCGATGAGGACAGGATTGTTCTTGGTTTTGCGGGAAAGAATGCGGACAACGCTTCGGATTTCGCTGTCGCGGCCGATTACAGGGTCGATTTTCTGCTGACGAGCGCGCTCCACAAGGTCGTAGCCGTACTTTTTCAGCGCTTCGTAAGTTGCTTCAGGATTGTCGCTTGTGACACGGTTTGCGCTTCGCACTGTGCGGAGAGCATTTAAAAAGCCGTTTTTGTCAATGCCGAGACGGCGGAAAAAGTCCTTGACATTGGTTTCATTGGAGTCGATGAGAGTCATAAAGATATGCTCGACAGAAACATATTCGTCGTTCATATTTTTTGCGGCATCTTCCGAATCGGAGAGGATTTTTTCGGTTGTCGGGGAGATATAAATCTTGCCCTGCTCACGGGCTGTGCCCATTGCCTTAGGCAGTTTTGCCACATACTCGTCGGCCATTGTTTTGGCAAGATCGATATTGATGCCCATTTTTTCCAGGAGCGACGGAATAAGACCATTTTCCTGATGGACAAGGCTGCTCAGAATGTGGATAGGCTCTATCTGCGGATTGCCGTATTCGAGGACTTTTTTTTCGGCATTCTGAATTGCTTCGATGGATTTTTGTGTGAATTTCTGTGCGTTCATTGTTTTTTACCTCCTTGAGGTTATGTGGAAATGAATTGATGCTGTGCATCATGAATTGATTTAATCATGAATTGGCTGCGCCATGAATTGCATCAAAGATGCATTTAGGTGTGAGGCAAGCTCACATTTGATAGGCAACAACCCCTCCGTCTTGCTATCGCAAGCCACCTCCCCGATAATGGGGGTCCCCGCAAAGCCTGCTTTGTGGGGTGAATTCACAGGGGAGGCTTTAAGGCGTTAGATTATATATTTATTCTTTTTAAGAGTATTGGCGTACATTTTCTGGAATTCGTCCGGGGACAAATCGTTGTAAAGATAGGTCTTTATCGCGCTGTCAAAGCCGTTGATATACTCGCCGAGGGCTACAGAAAGGACGGAGCCGTCACTTAAATCGGTGTTGTTGCCAACAGGGAAGCTGCGCTTGAATTTGCCTTCGCCTATCTCATATTCTATGGCATCCTTGCGGAAATATTTATGGATGTAATGGGCTTCCATCAGCATCCACAGACGGAAGAAACCGTCTAATTTATCCAGCAATTCGCGGCTCTGGGTGCGGAAAACCACACGCAATTCGCCGAAATTGCCTTCCGGTGTGCGGTAAAGCTCGACAGAGTATTTGATAGTCGGGCGGTATTTATAGTTGAGGGGACTCTTTAAGGAGAGCATGAAGTCGGACGGCTCTTTCGAGACTGTCAGACCCTCCGAGCGGGAAAGCTCACGGATGAGACGGTCGAAAATGCCGCTTATCTTCTGCTCGGGAGTTTCAACGCCGAGATGCTCTGCAAGAATCTGATTTATAAGATTTGAACGGTTTGTGCCGTTTAGATATGCCGCTCTGTCGACAGCTTCGACGACAGAGTCCATAAGCATTATGCTGTACATTGATTTTTTATCCATGATGAGATTCCTTTCGGAGTGTATTGGTGTTTTTGATGTGTTTTATTCTGTTTGTTTTACAGAGTAAAGTCTTTATAAAATCAAAAGCTTTCTCGCCACGCGCAAGGCGTGGAACGTCTTCGACGAGTTCTTTATGCTTGCACAAAAGAACCAAAATGCCCAAACTGATCCACGCAGTTTGATCACGGGACCAGAGGGCACTCTGGACTCCTTGTGTGTTCGTTCCTCACATATGGACAGGTTGGGGTGGGTTACATTTCTGAGAAAACTTCAATTAAACCGTAAGGTTTCCGATTTTTTGTAGGGGCGAGCATTGCTCGTCAGCCTATTCGATCCGTGACAAAGTCACACATTATATCCGCACAGCGGAATGTAATCACACGCAGTGTGTATGTAATCGCATGGCGTATGGCATCACCAAGAGTGTATGTAATCGGTGCCTGCGGCGCATTTAATAGGGCGGGACGTCGAGGGCGCCGTCCCCTACAAGGATTGTGCAAAGTGCGGGAATAAGTTTTATGATTATATTACAACCCCTCCACCACCATTCGGTGGTCCCCCTCCCCTTACACAGGGGAGGCTATGGAGGGAATAAGTTTCGTTGCGGGGCGGCGTTGCTTTCCGCCCCATGGAGGAATGAGGTATTTGCGATCTATTTCAATTTTGTCGTATGTCTTAACTTCGAGATTATTGTAGCGCATTTTATTAAACTTGTCAAGAGGTTTACATAAATATTTTATACAAGTTTCATTTTGCCCACAATAAGAAAAATATGACAAAATCTTAAAATTTTGCATTTTGTAACCGTTTTGTGGTTGATATTATTATTTATATAGTATATAATAAAGTGAAGTGGAAATTTTATATATTTTATTGATCAGGAGAATAATATGACACAAAACAATCAGACAACACCACGCTCCTCTTCTTCAAGAAAGGGCAAGCGTGTGAAAGCGCGCAGAAGACAGGCTTTGCTTGGCATCTCTGCCCTCGCGCTCATTGCGGTTTTATGTGCCGTTTATGTTTTCACCACAGTAATCATGCCTAAGGGCATCTTCAAGGGCGTCACATTTATGGACAAGGACCTTGCTATGATGAGCCAGACTCAGGCCGAAGAAACTATCCGTCAGGCTGTAAACTCTCTCGGCATTTCGGAAAATATCGAGCTCAACCTCGGCAACGACAAGTTTGATATTTCTACAACTCTCAACGCGGCAAACATCGATGCAAAGGCTCTTGCTGAAGATGCTTACAACTACGGCAGAGAAGGCTCCTTCTCCGAACGTATGAAGGCTATCAAGGCTGCGAAGAAGGACGGCTACAAGCTTTCCTGCGATATCGCGCCTGACAGAGAAGCTCTTCTTTCCCAGATTGACGAAGCTATCAAGGCTGCAAGCGCAAACTCGGGCAACGAGCTTTATGAGCTTAAGGGCGAAGAGATTATTGTAAATCTTGACCACGGCATGAGCTTTGACAGAGAAAAGATTGCTGACCTTCTCGTTGAGAAGATTACAGCTCTCGATTTTGCTCCGATTTCCTATGAGCCTGACGAAGGCGAAATCAGCGCGGCAACTCTCAAGAGCATGGTAGACGTTGAAATGGCTGAGCCTACTATCGACGTCAATGACCCTACATGCCAGACAATCATTCCTGGCGTTGTCGGCTACACACTCGATGCAAAGCAGGCTGAATATCTCATCGAAAATGCAGAAAGCGACACAGTTGCTATCCCTGTTACAGTCACAAAGCCTACTTACACAGACGAACAGTACAAGTCGATGATTTTCCGTGATGTGCTTTCCAGCCAGTCCACATCCTTTAACGGCAACCAGATCCAGCGTACAGCAAACATCCGCATTGCGGCAAGTGACTGCGAAACTGTCATTATGCCTGGCGAAGAGTTCTCCTACACAGAACAGGTAGGCAGAATCACACGTGAAAAGGGCTATCAGGATGCTTTAGTCTTCAGCCAGGGCGAAGTTGTTGACGGTCTCGGCGGCGGCGTTTGCCAGGTTTCTTCCACAATTTACATGGCTGCTATGTATGCTGACATGGAAATCACAGTAAGACGTAACCACAGCTTTGTTGTTTCCTACACACCTGTCGGTCAGGACGCTACATTCGTTTACGGCGGTCAGGACTTCAAGTTCAGAAACAACACAAACTTCCCAATCAAGATAGACTGCTCTGTTGGCAAGAACTCCATCACAGTAAAAATTATCGGTACTCAGGAAACACTGGGCAAATCTGTCAAGGTTATTACTGAAATCCTTTCTACAAATCCGTTTGAAGAACAGCACGTTTATGACCCCACACTTGCGCCTGACGAAGTAAAGGTAAAGAATGTGGGCTACACAGGCTACAAGGCTAACACATACCGTATTATTTACATCGACGGCAAGGAAGTTTCCAGAAACTTTGAAGCTTCCAGCACATACAAGCGCCTTGACAAGGTGACACTTTACGGCACAGACCCTAATGCTCCTGTAGTCGAGCCTGTAGTGCCGCCAACAGAAGCTCCGACCGAAGCACCAACAGAGGCACCGACAACTGCACCTACAGAAGCTCCGACTGAAGCTCCTACAGAGGCAACCGAAGGCACAACTGCGGCGGAATAGCAGGTATCACCTGCGGTGATGCGATATGCACTTCGTGCGCGATATAATGCTTCGCATTGCGATATTCGCTTTTTACCCCACAATTGCGAGCGATATGTTTGCTTTGCAAACGTTGTGGTGTGACAAGTCACATTGGATAAGTTCACTCCCTCCGTCACACTTCGTGTGCCACCTCCCTCGTCTGAGGGAGGCAAGAAAGCTTCGATTTAATCAAAGCTTTTCATTACGGAACGTCGAGAACGCCGTTCCCTGCATTCTTTTCTACACCATGCACATTCAACTAAAACTCCACAGAGGAAAACATGAAAAATTTCAACACATCTTACATCAAAAAATCGGCAAAATCATTTATCAACGCCAACAAGGGCGAGGTGAGAAAGGCGGCTCTGCTCAGCCTTGTCATCGCTCTTATCATTCATTTTGCTCTCAGCCTTATAGGCAGCAGCTCACTTTCCATCATTGGCATCGTGCTGCTCATCATCCTTCCTGCTCCTGCGCAGATTGGCTATCTCAATATGTGCCACCGCATGAACAAGGGCATGGACGCATCTTTCAAAAATGTTCTTGACTTCTATAAAAACGGTAAAAAGCTCAAGGACAGCCTTCTCACTCAACTTTACTACTGGGGCAACCTTGCAATCTGGTTTATCGCCTATGTATTCTGCCCTATGGGTATTATGTATCTTATCTGGGGCGACACACTTGCAGGCGGCGACGCTCTTCTCAAGATGTCTGTTGCCTATGTGCTTTTCGGCGGCACACTTATCATTGCCGCTGTGCCTTATCTTTTCCATATGCTCAGATATTCGGGCGGTCTTTTCTACGCAGGCGAGGAAACACATCTCGGCATCAAGATGCGTTTCGACATCGGCAAGGATTTCATCAAGCCGCATATCTACCGCTATCTCATTCTTTCGATTTCCTACGCTCCAAGCTGGATAATCTCTGTTGTGCCTGTTCTTGCGGCTATGCTTTTCGCAACATCGCTTCCTGCTGTTGTCACATACGCTCTCGGTATTTTCGGCTATACATATTATATTATGGTGTTTATGCCTCAGTTCAACATGGCTTCTATGCTTATGTTTGAGCGTATGCAGAAGCCTGACGAGGAAATGCCTTATAATATTAACGGCGAAATGGTTGAGTTTCATGTTGGCAGAAAGCAGAAGGACAAGAAGCCTATCTATCACGCAAAGCGTAAGGGTTCGGGTAAGAAGTAGCACATATCACCTGCGGTGATGCGATATACACTTCGTTCGCGATATAATGCTTCGCATTGCGATATTCGCTTTTTACCCCAGGCGGCAGGCCACCCGGGGACCCCACAATTGCGAGCGATATGTTTGCTTTGCAAACGTTGTGGTGCCTGCGGCGCGTTTGATAAAACGAGCTACGCTCTGTGGGAGGGCACAGAGACCCTCCCCTACATCTTCCTTGTTAAGAACAAGTTTGTAGGGGCGGCGGTTCCATCCCCGCCCGCTTATCAAATCCGTGCGAAGCACACCGCAGTTCTTCACTTTTAACTATTACTTATAACTTTGCAATCACACACCTGTACGCCCCCGTTTAATAAGGAGGTATAATATGGCATTAAACCCTAAAACCAACGTCTACACACAGCGCGCATCGGCAATTTACAAGGAAAATATAAAAATAATTTTCCTTCTGGCTGCTCTTACCGCAGTATTGGAAATCGTTTTCGATGCACTTGGCAATAACAGCGACGGCATTGTCGGTCTTATCATTATGATAGTACGCATAATTGTAACAGCTCCGCTGCTTATCTGCACATACCATGTATATACCCGCGCTATCAACGGCAAATCAACATCGGCGGATTTTGTTTTCACATGGCTTACCAATATAAGCCGTATTAAAAACGGCGCCGAAGCCGAAATCAGAATCACAATCAAGGCTATCGGCTGGTATATCGTTTATGCAGTTATCGTTGTTTTCAGCGCATTTTTAGGTCCTCTTTCCTTTATCGGAATTGCAGGCGGCTTTATTTTCCTCACATATATGCTCCTCAGATACAACGGCGCACTTTATGAATGCGCCGCAAACCCTGACTGTGATGTAAAGCAGATGGTAGAATTCGGCATTGATAAGTTGAAGGTCTGCATGGGCGAATATGTAAACCTCTGGCTCGCTTCCGCTCTCCCTGCTATTCTTATCATCACAGTGCTTGAAATGTTTCTTGCACAGTCATGGATTGTCCATATTATCCGTATTTTAAGCTTTATAGTTATCGACCTTTTCATTCTTCCACGATTCCATATTGCAGGCATTATGCTCTATAATGACGGCTATATGGTGCCTGTCACACAGGCTCGTGAAGATTTTGAAATGTAATTTCCCCTTTATCTCACCCGAAAGGAGTGAATGTTATATGAAAAACAAAGAAATACGCAAAAAGGCGCTTCGCCTTTTTAACGATAACCTTTCCCTTATCGCCTTTATGGCGCTTATGCTGTCGCTTTTTCAGGTGGCGGTTTCTGTGGCGAGCGTTATCACATTTGAAGCTGTCGGAGCAAACACAATCGTCAGCATGCTGAGCATGTTTGTGACAGCTCCTATCACAATCTGTATGTACAATGTCTACAGCCTGCTTATAAGGGGCGGTGTCAAGGTACACAAGGGCTACCTTTTTGAATGGCTTGGCGATTTCAAGCTTATCTGGCACAGCGTAAAGGTGCAGCTTATGTTTGCTTTCAAGCTTATTCCATGGGCTATGCTCGTTTCCATCGCTGGGAGCTTTGTTATGACAATGCTGACAGGCTATGCTGAAATCCTTGTTCTTCCCGAAACTGTGCAGATTATCGTAATGGCGGTTTTCTTCGTTATCGCCATGCTTTTCCTGCTTTATCAGTCTTTCAGATATCAGGGCGGTCTTTTTGAATGTGCCGCTGTGCCGATGAAGATTATCACCCCGATTTTCCACATCGGTATGGTCAAAATGAAGTACAACCTCAAGGATTACATCAAGCTTATGATGTCATATCTGCCGATTATCATTCTTTTCTCGGCTCCTGTGCTGGCTTATGAGATAATCAAGGGCGAATATGATGCGATTTATTACGCTCTGCTGGTTTTTGAAACTGTGGGCACAAGCTTTGTTGTAAATCCGCTTATCGGCATTTCGGGTATGATCCGCTATAATGTAGGCGGCAAGATTCCGCCTGAGCATTTCTTCCAGTCTTTCGGCATGAAACGCCCTAAGGAATACGGCGGCGAAGTGAACACAAGCGGCGAGGCTGAAAAGCCTGAAATCACAGACCCTGAGCCAATGCCAAGGGAAGAAAATCCTTCTCAGCCGGGCAATATCGGCGATATTCCTTTTGACAATGCGCCTTCTTCCGAGGATAATGCAGACGAGGAAGAACAGGAGTAAATGTATCACCTATGGTGATGCGATATGCACTTTGTGCGCGATATGCACTTTGTGCGCGATATGCACTTTGTGCGCGATATGCGCTTCGCGCGCGATATTTTTGCTATGCAAAAGCGATATGTTCCTTTGGAACGTAAAGGTGCCTGCGGCGCATCCGATAATTTTCTCTCCCTCCGTCACTTCGTGACACCTCCCTCGTCAGAGGGAGGCAAGAAAATTTGTCATTCTGAGGGTTAACCCCGAAGAATCTCCTTCGATTTGCACAATCACGGGATGCCTGGGCGTCATCCCTTACAATTAAATAGACGGGCTACGCCCTACACCCCTCCGACGGCTTACTCCGCCACCTCCCCTTAACAATGGGAGGCAATAATCAGTCTTTCCCACGGTTGGTAAAGCATCAATCAGTTAAAAATACACATCAAATATATCAAAACAAGAAAGGAAAATAATAATCATGGAAAACAAGAAAGGCGCTCCTTATTATATTTCCACAGCTATTGCCTACACATCCGGCCGCCCACACATCGGCAACTCCTATGAAATAGTTCTTGCCGACGCTATCGCACGTTTCAGACGCGAACAGGGCTACGATGTTTATTTCCAGACAGGTACTGACGAACACGGTCAGAAGATTCAGGAAAAGGCAGAAGCAAGAGGCATTACACCTCAGCAGTTCGTTGACGAAACTGCAGCTAAGATAAAGGCTAACTGGGACTGCCTCAACACATCTTACGACAAGTTCATCAGAACAAGTGACCCAATGCACAAGGAAAAGGTCGCTAAAATCTTCAAGAAGCTCTATGACCAGGGCGACATCTACAAGAGCGAATACGAAGGCCTTTACTGCGTGCCTTGCGAAAGCTTCTTTACAGAATCTCAGCTCGTTGACGGCAAGTGCCCTGACTGCGGCGCTGAAGTTCGTCCGATGAAGGAAGCTGCATACTTCCTCAAGCTCTCCAACTACGCTAAGCGTCTCGAAGAACATATCGAAAATAACCCAGACTTCATTCAGCCTCCTGCAAGAAAGAACGAAATGCTCAACAACTTCATCCGTCCAGGTCTCACAGACCTCTGCGTTTCCAGAAGCTCTTTCTCCTGGGGTGTTCCTGTTGAATTTGACCCGGGCAACGTAATCTATGTATGGATCGACGCTCTTTCCAACTATATCACATTCGCTGGCTACGACCCAGAAGGCAATCACGACGAACACTACAAGAAGTACTGGCCTGCTGATGTACATCTCATCGGTAAGGACATTCTCCGTTTCCACACAATTTACTGGCCAATCATTCTTATGGCTATCGGTGAACCACTTCCAAAGCAGGTATTCGGCCATCCTTGGCTCCTTATGGGCGACGGCAAGATGAGTAAGAGTAAGGGCAACGTAATTTACGCAGAAGACCTTATCGAGCTTTTCGGCGTTGACGCTGTTCGTTACTACCTCCTCCACGAAATGCCTTTTGCACAGGACGGCACACTGACATACGAACTTCTTATGGAACGTATCAATTCCGACCTTGCAAACATCCTCGGCAACCTTGTAAACAGAACTATCGCTATGGTGCACAAGTACAACGGCGGCGTTATCTCCAAGGGCTTTGCTGACGGCGCTGTCGACCATGAGCTCATCAACCTTGCTCTCGCAACTCCTGACATCGTTGAAAAGAAGATGGACGAGCTCCGCGTTGCTGACGCACTCGATGCTATCTGGGATCTTCTCAGACGCGCTAACAAGTACATCGACGAAACAACTCCATGGGCTCTTGCAAAGGACGAAGGCATGAAGTGGCGCCTTAACCGCGTACTCTATGTTCTCCTTGAAACAATCCGTTATGCTGCTGTTCTTCTCAAGCCTTTCCTCCCTGAAACTGCTGAAAAGATTTTCGCACAGCTTAACACAGACATCAAGGATTTCGATTCTCTCAAGGAATTTGCTCAGCTCAAGGAAGGCGTTGAAGTAGGCAAGGCAGAGCCTCTCTTCGCTCGTATCGACATTCCAAAGAAGCTCGAAGAAATCGCAAAGAAGAATGAACAGAATTAAGCTTTTTGATACACACACCCACCTTCACGACGAATGGTTTGACGAAGACCGTGAACAGGTGATAGCTGACGCCCACAATTCGGGCGTCGAGCTTATGGTGGACATCGGCACAGATTTGCAGTCATCGAGAGATGCTCTTGCCCTTGCCGAAAAATATGACTTTATCTATGCCGCTGTCGGCTTCCACCCTCACGATGCTTCCGATTACAATGAGGAGGCAGAAAAGGAGCTTATAAAGCTGTGGAATCATCCGAAAAATCTTGCCATCGGCGAAATCGGCCTTGATTATCACTATGATTACTCTCCGAGAGAGGTGCAGAAAGCGGTTTTCATCCGCCAGATGGAGCTGGCTCGTCAGCTTGGCAAAAAGGTCATTATCCATTCCCGTGAGGCGACTGAGGACACTTTAAACATTCTCAAAATGTTCCCTGATGTAAAGGGTGTGCTCCATTGTTACAGCGGAAGCCTTGAGACGGCTAAAATCTTAATCAAAATGGGCTATCATCTGTCTTTCACAGGGGTGGTAACCTATAAAAATGCGGCGAAATCCATCGAAGTTGTCGATTGGATGCCGATTGAGATGCTTATGGCGGAGACAGACTCGCCGTATCTCACTCCTGTGCCATTCAGAGGCAAGCGCAACGACAGCAGTAAGGTAAATCTTGTTGTGGAAAAGCTTGCTGAAATCAAGGGATTATCCTATGAAGAAATGGCAAAAATAACTTTTGACAACGCAGTTAAATTTTTCGGTCTTGACAAGGAAATTACAGATGAGGAATAATTCGACACAACTGAAAATAGCGGCAGTTATTATTGTTTTGGTGGCTGTCATTGTTTCCTTTGTCAAAATCGGCTCAAGCTACAATCCGGTCAGCACTGTCATCGGCACAGTGCTGACTCCTATACAGTCTTTTGTCAACTCGGCATCCGATTCTGTAAAGGGATTTTTCAGCTATTTCTATGAGTTTGACTCACTCAAGGCGGAAAATGAACAGCTCAAGGACAGGATAGCCGAGCTGGAAAAGCTGGAGAGCAAGTACAACAAGGCGATTTCCGAAAACCAGTATCTCCGTGTGCTTGCCCGTCTTTCGATAGAAAATCCGACCTATGAATATGAGTTTGCTTCGGTCACCGCCATTGAAACAGGCGATTACCATAAAATCGTCACCATTGACAAGGGGCAGGCTCACGGTATCGAGCTTTATGACTGCGCCATAGTCCGCGAGGGCTTGGTTGGTTATGTTTCCAAGGTCGGCCCTAATTTTGCTGAAATCACAACTGTGCTCGACCCTTCCATGAAAATCGGCGCTCTTATTTCCCGCACACAGGAAATCGGCGTTGCCGAAGGTATGGCTGAGTACATCCACGAAAACAAGCTCAAACTGTCCTATCTGGACAATGAGACGACAGCGAAGTACAACGATGTCGTTGAGACTTCCGGCTACGGAGATATTTATCCGAAGGGGCTTGTCATCGGCTATGTGGACGATGTCGTCCCTGAAGGTCACGGACTTTCGACTTACGCTACAGTCCGTCCTGCCGTTGAATTGTCACAGCTCAAGAAATTATATATTATCAAGGAATTTTCGGAATAGACTTCGGATTTTTGCGGGCGGGCACAGAGGCACCGCCCCTACAGCTATTCTTTCGTAGTAACCCCTCGTAGGGGAGGGTCTCCGCGCCCTCCCGCCCTATCAAATGCGCCGCAGGCATCGCAATTTTCAACTTTCAACTTTCAATTTTCAACTTATAACTTTCCTTATTGGAGCGGAAAGCATCTCCAGTACACCATCTCGACATCGGACGAGCAATGCTCGCCCCTGCACTATTTAACTATGGAATTTAACAAGAAAAATATAAAAGCTGTCATGTTCCTCACGGTTTTTGCCGGTGTGGTGCTGACATTATCCCAGAATATCGAAGGAATTATTGCTGTATTTGGAAACATATGCGGTATGTTCACCCCTGTCTTTATCGGCCTTGCCCTTGCCTTTGTTCTGAATATTTTCATGAAAATATTCGAAGAAAGGCTTTTTGTAAATTTAAAGAAAGCTAAAAACAAAAAGCTTCACACTCTTGTGCGCCCTCTTTCTCTCATCGCAACGATCGCTCTCGTGCCGCTTATCATTTCGATAGTAGCACTCGTTATCGTGCCTGAAATCGGCAAGCTTTTCATGATGCTGAAAGATTCCCTCCCTGGCTGGCTCAACTATGTTTTCAACAAGGTTGAAATGCTGCTTATTCAGTACAATATCGACATTTCCATTATCGAAAACTTCGATATCGACTGGAAGAGCACCATCGACAAAGTGTTCTCCTCTGCTATGAAGGGCTCGGAAACTGTTCTCAACACAGCCATAACCACCATGGGCGGCGTTATCAGCTTCGGCAGCAATCTGCTCATCGGCTTTGTCATCGCAATTTATGTGCTGGCTCAGAAGGAAAAGATATGCGCATTTTTCGTCAGCCTTACAAAGGCTGTTTTCCCTAAGAAAATCTATGAGGAGGCTCTGCGAATCACACGCCTTGCTTCCAGCATTTTCTCCAAATACATTCTCGGTCAGCTTACAGAGGCCATCGTACTTTCCACATTGTGCTTTGTCGGTATGCTGATTTTCGGTTTCCCTCAGCCGCTGGTCATTTCTGTGCTTGTTGCAGTTACAGCTTTAGTCCCTATCGTGGGCGCATTCCTTGCGGCATTCATAGGCGCTGTGCTCATTTTCATTGAAGAAGGGCTTATCAAAGGCTTGCTTTTCGCCCTTTTCCTCACAGTGCTTCAGCAGATTGAGGGCAACCTTATTTATCCTAAGGTGGTCGGCAAAACTGTCGGCCTGCCGAGCATTCTCGTGCTTGTCGCCATCGTCGTGGGCGGCAATATGAGTGGTGTACTTGGCATTCTCCTTGCTGTGCCTGTGGCGGCGCTGGCTTACACACTCATCAAGGAATTCATTGCAAAACGCAATAAGTGGAAGAAGAATTAGAAATGAATTGCACAAAATGTGCGTGAATTGATGCAAGCATCATGAATTGCGCTACGCGCATGAATTGAATTGCTTTGCAATTCATTGCGGTGCCTGCGGCGCTATCAGATAAAACGCCCTTTGGGCTACACCTCATCCACCGCAAGCGGTCCCCCTTCCCCTCAAGGGGAAGGCATTGAGATTGTTCGTAGGGACCGGCGTCCCCGACGGTCCGCTTATTCAATCGTGCACAGCACACATCAATTTTACCCCCCTAAAAGGAAAAACTATGCAGAGAAAAACGGTATTTTTCAAATATGCGGCCTATGTGCTTTTAGCTTTAGGCCTTTTTGTTCTGCAGTTTTCACGCGGTGTTTCGGTCAGCCTTTTCGGCTTCCGCTGCGACTATTTTATAATGTACACCGTGGCTGTCGCCATGTTTGAGGGAATGACGGCAGGCACATTTGCAGGCTTTATAGCCGCCTTCTGTGTCTGCACCGCAAAGGGCGGTTTCCCTCTGGGATATCTGCTTTTCTATCCGTTTTTAGGCATGATTACAGGCTTTATCGTCGATATCGACTTCCGTAAGCACCTGCTGACAGCCCTTTTGTTCACGATAGCAGGCTCTCTTATCTACGACATCACCGCCCATCTTCTGAACGGTGTTTTCATCGGTATTCCGTGGGGCGAATTTGTCAAAGACCTGTTTTTATCCCTGCCTGTGACGATAATTTTTTCAACTTTAGTTTACTATGCAGTCCTTCTCGTCAGAAAAATCTACGATTCCGTTGATTAACGGCTGCTCAAGAGGATAATTTATGATAAATAAGTTCACCAAGTTTAAAATTTTTCTCATCTTCCTCGTTTTCGTCGTATGCATTTACGGCATCTGCGTCCGTCTTTATAATTATCAGATTGTGGAGCACGAGGAAATCGTTGAGTCATCCATGCGTAAAACCATGCTGACCTACACCCAGAATGCCTCACGCGGTACGATTTACGACCGCAACGGCGTGCCGCTTGTCTCCAATGAAATGTCCTTTCAGGTGGTTTTTGACTATTATTTCTGGGAAAAAGACCGCCAGAATGAAGTGATTCTTCAGCTTTGCGCCATTATGGCGGAGACCGAGCACAGCTTCACAGACACTCTGCCGATTACTCTCACTGCGCCTTACTCTTTCACGGTGGCTGATGCCAACAACAAGTATTACAGCCAGCTTATGGACTTTGTAAGCGAGCAGAAGGATTGGGGCGAAAACTTAAATGCCAATGAGATTATGAAGAAGCTCATCGAAAAGTACGACATTGCCGACACTTATACCAACGCTGAAAAACGCACCATCGTCGGCGTGCGTTACGATATGGAAAACAAGGGTTTTTCCAGCTATTCACCTTACATTTTTGCCGAGAATGTTCCGATTGAGACGATCAGCAAGATAAGTGAGGCAAGTATGTTCTTCCCCGGCGTGACGATAAATGAAGTCGAAACAAGAGCATACCGCACCATTCACGCCGCCCATATTTTAGGACGTGTTGGCTCTATCTGGAAGGAAGAATGGGACGAATACAAGGAAAAAGGCTATTCGATGAACGATATTGTCGGCAAGGACGGAGCTGAAAAGGCTTTTGAAGAGTATCTTCGTCCAATTGACGGTACTTTGGGCATCGAAACCGATATTGACGGCTTTTCCACAGGTATGACAACTCTCGATGACCCTCAGCCGGGCAAGGATGTCTATCTCACAATCGACATCGGTATGCAGGCTGTTGCCGAAAAGGCACTTGTCGACGTCACCGAGCAGATAAAAGAAAAATCCAAATTCAATAAAAACGGCGCAGGTCACGATGCGGCAGGCGGCGCCTGTGTTGTAATCGACATTGACACAGGCGAGGTTTTAGCGATGGCATCCTCACCGACATATAATCTTGAAACCTTCAATGCCGACTATAACGACCTTTACAACGACCCTCTCACCCCTATGCTCAACCGCACGATAGGCGGTCTTTATCCGCCGGGATCGATTTTCAAGATGGTTTCGGCGCTTGCCTCTCTCGAAGAGGGCATAGTAAGTCCGTACACTGAAATCAAGGACGAGGGCGTTTACCGCTACTATGCTCCGAGCTACACCCCTGCCTGCTGGGTATGGAATGACTACCGCCGCACCCACGGCTCTATCAATGTTTCGGAAGCTATCAAATATTCCTGCAACTACTTTTTCTATGAAACAAGCCGAATTATGGGCATTGACACCCTTAATTCCTATGCTAAAAAGCTGGGCTTAGGTCAGAAAACCAACATTGAGCTTTCGGGCGAGCTGAAAGGACGTCTTGCCGGCCCTGAAAACCGTGATGAATCCAACCCATGGCAGCCTGGTGAAACAATTCAGGCGGCTATCGGTCAGTCTGAGCATCAGTTTACACCGATTCAGCTTGCAAGCTACATTTCAACCCTTATCAACGGCGGCACACGCTATCAGACTCATCTTCTGAAGAGCGTAAAGAGCTATGACGGTAAGGAAACCTATGTTGACAACAACGTTTCTGTCATCGACACTGTTGAAGTCAGCGAGGAAAGCTTGGAGGCCATCAAGCGCGGTATGCTTGGCGCGACGACCGATGACGGTACTGCATCTTCTGTTTTCGCCGATTATCCTATCAAGGTGGGCGGCAAGACAGGCTCGGCGCAGACAAAGCGCGGCTCTTCGGCTCACGGCACATTCCTTTCTTTCGCACCTTATGACGACCCTGAAATCGCTGTCTGCGTTATTATTGAGCATGCAGGCTCGGGCGGTGCTGTTGCCCCTGTTGTAAGGGAAGTTTACGATTATTACTTTGGTCTGGAGTAAAAAACTATGGGATTTATCTGTCCTAAATGCAAAAAACCGCTGAAAATTGTGGATAATTCCATGAAATGCGGCGAAAATCATTCCTATGATATATCGAAATTCGGCTATGTGAATCTGCTTCTTTCGCAGAAATCCTCGAAAAAGCGTCACGGTGACGACAAGCTGATGGCGAGAAGCCGCAGAGATTTTCTCGACAAGGGCTATTATTCCCATCTGCTTGAAAAGCTCAAAGAGCTTTCGCTGAAATACGGCGCAAAAGGCGGCGATTTTCTCGATTTAGGCTGTGGCGAGTGCTATTATTCATCAAATATTCAGCATTTTCTCAAGGAAAAGGGCATCGAAATGGGCTTTTACGGCATTGATATTTCAAAGGACATTCTTGCTGTCGGCTCAAAGCGAGGCGGCATAAATCTTGCCGTTGCCAGCGCATCTGAATTGCCATTTGCCGACGAAAGCCTTGACATTGTGATGAGCGTTTTCGCGCCGAGCTTTGATGATACTGTAAGAGTTCTGAAAAAAGGCGGCACTTACATCAAGGTAATTCCTCTTGAGCGCCATCTTATCGAGCTGAAAGAGGCGGTTTACGATGAGGTTTACCTCAACAAGGGCGAAAACGAGGCTCTTTCGGGGCTTGAGCTTACCGAAAAGTATGACCTTGAGCAAATGATTCATCTTGAAAACAACGCCGACATCGACGCGCTTTTCAAAATGACACCTTATTATTATAAAACGTCGCAGAGAGACCAGGAAAAACTGACTAAGCTGGATACACTTGATGTGCTGACACAATTCAGAGTGCTGGTTTATAAGAAATAAAAATATCACCTGCGGTGATGCGATATAACGCTTTGCGTTGCGATATATAAATGCGATATGTCCTTTGGACGCGATATATTTGCTTCGCAAATGATGCGGTGCCTGCGGCGCCATTAAATACTTATCAGGTCGGCTCTGAGCGGGAGTCAAGCAGTAAATCTGTCATTCCGAAGCGCAGCGAGGAATCTCCTCCCCTTACGCACACTCTGCAGGGTGCATTCACGAATGCACCTCGGGATGCCGGGGCGTCGTCTCCTACAATACACCCGCCCTGCACATCAACAAACATCAACTTAAAAGGAGTATAAAATTATGACACAGGAAAGAATTGACAGAATCAACGAGCTCGCTCGTCTTGCAAAGCAGAGAGCTCTCACAGAAGAAGAAATCAAGGAACGCGATATTCTCAGAAGAGAATACATTGACTCTGTTACAGCAAGTCTCAAGGCTAACCTTGACAGAATCGAATTTGTCGACGTAGACAAGAAGAAGCAGTAAACTATGGAAGGTAACAGCAGCCTTAAAATCGGCAAAAAAGCCTTTATAACCTCGGTCGTTATCCTTGCTGTCCTTATGGCGCTGGCAGGCGTGCTGGTGTACACAATTCCATCCGGGCAGTATGACCGAGTCATCGAAAACGGACGCGAAGTTCTCGTGCCCGACTCATTCACCCTCATCGACAAGCCTGATTACCCTGTCTGGCGCGTGCTTACTGCGCCGTTTGAGGTGCTTGTGTCCGATGATGCCGCAACTGTAATCGTTATCATCGCCTTCATAATCATCGTGGGCGGTGTGTTTGCTCTGCTCGAAAAAAGCGGCATCTTAAATCAGCTTCTCACCAATATCGTCGGACGCTTTGCAGGCAGAAAATACAAGCTGCTCGCCATGATAACGGCGGTTTTCATGGTTTTCGGCTCATCTTTCGGGCTTTTTGAAGAGCTTGTTGTGCTTGTGCCTCTCGCTATTGCGCTGGCTTACAGCCTTAAATGGGACAGCTTTGTTGGTCTCGGCTGCACAGTGCTTGCCGCCTGCTTCGGCTTTTCGGCGACAACTCTCAACCCATTCACCCTTGCCACAGCCCAGAGCATTGCAGTTCTGCCGCTCTATTCGGGCTTGTGGTTCAGAGCCATCGTGCTTGTGCTGTCCTACCTCATCCTCATCACATTCCTTACAAAATACGCGAAAAAGATTGAAAACGAGCCGAAAAAGTCCCTCTGTTTCGGCATTGACGGCGATTTGCGCCTGAAATATGACAGCATTCTCAACCTCGATTTAGAGGCGACAAACGAGCGCGCGATGCTGGCTTTTTACATCACCCTCGGCATAATGGGCGGCTTTATCGTCCTTTCCATGTTTATTTCGGCGCTTTCGGGCGTGCTGCTGCCTGTTATTGCTGTAATTTTCCTCATCGGCAGTGTTGTGGCGGCTATTCTTTCACAGAAATTAAAGAATGTAGGCAAGACTCTCGTAAACGGTATGACAAGCACTCTGCCCGGCTCGATTCTCATTCTTATGGCAATGAGTGTTAAACTTATCATCGAAAACGGACAGGTGATGGACACTATTTTAAACTATGCGGCGGGGTATATTTCCCAGAGCTCGCCTTTTGTTTCGGTGCTTCTCATTTACGCGCTGGTGCTTGTACTCAACTTTTTCATCGGCTCAGGCTCGGCGAAGGCATTCCTCATTATGCCGCTTCTTGCGCCTCTCTGCGACCTTATCGGCATCACACGCCAGACGGCTGTAACAGCTTTCTGCCTCGGTGACGGGCTGACAAATGTGCTTTATCCGACCAACGCAATGCTGATGATTACGCTGGGACTTACTGTGATTTCTTATCCCAAATGGTTTAAATTCACAATAAAATTACAGATAGTATACGCAATTTTCTCTTGCGCTGTGCTTCTTGCGGCGCAGTATATAGGATTAGGGCCGTTTTAGATGAAGTTTCACTTCATCAGCTAAATTCGCTCCGCGAGTTAAATTGCCTTCGGCAGTTAAATTCATTACGAGCTAAATTGCACTATATGCAGATAAAGTATCTGCGATGCATTTAATAAAAGTTCTCTCCCCCCGCCCTTTGGGCACTCCCCTCGTCAGAGGGAGGCAAGAAAAGATTGTGCCATTGGGCTTGAAAGATTCTTCGGCGTTTCCTCAGAATGACAGCATATTACGGCATTGATTTTATTGAAATAACACAAGGAGTGTTTTTATGTTTATCAACAAAGGACTTGTTCTTGAAGGCGGCGGAATGCGCGGGCTTTACACCTGCGGTGTTCTCGACAGACTTCTCGAAGAAGATTTTGAATTCCGCTCGGTTTACGGTGTTTCGGCAGGCGCCTGCCATGCCTGCAGCTATGTTTCCAAGCAGCACGGCAGAGCTTTCCGCGCCGGCACCAAATACCTGAACGAAAAGGATTACTGCAGTATCCATTCGCTCATCACAACGGGTGACCTTTTCGGCGTGGATATGCTTTACAATAAAATCCCAAATGAGCTTGAGCCTTTCGATTTTGAAACTTTTGACAAGCGAAAGGGCAAGCTCTGGGTTGTTGTTCAGAATGTGGAAACAGGCAAGGCTGAGTACAAGGAGCTTACCGAGATGCGCAGGGACATTATCTGGGTGCGCGCTTCGGCTTCCCTGCCTTTGCTTTCCCGAATGGTGGAGGCTGACGGCAAGAAATATCTTGACGGCGGCACGGCAGACTCCATTCCTCTTGCTCAGTCCATCAAGGAGGGCAACGGGAAAAATCTTGTGATACTCACCCAGCACCGCCAGTACAGAAAGCAGCCAAGCTCAAGCTACAAGCTTGCCAGGTTAAAATACCGCAAGTATCCACACCTTGTGGAAGCTTTGCGTGACCGTCATATTATGTATAACGCTCAGCTTGATTTTGTGGCTGAAGAGGAGGAAAAGGGCAACTGCCTTGTCATCGCTCCGAAGGAGCCTATGGTGGTAAAACGCATCGAAAAGGATGTAGAAAAGCTGACAAAGCTTTATGAGCAAGGATATGCCGACTGCGATGAAATGATGGGCGAGATCAAGAAGTTTCTTATGAACGATTAAATTATCAACAGAGTGTGCAGGAAACGCCTGTGAATTAAGGAGACTATTTAATCCGTCGGAGACACCTCGATTGCTTTAAAGCAATCACCCGCTCACAGAGCGAATATTGAATGTGACTTGTCACACACAAGGGGTCCAGGGGGCTCCGCCCCTTGGTCATCGTGATCAAACTGCGTGACCAGTTTGCAGTTTTTGCAACTTTTGGGCGGCCAAAAGTTGACGTCGTAGACGTACCGAGCTTTGCGCTCGGCGTGGGAGCTGTTGTTTTAACCAAAGCCTTGATTTATGCGGACTGTCGAGGACGCCAGTCCCTACCTGATTATGCGTATAGAAATACTCTTTTGAAAGGAGTTTTTATGAATCTGGAAAAATTTTCGAAAAAATCGGGGAAAGCTATTGCCAAAAGCTACCTTAATGTAGTAAAATTTTCTAAAGCTTTCCGCATTTTTGTGCTGGCATTTCTCATGCTCATGTGCTGGTGGATTTTCACAACTTCCATAAAGGCAACAACTGTGCTTGCTGTCTGCGTCATTCTCATCGTCTGCAACCATCTTGTTGTGCAGAATCAGGTGCGTCAGTACAACAAACTGCCATATATCCTCACCGCGCTTCTCGATGCCGAAAAATATCTTGAGCTTTGCCAGATGCTCAATGAAAAAATCAAGCGTACGAGCGGTATGTCCGCCCTCAACCTTGCCAACGCCTATTACTGGACCGGTCACTTTGACAAGGCGAAGGAGACTCTTGAAAAGGCTGTCATCAACGGCAACAAGCAGGCGACTACTGTTATGGATGTCCAGTATGACATGGTAAACTTCAATATTCTGGCTGAACTTGGGGACATTACCTCCTGCGAAATGCTGATTGCCCGTATGGAAAAGCGAATTTACGACAATCAGAACAAGCCTAAGTTTACCGAGGTCTTGGAGCAGTTTCTGCTCAATATGAAGGCGGGGCTTGCCTTTGCAAAGGGCGATTTTGAGGAGTACATAAGTTTAGATGCCCAGCATCCCGAGGCTCCCAGCAAGCTCAAGCACATCAGCCGCCAGTATCGTCTTGCCCTGTGTTATGAAGCTCTCGGCAGCAGAAACATGGCGGAGACCTATCTTGAAAACACACTGTCGGAAAACGGCAGTCTGTATATACAAAAACTTGCAAAAGACAAATTAAATAAGTTAAAAGGAGAAAAATAATTATGAATCACATCGATAATAATAAGGTTATCAAGGGCTTTATTGCCGGCGCTTTAGTGTTTTTCATTCTCATTCCTATCATTATGATCGCTATCAGCTATCTTCCAAACTGGATGATCGAATCTGAGCTTACAGGCTCTGAATATTTCAAGGCTAACGTGCTCAACGATTTCGGCATCAAGCTTATCATTTCCACCTTCGTTTCGCCGATTTTCACAGTTCTTGTCATCTTCGTTGTATTCAAGATCATGGATATGAAGGAAGGCAAGAAGGAAGAAAAGGACGAGTGGAGAAGATAGCCGAGCTGCATCTGCGATACAAATATTGATGCGATGCCATTATATGTGGCAAGAGGGCTATTTGGTAGGGACAATTCACGAATTGTCCGATTAAATATGCCTTTGGCACCACCTCATCCACCATTCTCCGAATGGTCCCCCTTCCCCTCAAGTGGAAGGCAAGAGGACTGTGCGTAGGGGCGAGCATTGCTCGTCCGCGTTATTTAATCCGTTGCGGAGCAACACCGTATATCTGCACAGCAGTATGTAATCACCGCAGGTGTATGTAATCGTCTTGCTTATGGTATCAACTTTGTTGTATGCAATCAATGCATGCGGCGCATTGAATAGAGAACTTCCCCTCAAGGGGAAGGCAAGAGATTTTTAATTCCCCAATACAGGAGAACTATATGACAACACGTCTGTCACAACTTAAACCACGACAGCATATTTTCAATCTTTTCATTTTTACAATAGCGGGACTTTTGCTGACCGCTTTTATAACCGCTTCGCCGATGGAGATAATAAACGGCATGATCGCCATTATTGAAACCCGCGATGTGCTCATAACCGACTACATGAGTGTGGGCGGTGTGGGCGCTGCCCTTTTCAATTCGGCTCTCGTTATGTCCATGTCGCTTTTCATCGTTATGCGGCTCAAGCTCAACTTTACAGGCACGACGATTGCCGCGATTTTCATAACGGCAGGCTTTGCCCTTTTCGGCAAAAATCCTCTCAACATTCTGCCGATTCTTTTCGGCTCATGGCTCTATTCAAAGGCGCAGGGCGTGGCTTTTTCCCGTTATGTTTACATTGCCCTTTTCGCAACAGGACTTTCGCCTTTAGTTACCGAAATGAGCAGACTTCTGCCATTTTCAAACTTTGTAAATCTGCTTTGCGCCGTGCTTATCGGCGTTATCGCAGGCTTTGTTATCCCTGCTCTGGCTGCTCACACAGTTTCCATGCATCAGGGTTATTCACTCTTTAACGTAGGCTTTGCGGCAGGTATTATTGCCCTGTGTATCGTTTCCTTCCTCCGCTCTCTCGGCTATACAATAAGCACAACTCTTGTCTGGCACGGAGCGCGCAGCAGGATGTGGTTTTTCACTCTGACGCTCTATTTCGTCATAGTATTCATCTACGGATATATCATCAGCGGCTGCAAAATCAAGCCGTTTATCCATCTTTTCCGCCATCCGGGCCGTGCGGTTGCCGACTTTATCATCATGGACGGCGTTGGCCCTACATTTATGAATATGGGCGCCTGCGGTCTTCTCTGCCTTGTATACATATACCTCATCGGCGGACAGCTTTCCGGACCTGTAATCGGGGCAATACTGACGATTTTCGGCTTTGCTTCCTTTGGTATCCACTGCATTAACTTTCCGCCTGTGGTGCTCGGTGTGTATCTTTTCACGCTTATGGGCTCATTCCGCGCTTCCGACCCTTCAATGCAGCTTGCAGCTATATTCTCCGCCTGTCTGGCTCCGATTTCCGGTCAGTACACGGCGATTGCAGGCATTGTGGCGGGCATTCTTCACGGCTCTGTTGTTGCCTACATCGGCAGTATCTACGGCGGTATGAATCTTTACAACAACGGCTTTGCGGCAGGCTTTGTTGCCATTATTATGGTGCCTGTCATCGAAAGCTTTATCAAACGATATAAATAGGGGTATGTTTTATGACACACGAAAGAAAGAAGTTATCTAAAATCACTGAAGAGCTGATGCTTTTCTTCTACGGCATCGGCGGCAACGACATTACTTTCAATGTCAAGCTCAAGGGGGACGACGCTGTTATCACATTTGAAAGTAATTTTGACCCGAAGCACAGACATGCTGTTGAGGATATGGACAGACTTCTCCACAGCGGCCATGACTACGGTGTTGAGGACATTTACTGGGAGCTTATGGGCTCCGGTGAGCCTGGCGAAACAAGCCAGCTTCTTCTCGTCGGTATGCTTGTCGACAAGGTCGATGTGACGGTAAACGACGACAGAGTAAAGGTCGTTATGTATAAGAAGGATCTGCATAAATAATCGCTTCGCTCTCCCCATTGAGCAGGAAGTGCTATTATATAGAAAACAAAAATAAAGCCTCGTCGTGCGACGGGGCTTTTGTTGTGGGATTATTTAAGTTCGTTCAGCTTTTTCAGTATTTTTGAAAGTTTTTCTGTAAGCAAGGCATCATCACAGTTACGTTCAAATTTCAATTGCCGCATGGTATGCAGAGCGCCGCCTATGGCGAATGTCAACACGATATCCTCTTCATCGGTCAGTTCTTTACGGCTATAACAACATTTGAGCCGTTTTTCCAGTATAACGAACAACTTATCAAAATTATCGTGAAAGAGTGGGTAGAGCATCCCGTGGTTTGCATTGAGAGCCTTTGGCAGTTCGGTAATAAACCGTGAAGGATTGGTGAATATTTCTCCCTTTGCCGTCAAATTGGCTATAACCATATCAACGACCTCTTTCTCAAGCTCATCAGAAAGGGCATATATATCTTCGTAATGCTTGTAAAAGGTCGTCTTATTTATCATTGCCAGCGCACAGATGTCTTTCACCTTCACCTTATCGAGTGTACTATTTCTCCTGAGACTAAAAAACGCCTCTCTTATCGCCTTTTTCGTTTTTATAATACGCAGATCCATATTTTCTCCATTATTCAACCAATTATAGTTTGCGTTGCTTATGCTACCTATTGAGCAGATTGCTGATTGAAAATAAACAACTATAGTTGTATAATATTATATAACAAGATCCAATCTGAGTCAATATTTCGGAGGTATGCAATGAAAGCTTCTGTAAAAAAGTTTATTTTTGCCGGTTTTGCCGCTACTATCACAGTCCTCGCCATCACTATAGCGACTTATGCGGCATTTTTCCATGAATTCCTCGGTCAGTTTCTTGAGCTTTCGCCTGAAATAATTGAAATAATCTCACGCAATCCTGTAAACGTATGCACTATGCTGATGGCAAATCTTGCTCACGGCTTTCTCATGGCAACCGTCATAAAATGGGGCGGGTTTTACAAGCCGTCAGATGGAGCAAAAGCTGCTGCGATTATCGCCTTTCTCACCGAGATATATTTCTGCTTCTCCCAGTACTCCATCATGAAAACAATGTCGCTTGTGTCGGCTATCGTCGATACGATTATGTGGACAGTGATAAATTTGGCAGTCGGCGCTGTTACAGCAAAGATTTTAGGCAGTGAAAAGTAATTACATAAACAAAAAAGCCATCCGTGTGGATGGCTTTTGATTTGCTTGAATTAGTCCTTGAATACGCTGATGTCTTCTGGCATAAGAACATAGATGTCCTTATCGTCAACTACGAAGCATGGGATGCCCATGTGTTCTCTTGCGATTTCAGACTGGAACTTATCCTGGTTAGCGTCTCTGAGAGTGATGAACTTCTTGAGGTGTGGAAGACCTGCGAGAACGTCTACATAGCCGTATCTGATGCCTTCTGCGTCGAGAACTGCCTTAGCTGCTACACAGTCCTTACAATTTTCATTGCCGTACATAATGATTTTCTTTGCCATAATTATACACGCTCCTTGTTTTTTCTTAATTATACAACAATGGGGATGCATTTGTCAATTATTGTCAAAGTTTTTCGATAGACTATCGCAATTTTATCACAGAAAAACAATAAACCCGAACACTTTCGTGCTCGGGTTAGTTTGTAATTCTGATGACTTATCTGTACATCTTCTTCTTAGCTCTTGCAGCTTCGGACTTCTTACGACGCTTTACGCTTGGGCTTTCGTAGTGTTCACGCTTACGGAGCTCGGAAAGAACACCTGACTTTGCACAGGAACGCTTAAAGCGACGAAGTGCGCTATCAAGAGATTCGTTTTCCTTGATACGGATTTCTGACATTTTATTCACCCCTCTCCGTACTTGTCTCGGGCATAATTTATGCCTCATGTAAAAGATATTATATACTATTACATTGCTTTTGTCAATAGATTTTTTACAAAAAATGTGTTTTTTTTATGGGGTATTTATCGATGCGGGCGGGCATGGAAACCCGCCCCTACAAGAGATAGCCAAAGGCTTCTCCTTGAGGAGAGGCTCCGCATAAGCGGTGGTGAGGTGGTGCCGCAAGGCATATTAAATAAACGCTGCAAAGCAGCTACACCTCATCCGTCAGCTTCGCTGACACCTGTCTCGCTGCGGCTCGGGTGCATGCTTACTTGGTATTTACTACTGCGATGCCGACTGCGCCCGGGCCTGCGTGTGTGCCGACGACAGAGCCGATGAAATATCGGCTGCCCGTCCGTGACATCTGCGCCATAAGGATTTCCATGCCGCTTTCATTGTTGGAATGGCCGTATGTGATAGGAAAATCGTTTTCCAGATAGTCTGTATTTTTCTCAACAAGGGCTTTCATTTTAGCGACAGCCTTCGCCATGCCCCGCTCTTTGGATACATTTTCAATGACGCCGTCTTTGACTCTGAGAATAGGCTTGATGCCGAGAAGTGAGCCGACTGCCCCCGATGCCTTGCCCAATCTGCCGCCTTTGACCAGATATTTAAGGGTATCGACAGCGGCATAAAGCTCGATTTTCGGCGCGATTTCACTGAGTTTTGCACCGATATCAGCGGCTTTTTCACCATTTTCAATCATTTTTGCCGCATATTCGACGAGAATACCTGCGCCGAGAGAAACGCTGCAGCTATCGATGATGTGGATATTATTTCGCCCTGTTTCTTCCTTTGCAATGACTGCCGACTGATATGTGCCGCTCAGCTTTGAGGAAACTGTGATGCAGATGATGTCATCGTCAGGGTGTTCATCGAATTTGTCAATAAAATCATGAGGGCTGGCGAGAGTTGTGACAGGGATATCCTCTGCTTTAGCCATTTTTTCGTAAAACTCCTCATTTGTAAGCTCAAACTTATCAAGATAAGTCTTGCCGTCTATCGTGACCTTGAGTGGAATGAGCTCGACGCCCATTCTCTCGCAGTCTTTTATTGTGATGTCGCATGTACTGTCTGCTATAAGTCTGATTGCCATGATTTTCTCCTGAAATGTGTGTTGTATTTTTGATGTGTTGGGTGAAGGTGTGGTGAGTGCGCATCAGATGAGTAACGCCTACGGCTACACCTCATCCACCGCAAGCGGTCCCCCTTCCCCTCAAGGGGAAGGCTTATGGCTTTGCAAAATCCATAGGCTCCCTTAACAAGGGGAGGCAAGAGACTTTCTTGTAGGGAATGGCGCCCTCGACATTCCGTTTATTAAATATGATGAAGTCACACCACACCTTTTCACTATTCACTTTTATCTATTACTTTGTCTGCGGGACGCCGAGGGCGTCGTCCCCTACAATTGAATAGACGGGCTACGCAATCCACCCTCTCCGTCACATTACACCCCAAGCAGCAAGCTGCTCGGGGACCCCACAAAATTAAATAGGTGCGGTGGCACTCGCCACCGGTCGCGCACTTGCGCTCCTCTGACACCTCCCCTTAACAAGGGGAGGCAAGAATATGATTTTGCCATTGGGCGGAAAATAATTCTCGTTTACTGTCCTATGTATGGGATATTTAATTTGATGTTCAAAGTATTTTACTGTCACAGTATATCACATATTTCTTTGAATGTCAAACTATTTTTGCCGCAAATATGGGAAAAAATAGTTACTGGGCGATAAATAGGACATGAATATCAATGCAGGAGATTTTATAAATATACATTTTATTCACCTTTTTAAACGGAATGTGAACTTATATACTTTTTCGTGTTAGACAGGTATTTTACAGCTTTAGCCCTGCATTTCCGTTGGGATTTTCATTTATCACTATCGTTATTCCGAATTAACTATATGAATAGTTATTCACATTTTACAGATGGTATGCATAGATTTTTTACATTTTTTCACTTTTTTCATTGACATGAATATCAAAATATGATATCATAATAATATTAAAGGTCATATTGACTACAAAGAACAATAAAGTGGAGGATAATAGTTATGATTAACAAAAATTCATCCGTCCCAATGTATGAGCAGATTGTTCAGATACTTAAGAAGGAGATCTTGGAACACAAGTATCCTGAGGGCGGTTCTATCGGCACACATGAAGATTTGGTCAAGAGATTTGGTGTAAGCCTTATTACCGTTCGTCGCGCTGTTTTGATCTTGCAGAAAGAAGGTCTTGTCGTGATCCGTCAGGGCAAGGGTACCTTTGTCAAAACTAAGGCAGTAAGTGATGACCTTTCCACCCTCACAGTAGTTAACAATATTCTCAAGCATAAGGACCCTGCACCAAAGGTCGTTGTCAAGAGCATCGGTCTCATCAAGACACCTCCTTATTTTGATGCTTCTCTCAAGAAGGAACTTGGCGACGAATGTGTACGCATCGTTCGCGCTCACATGCTGGATGGCGTTGTCTACGGCTACGCTAAGATGTATCTCCCTGAAGAATACGGCAGCCTTATCACACAGTCCGACGTTGAAAATCATTCCATTTATGAGATCTACCAGAACAAGTTCGGCGTAAAGCTGGGCAAGGGCATCCAGAAGATCTCTGCTGACAAGGCTACAAAGACTCTTGCTGACGCTATGGATATCGCTCCTAACACACCTGTTATGTGCATTGAACGTAAGTCCTACAGCGCTGACAAGGAACTCATCGAATACATGGAACTTTACTATGAACATTCACAGTATTACTTCCAGGTCGAAATGGACCTCACTGTTTAATCTATACAATCAAAGCCGCTTGTAATAAGCGGCTTTTTTGTGTGTCGAAAAAGTATTTTCGACACTTCAAACGAGGCAGGCCTCGTTTGAGTTTGCATCGGTCTGCGCGCACGCCTTGCGTACACTTGCCCGATAGAGGTGCAAAAATCCATGCGCATGTCCCGGATTTTTGCGGATTAAATAGGTTTTGCGCCTGCGGGCGCTGAAAACATATATTTACAGACATTCGTATAACTTTATATCCCAATATTCAGTTTTACGTTTTTCAACAGTCTAAAAGCCGCTTGTAATAAGCGGCTTTTTTTGGTGATTGGGGTGCAACAAGACGGAAGGCAAGGGATATGTGTAGGGGCGGTGCTTCCACGCCCGCCCGCAGGAGTAATGAATAATTAAGGTGTGACAAGTCACATTTGATAGGGCGGACCGCCGGGGACGTCGGTCCCTACAAATGGATTGTGTGTAAGTGTGATTGTCATTCCCGATTAAATACCTTTTTCCGGTTGCAATGGCAGAGTATTTGTGCTATAATATAGTCACAAAAGAATGAACGCAGGTCATTATGATTTATCGTAATTGTCGGTATTTTATCGGCAGATGAGGGAATGCGGTGCAAGTCCGCAGCAACAGCCATTACCGTGATTCTGAAATTTTCAGTTAAGTCGGGATGCTCATCGGTCTGTGACACATAAAAGTCTCTTGGGCGGCGGTATTTATACCGCATGAGGGGATGTGTGTTCATAGCGAATGCAGTACCCTCAATGAAGGGTACTTTTATTTTTGGTTTTTTGACCGGACAGCGGCCTTTTTGTTTCACTGCTGTCTGGGAAAATAAAAAACGAAAGGAAAATCACTATGAAACAGGCAAAAACACTTCTCTCAATAATTCTTATCCTCGCTATGGCATTTATGCTTTGCGGCTGTGCCAACGAGGAAAAGTCCGACCTCTGGGCTGACGCTCTCCACACAAAGGATGCCGAATTCGGCGAAGGGGCAAAGACTTTCGTCATCGAAGTCAAGGCTGAGGAAAAATCTGTCAAGTTCACACTCCACACCGATGCAGAAACTGTGGGCGATGCCCTTATCGAAAATAAGCTTCTTGAAGGCGAGCCGGGCAGCATGGGTATCTACATCACTTCCATCAACGGAATCGTGGCTGATTACGATGAAAATATGAGCTACTGGGCATTCTATATCGACGGTGAGTACGCAAACACAGGTGTTGACAGCACACCGATCGACGAAAATGCCGCCTATAAAATGGAATACACAATTATGGAATAGGCGTATAAAGATAAAAGACCATCCGAAAGGGTGGTCTTTTGTTGTGTAATAAATAAGAGTGAAAAGTGAAAAAGTGCGGTGTGATAAATCACATTTGATAGGTTTACAACCTCTCCACCATTCTGTGAATGGTCCCCCTCCCCTTGCACAGGGGAGGCAAGAATAAGACTGTACTGTTTGGGGTATGAACTACTGGAAAAGGCTTAATACTATTCCTCCTGCAGGGATACGAAGCGTTTGCCGTCTGGGGCATATACCGAAAGCATACGGGATACTTCCACGAAGGAATTCGGCGAATGCTCAGCAAGATATCTTCTTATGATTGCCGACTGGGTAGGCGAGCAGATGCAGGAAAGCTTGATGCGCTTTTCGTTGGTGTATGCACCTGTGACCGAATAAATCGTCACGCCGCGGCCAAGCTCTTTCATAATATATTCGCTGATTTTTTCATGGTCATCGGTGATGATTTCCACCTTATAAAGCTTGTAGCCCATGCTGTACATAATATAATCCATGATGCTGTTGCTGACAAAATGGTTTATAAAGGCATAGATTGCAACGCTTCTCTCGAAAGTAATTGCCGAGCCGAGGAGAATGAGGGCATCGACACCCATCATAACCTTGACCATATTCATATTTTTGAAGATTTTCTTCTGCAGAATAGCGGAAATTGTGTCTGTGCCGCCGAATGTGAAGCCGCAGCGAAGCACAAGACCGATGCCTATGCCATAGAAAACGCAGAAGCATACTGCGGCGAGAAAATCATCGCCCTGTATAAGTACAAAGTTGCTGTTTTCGAAGAAAAGCAGAATATTAGGGTATAAAAGTGTGACAAAAACCGTCTTTACAACAGCCTGCTTGCCCAGAATGAAGAAGGCGAGGACGAGAATACCGACGCTCATTCCATAATAGAGATAGGAATAACTGAGCCCCGTAAGCTGCTCGATGATTTTTGAAACACCAAGCAGACCGCTTGTCGTCATGCCGTTTGGCGTGAGAATGCAGGCTACCGAAAAGGCTGTGCAGATACAGCCTGCAAGAAGCATTACGATATCCAAGAAAAGTCGTTTTGTTTTAGGGTTTTTAAAAAGCTGTGCCATCGGCTCCTCCTTGATTATATGAACTCTTTAAGGGACAGTAATTTTGTCCCCTGCGAGCGATATTATAGCACAAGTTTTCCCCTTTTGCAATATGTATTTTAAATAAATTATTGTTAGTTATAAATCAAACAAGTATATGATTTTCAGATGATATGCATAGCTGTTATTGTATTTATCTATAAAGCTTGATTTGACAAAACTAATCAATTATAATTATAATATCAAAAAATGCGAAAAAGGAGATAATTATTATGTATATGTGTTCCAAGTGCGGCCAGGTAGGCTGCTCCAAGCGTGACCTTGAAAAGACACTTCCTGACTGCCCATCCAAGAATGAAGAGCTGGTTGCGAAGGCTAAGGCTGTTTACGAAAATGACGAAGAAGTACGCATGATTGCCAATGCTGCTGCATGCACAGAGCACGGCGGTTACTGCGTTGACACACGCCTTGTTGAAATTATGAAGTTTGCAAAGCACTGCGGCTACAAGAAGCTGGGTCTTGCTTTCTGCGGCGGCTTTATGAACGAAGCACGCACAGTTGTTGACATTCTTGAATACAATGGTTTTGAAGTTGCTTCCGTTATGTGCAAGAATGGCGCTATGCCAAAGGCAACTATCGGTGTTACTGATGAGCACACAATGAGAGGCGATGCTTCCACAGAAGTTATGTGCAATCCTGTCGGTCAGGCTATGGCTCTCAACGAACAGGATGTTGATTTCTGCATCGTTATGGGGCTTTGCGTCGGTCACGACACATTGTTCCTCAAGCACATCGAAAAGCCTGCTACAATTCTTGCTGTTAAGGACAGAGTTACAGCTCACAACCCAATGGCTGCTATTTACTGCGCCAAGAGCTACTACAAGAAGAAGTTCTATCCGGAAGGCGGCATCCAGATCGACTAATGATACTCCAAAATCCTCGTCAGATGGCGGGGATTTTTTGTTGCGGGGGATGTGGAGGACGATTAAATAGACGGGCCGCGCCCTACACCTCTCCGTCACACTATCGTGTGCCACCTCCCCTTAACAAGGGGAGGCTTTTTTGTTGTGTCTCCGACGGATTAAATAAGGCAGGCGGGGATGGAACCACCGCCCCTACAGAAAATCTCTCGCCTCCCTCTGACGAGGGGGGTGTCACGAAGTGACGGGGGGAGAGACCTCCATTTAATCCGCCCATGACGCCGATTACATACATTTTCAATGATGCCATACGCTATGCGATTACATACACCTGCGGTGACTACATACCGCTGCGCGGATATAAGGTATGACTTCGTCACGATTGAATAACTTCTCTCCCTCAGTCTCGCATATGCTCGACAGCTCCGCCGGGGTCCCCGCAAAGCCTGCTTTGTGGGGTGGCTCTAAGAGGGAGCCATGGGATTGTGCTATCATTAGCCTCCCCTGTACAAGGGGAGGCTTTTTTGTTGTGTCTCCGACGGATTAAATAAGGCGGTACGTCGTTGAATCCCTCCACCATCGTTCCGATGGTCCCCCTCCCGATAAACGGGGTCCCCGCAAAGCCTGCTTTGTGGGGTAAATTCACAAGGGAGGCAGCCGTACCCTACATTGATTGTGCTATTGGGTTGGAAAGATTCTTCATATTCGTTCAGAATGACAGGGTTGGGGTTTATGCAAATGGGGCTTCTTTTGCCATTTTAATACAATTTTAAGATTTTGACCATTGATTTTTTGTGCCATATAAACTATAATATTTTTTACACCCTACAGAAAGGAGTTTTGGCATGAACGAGAAAAAAACTTCTGTGATTTATCGCATTCTCAAATGGATTTTATGGCTTTTCTATCCGAAACTGAAGGTTGTGGGCGCAGAAAACATTCCTGACGAAGGCACTGTCATCGTCGGCAACCACACCCAGATGAACGGACCTATTGCCGCAGAATTATACTGCCCCGGCAGACATTACACATGGTGCGCAGGTCAGATGATGCACCTTAAAGATGTCCCCGAATATGCCTTTCAGGATTTCTGGTCGCAAAAACCAAAGTGGACACATCCATTCTATAAAGTTTTGTCCTATATAATTGCGCCTTTGTCTGTCTTTGTATTCAATAATGCCAACACCATTGGCGTATACCACGATGCGCGCATATTATCCACTTTCAAGGAAACCATCAGGCTTCTCAAAGAGGGAAATCATGTTGTTATTTTCCCCGAGCACGATGTGAAATACAACCACATTCTCTACGATTTTCATGATCGCTTTATCGATGTGGCAAAGTTCCACTACAAGAAAACCGGCGTTGCCCTTTCCTTTGTTCCGCTGTATATTGCGCCTAATCTGAAGGCAATGTATT
This sequence comes from Clostridia bacterium, assembly GCA_017441945.1. GTDB lineage: Bacteria > Bacillota > Clostridia > Oscillospirales > Butyricicoccaceae > SIG471. The sequence continues at coordinate 52,014 of JAFSBG010000165.1, forward strand.
TCGGCAAGCCTGTCCGTTTCAATCCCGATGCGCCTATTGATGAGGAACGCAGACGCATCTGCCAGTATCTTATGGACGAAATCACAGACATTGCCTGCAATTTGCCTGAGCACACCGTTGTGCCATACCGCAACATTCCGAAAAAACTCTACCCCAGCAATAAAATAAAGGAGGGCTCACATGAAAACTCCAAAAGTTGATTACCGCAAGCTGACACTTTCCAACATCACATCTCCCCAATACAGGCATCTTCTGCTTCTTGGCGGCTGGATAGTCTATTTTGCCATGTATTTCCTGACGGAAAACCTCATTCCAATCGAAAAATGCCATCTTATCCACATAAGGCTTGACGATATTGTGCCTTTCTGCGAATGGTTTGTCATACCTTATGTGAGCTGGTATCTGCTTATTATCGGCTCTCTGCTGTATTTTCTGCTCTACAATGTCAAAGGGTTTAAAAATTTGCAGACCTATATCATAATCACCCAGGTCATCGCCATGATTGTGTATATCGTGTACCCCAATTATCAGGACCTGCGCCCCGATGTTTTTCCCCGCGAGAATATTGCCACATGGATTCTCGGGCTTATCTATGCCTTTGACACCTGCACAGGGGTTTTCCCTTCCCTGCACGTGGGCTATTCTCTCGGCATTGCCTCTACATGGCTCCGCGAAAAAAGCGTGCCTTTATGGGTGCGGCTGGCTATCGCCCTCTGGTGCGGTGTGATTTGTATTTCGGTTGCTTTCGTCAAGCAGCATTCGGTGGCAGATATTTTCGGGGCAATTCCGATGTGTCTTTTTGCCGAATGGTTTGTATTTTTCCGTAAGAAAAAGGAGGAAAAAATATGAAACGGGAACATCTCTATGTAAATAAAAACCACCCTTGCCTGTGGCTTATGCTTCTGTGCATGACGGCATCGGCGGTGTCATCTGTAATTTACCATGCAGGCTTCGGCATTTTATGGGGCACCATACTCCCCTGCGTATCTGCAATTTTGTTTGGGCTGACGGCGCTTGCGGCCGGAAGCGAAATGCTTTACCGCACTTCCCTTGCCGTATGGCTGTGGGGGCTTGGCTTTGCAGTAAGGTCTGGCTCGGTCATAATCTGGGCAGGCTGTATACTGTTCTGCATTTTATACACCCTCATAATCGACGGCAAAATCAAAAAAATATGGCTGTCTGCCCTGTGCATTTTTGGGCTTGCTGTCTGTATTTATATGAAAAGCGTGGCAGACTGCCTTTTCCTCGGCGGAATTATCCTGCTTTTCTTTGGCATAAAGGTACATAACGACGGCAAGTGGCATCCTTTCAGGGGTGACCGCATTGACGGGCGCAGAGTGCGTACCGCACAGGTTATGGAGCAGATAACGGCTTATTTTATGCCCGACCGCACGGGGGCGAGCAATCTTTTTTCCGAAGCCGTTGAAATCACCGAGCTTGAGCGCTATATCCGCAGAAAACGCAAGGAGGGGCTGAGCGGATTTGGCATAACCCATGTTGTGCCTGCGGTTTATGCCCGTACTGTTGCAAAATATCCTGCCATCAACCGCTTTATTGCGGGGCAGAAGATTTATTCTCACGGCGACGACATCGTCACCTGCATGACTATCAAAAAGGAGCTGACGGCAGAGTCGCCCGACTCTCTTATCAAGGTGCATCTCAGCCCTCGCGACACGGCGGAAGATGTATACCGCAAGTTCAACCAGAAGGTTGAGGAGGCAAAAAATGAAATGGAAACTACGGCTGATGCCGCCGTTTCCGGCTTTATGATGATTCCGGGGCTGATTCTGAAGTTTGCCATCTGGCTTCTGAAATGTATGGATTATTTCGGTCTGGTGCCTGCATTTTTACTGGAAATAAGTCCATTCCACGGCAGTATTTATTTTACAAATCTCGGCTCGCTGGGCATAAAGCCTGTTTTCCACCATCTTTACGATTTCGGCACTGTGCCTAATTTCTGCGCCTTTGGCAGAAAGCGCAGGGAGGAAGAGCTGAAGAATGGCGAAATCGTCGAGCGAAAGTATCTTGACATCACTTTCAATCTTGACGAGCGCATCTGCGACGGCTTTTACTATGCCAGCGCTATCAAGTATTTTGTACGACTTTTCAAAAATCCTGAGCTTCTCGATGAACCGCCTGAGGTTATCGGACAGGATATTCCGTAGTTTTATGATATTTTTAAAGCCTTCCCTGCATAAGGGGAGGCTTTTTTGTTGTGCGGGGTGTGGAGGACGATTACATACATTTTCAATGATGCCATACGCTTCACAATTACATACACCTGCGGTGATTACATACCGCTGTGCGGATATAAGGTGTTGCTATGCAACTGATTTATTAAGCGGGCGGGCATGGAAACCCGCCCCTACGGATTGACTACGAAAGAACGGTTGTAGGGGCGGTGGTTCCATCCCCGTCCGCAGGAGATGTAATAAGTAAAAGTGAATAGTGAAGAAGTGCGGTGTGATACCCCAAGGGCACTTACGCAAGTCACATTTGGTAGGTTTCTCTCCCTCCGTCACTTCGTGACACCTCCCCGATAATGGGGTCCCCGCAAAGCCTGCTTTGTGGGGTGAATTCACAGGGGAGGCAAGAGTATGCAAAAAGCCCTCGGAACGAGTCCGAGGGCTTTCTTTATTTAAGTTTAAGTATTACTTAACTATTAAACACCGTGTTCAGCGCGGCGCTTCATGAGTTCATACTTTTCCTTAGCTGCCTTTTCAGCCTTAGCGAAGAGAACTTCAGCACGTTCTGGGAACTGACGTACGAGACCTGTGTAACGTACTTCGTTCATGAGGAACTTTCTGTAGTTTTCAAGAGTTGGTTCCTTAGAGTCGAGCTGGAAGCCGTTCTTGCCTTCAGCAACAAGACGTGGGTCGTAGCGGAAGAGGTGCCAGTAACCGGATTCAACAGCGAACTTGATTTCGGACTGGGAGTTTGTCATACCGCCCTTAAGGCCGTGCATTTCACATGGAGCATAACCAACGATGAGGGATGGGCCGTTGTAGCTTTCAGCTTCAACGAGAGCCTTAACTGTCTGAGGCATGTTAGCGCCCATACCAACCTGTGCTACGTATACGTAGTGGTAAGCCATAGCGATACCTGTGAGGTCCTTCTTAGCGATTGCCTTACCTGCTGCAGCGAACTGAGCTGTCTGGCCGATCTGTGTGGACTTGGAAGCCTGACCACCTGTGTTGGAGTAAACTTCTGTGTCGAATACGAAGATGTTGATGTCTTCGCCGGATGCGATTACATGGTCGAGACCGCCGTAACCGATATCGTATGCCCAACCGTCACCACCGAAGATCCAGATAGACTTCTTGGAGAGGAAGTCCTTATATTCGAGGATATCCTTAGCAGCCTGTGTATCGAGCTTTTCGAGGAGAGCTACGAGAGCTTCTGTTGCCTTGCCGTTCTTCTGGCCGTCTGTCATTGTATCGAGCCAGTTCTGGCAGATAGCCTTGCATTCGTCGCATTCAAGAGTATCCTTGAGGTCTGCGATCTTAGCAGCCATTCTTTCACGGATCTGACGAACACCTGTTGCCATACCGAGACCAAATTCAGCATTGTCTTCGAAGAGGGAGTTAGCCCATGCTGGACCCTTGCCGAGCTTGTTTACTGTGTATGGAGTTGTAGGTGCGGAACCGCCCCAGATGGAGGAACAGCCTGTTGCGTTAGCAATGTACATTCTGTCGCCGAAGAGCTGAGTTACGAGACGAGCATAAGCTGTTTCTACGCAACCTGCGCAAGCGCCGGAGAATTCGAGCATTGGCTGACGGAACTGGGAGCCCTTAACTGTGGAAGCTGGGAATGCTGGGAATTCCTTGTATTCTACGTTTTCAACTGCGTAATCGAATACAGCCTGCTGATCGTGCTGAGATGCCTGTGGCTTCATTTCGATAGCCTTTACTGGGCAGATCTTTTCGCAGAGGCCGCAGCCCATACAGTCGAGAACGGAAACTGCCATTGTGAACTGGTATTCACCGAGGTCCTTACCGATCATTGCCTTGGACTTGATGGAAGCTGGAGCAGCAGCCATTTCATCCTTGTTGAGAGCGAATGGACGGATAGCAGCGTGGGAACAAACCATTGCACACTGGTTACACTGGATACACTTCTGAGCGTCCCAAGCTGGAACGTCAACAGCAACGCCGCGCTTTTCATAAGCAGCTGCGCCAACTGGGAATGTACCGTCAGGCATAGATGTGAATGTGGAAACTGGGAGCTTGTCGCCCTGCTGTGCGGATACTGGGTTGAGGATTTCCTTAACGAACTTTACGAGTTCTGGACGGTTGCCCTTAACTTCTGCTTCAACAGAGTCGTCAACGAGGTTAGCCCAGTCAGCTGGTACTTCGATCTTGTTGAGAGCCTTGTAACCAGCGTCGATAGCTGCGTAGTTCATGTTAACGATATCTTCACCCTTCTTACCGTAGGACTTGAGAGCAGCTGCCTTCATGTATTCAACAGCTTCTTCGATTGGAAGAATGCCGGAGAGTGCGAAGAATGCAGACTGGAGAATTGTGTTAGTTCTCTTGCCCATACCGATTTCGCGAGCGAGGTCGATAGCGTTTACTGTATAGAAGTTGATGTTGTTCTTAGCGATGAATGCCTTAACCTTGTTAGGGAGGTATTCAGCGATTTCTTCTGGCTTCCACTGGCAGTTGAGAAGGAATGTGCCGCCTGGCTTTACGTCCTGAACCATGTCATACTTTGTGATGTAGGATGGGTTGTGGCAAGCAACGAAGTCAGCCTTTGTTACGAAGTATGTGGAACGGATTGGGGAATCACCGAAGCGGAGGTGGGAAACTGTGATACCACCTGTCTTCTTGGAGTCGTATGCGAAGTAAGCCTGTGCATACTTATCTGTGTGGTCACCGATGATCTTGATGGAGTTCTTGTTAGCACCAACAGTACCGTCGCCGCCGAGACCCCAGAACTTGCAGGAAACTGTGCCAGCAGCTGTTGTGTCTGGGCAGTTTGGATCGAGATCGAGGGAGAGGTTTGTAACGTCGTCTGTGATACCAAGTGTGAACTGACGCTTTGGCTCAGCAGCCTTCATGTTTTCGTATGTAGCGAAGATAACTGCTGGTGGAACGTCCTTGGAGCCGAGACCGTAACGGCCGCCTGTTACGTTAGCCTGGATGCCTTCGTGAGCAAGAGCTGTTACAACGTCGAGGTAAAGTGGTTCGCCGATTGCGCCTGGTTCCTTTGTTCTGTCGAGAACAGCGATGTTCTTAACTGTCTTAGGAAGAACTGCAGCGAACTTTTCTGTTACGAATGGACGGTAAAGGCGAACCTTAACGAGACCAACCTTTTCGCCCTGAGCGAGCTTATAGTCGATAACTTCTTCGATTGTGTCACAAACGGAACCCATAGCAACGATAACATCTGTTGCATCTTCAGCACCGTAGTAGTTGAAGAGGCCGTAGTTTGTGCCGATCTTTTCGTTAACCTTGCCCATGTATTCTTCAACAACTGCTGGAAGAGCGTTGTAGAATGGGTTGGAAGCTTCACGAGCCTGGAAGAAGATATCTGGGTTCTGAGCTGTACCGCGGAGAACTGGGTGTTCTGGGTTGAGGGCACGAGCACGGAATTCCTTGATAGCGTCAAAGTCTACCATTTCCTTAAGATCTTCGTAATCCCAAACAGCGATCTTCTGGATTTCGTGGGATGTACGGAAACCATCGAAGAAGTGAAGGAATGGAACACGACCCTTGATAGCTGCGAGATGAGCTACAGCACCGAGGTCCATAACTTCCTGCTGGTTGGAAGAAGCGAGCATTGCGAAACCTGTCTGACGGCAAGCCATAACGTCGGAATGATCGCCGAAGATGGAGAGAGCATGAGAAGCAAGAGCACGAGCGGAACAGTGGATAACACCTGGGAGAAGTTCGCCTGCGATCTTGTACATGTTAGGGATCATGAGGAGAAGGCCCTGAGATGCAGTGTAAGTTGTTGTCAAAGCACCAGCTGTGAGGGAGCCGTGAACAGCACCAGCAGCACCAGCTTCGGACTGCATTTCGATAACCTTAACTTCCTGACCAAAAATGTTCTTCTGGCCTACAGCACTCCAGGAGTCTGTAAGTTCTGCCATAACGGAAGATGGAGTAATAGGGAAGATACCCGCAACTTCTGTGAAAGCATAGGACACATGAGCGGCAGCGTTGTTACCGTCCATGGTCTTCATTTTTCTTGTTACCATTTGAGTTTTCCTCCATAATTTATTTTATAGGGTTTTTCTTATTATCTCACCTTATATGATAACAAATAAACTGAAAATAATCAAGCCCTTTTTCATTGAAAATATTAAATTTACTTTTATAACAGGGATAAATAATTGGATATTTTGGATGAGAATGGTGGAGGATATGTCACCATAGGTGACGCGATATGTGTGTTGCACACGATATGTTCCTGCGGAACGCGATATTCGGCTTCGCCGAGCGATATGTTTTCCTGCGGAAAACATTAAGATATCTGCGGCGCGATTTAATAAGCGGGAGGGCGCACAGAGACCCTCCCCTACGCACAATCCCCTTGCCTCTCCTGTTTCAGGAGAGGTGGCACACGAAGTGTGACGGAGAGGTAAATCTTATTCAATCCGTGACGGAGTCACACCGTACTTTTTCACTTTTCACTTTTACTTATTACTTTCTATTGCGGACCGTCGGGGACGCCGGTCCCTACAATATCTCTTGCCTCCCCTGCATACACTCCCCTTGCCTCCCTCAGACGAGGGAGGTGGCTGAGCATAGCGAAGTCGGAGGGAGTGAATCTTATTGAATGTGATTTATCACACCGTACTTCTTCAATATTGAACGGCGAGAGCAAGCCCCCGCCCTACGTTCTCTGCGGGACGCCCTCAGCACCGTCCCTTGCATAATTTAAATGGGCGGGTTTCCATGCCCGCCCGCAATTTTACATCTTTCTCATTTTCGCCAGCTCTCTGGCTTCCTTGCCGGAGATATGCTCAGGTGTGATTTCCACGATACAGAGGGCAGGCATTTCCTTATTCACCTCGGCGTTATGACTTTCAATGCTCATATCAGGGCAGTATTTCCGGGAAATGGCATATATTGCTCTGAGCATAAGCTCCTTGTCTGTGACTATTTTCGCCCTGCCGAAAACAACGGCGCTGCGGAAATATGTTGTAAACTCATCCTGCACGATTTCGTCCTTATCGACCACTGTGAAACAGGCCTTGTCGCAGTTTGTAATGGCGTCGATTTTATGTCCCATTTTGGCGCAATGGAAATAGATTTTGCCATCAAGCATTGCATAGCTGACAGGCACGCTGTAAGGGTAGCCGTCGTCGCCGATGACCGAAAGAATGCCGTTTGAGCCTCTTTCAAGCACTTCATTTGTGATATTTTCAGGCAAAACCTGATTTTTTCTTCTCATTTCTCTGAACATTGTTGTACTCTTTTTTTGAATGAATTGTCCCGATGGGACATTGTGGTATCTGCGATGCATTTAATAAATGGGAGGGCGCAGAGACCCTCCCCTACGGAATTTTTTTGCAGACTATTTTGTAGGGGCGGGTTTCCATGCCCGCCCGCCTTATTCAATCCGTGACGAAGTCACACCGCACTTCTTCAATATTGAACGGCGAGAGCAAGCCCCCGCCCTACGTTCTCCACGGGAGCAGCAAGCGGCTCCCCTACAATTTTCGGACCGTCGGGGACGCCGGTCCCTACATTTTTCGGGAGGGCACAGAGACCCTCCCCTACGGCTGTTTGTGAGTGTTGATTACCCTATCTATAAACCTTTTTCACCCATTCTTTCCTGATTTCCCATATATTGCCGTAGTAATTTTTATTTCCTGTGATGGTGATATCATCATCGAAAAGCCGCTGCCAGCTTTGCTCGATTTCCCGCTTTATCTGGGGGTAAAAGGCTGTCGAAAAGGCTTTTATATCGTTTGTGCCGTATTCACTGAGCATTTCGCCATGGCGTTTTTTGTCCTTTTCGTCAAGGGGGATATAGCTGTAATTTGTGATGGAGGTCCACTTTTCGATATTGATTTTCGTGATGATTTCCTGGTCGATTTCAAGCTCAAGCATTACAAAGCCGGGCTGAAGCATCATCGTGGCTTCCTTCTCCATCGAAACCCAGACAGGATAGTCGGCATCCCGAGGCTTATCGGGAAGATATTTTACCAGCCAGTCGTAGCATTTCAGTACAAGACCTTCGTGGTCGTCGGCAGTTTTTGCAATAATGTGCCGTTTTGCCGTGTATCTGCCCTCTTTTTCAATTATTTCAGCCACATTTTCGTTCTGTTTTGTCCAGACTGTGATTTTTGACATGATTGTTGTACCTCTTTTATCACCTGCGGTGATGCGATATGCGCATAGCGCGCGATATATAAATGCGATATATCCTGCAGATGCGATATGTTTTCCGTGAAAACACAAATGTATCTGCGATGCGATTTAATAAGCGGGACGTCGGGGGCGCCGTCCCCTACAAGAAAGTTCTATAGCCTCCCCTGTGCAAGGGGAGGGGGACCGTTGGAACAACGGTGGAGGGGTTGTTACCTATAAAAATGTGATTTATCACACATTGCTTTTTCAATATTGAGCGGCGAGAGCAAGCCCCCGCCCTACGTTCTCCACGGGAGGGCGCAGAGACCCTCCCCTACGATGGATTATTCTCCGATTATTTCTCTTACGCGTTTTTTCTGCATTTTCATCATGCGTTTCCAGCTTACGAAGCCATAGATATCGTTGGCGAGAAAGACCATAAAGCAGACCGCCATCGGGATATATCCCGGATTTGTTACGCTTGCCATAAGCCACATTATTATAAGCACCACATCATTCGATGCGTAGGCAAGGGCATAGTAGGGCGAGCGGAGGACAGACAAGCCTGCGGCGAAAAAGCTTGTTGTGACCGAAATCGTGCTTATGATGAGATTTGCTGTGTTGAAATATTTCAGTATGAAATAAAATACCGCTGTGACGATGGCTGTCAGTATGCCGAGACCGATGATTTTCACAGGTGTCAGCTTTGCGACGGCGACCTGTGATTTGCCCTGCTCAAAGGGGTGACGAATCCATTCGATGGCGGCTATGGCGGCTGTCGGCGCTGTCATGCCGACATAGGTCAGCATTTCGCCGTAATAGGCAAAGCCGAAGGAGATATAGCCGTAAACAAGGCTGAAAATTATCATTAAAACCTGGCCGATTACTTCCCCTCTTGCAATGAAAATCAGCGATGTGACGCCGATTAGGGAGGCTATCAGGGTCAGAGGATTTTTGTCTGTGCCGAAGAAAAAGCTGACGGTTATCAGCAGTGACGAGGTCAGCCAGAGTGCTTTTTCGAATTTTGTGAGATTTTTCATTGTGCGCGTCCTTATTTTTATTTGCGCAGGCGGCAAAACGGTGATCACGCTCCGCATCACAGCCTGCGCATCAAGAAAGAATAGGCGTATGAATAAAAAAAGGCATCCACACGCTCATCTTCAAAGACCTAACGATGAACACATGAATGCTTCCATTCGTTGCCCGGTGGCAACACTTTATTATGCTTTGCTATGATATTATAGCATATTTTTTGGCGAAAATCAAGAGCTTTCATGGCAAAAGAACAGTCTATAACCAATATTTCATTCTGAACGAAGTGGTGTCTGCGATGCATTGGATAGGGCGGGAGCGGCAAGCGGCTCCCCCACGCACACATCCTTTGCCTCTCCTGTGAATTCACCCCACAAAGCAGGCTTTGCGGGGACCCCATTATCGGGGAGGTGCCCCAACGGGGCGGAGGGGTTGTTCCCTATTTAATTGCCTAATATGCCGTAGGCACACCTTGTAAAATGGGGTTTCCAAAGGGGCGTAATTTACCCCAAACGACAGGTCGTTCGGGGACCCCGCAAAATTAAATAAATGCGGCGACACTCGTCGCCGGTCGCACCCCGGTGCTCCTGTGGTCAGGTGGTCAAACTGCCTGACTTTCACCCCAGACAGCAGGCTGTCTGGGGTGTGAATCAAGGGGATGCTTTATTCGGGAGGGCGCGGAGACCCTCCCCTACGATTTGACCACGAAAGAATAGTTGTAGGGGCGGGTTTCCATGCCCGCCCGCGGGACGTCGGGGGCGCCGTCTCCTACAATGGGATTGTGCCATTGGGGTGGAAAGATTCTTCGCGAGCAACGGGGTCCCCGGGCGACCTGTCGTCTGGGGTGAATATCAGAATGACATTGCATTGCGCGGCAATTCATTATATAACATTATACACCATATTTCTTTCTCTGTGAATAGCATTTTGCTTATTTCCCTCTTGTAATTGCATTCGTTTCGCGGTATAATTTAAACATAACAAATACATAAAGGAGAAACACTATGGAAAAAGTACGTCTCGGCCGCACAGAGATTATCGTCGGCAAAAACTCTTTCGGCGCTCTCCCTATCCAGCGAATTTCCAAGGAAGATGCTGCTAAATTACTCCGCAAGGCTTATGAAAGCGGTTTCAACTATTTTGATACAGCAAGAATGTACACAGACTCGGAAGAAAAAATCGGCTATGCCCTTTCCGATGTCCGTGACAACATCATTATTTCCACAAAGACAGGCGCAAAGACTGTTGAAGGCTTCTGGGCTGACCTTAACAAGAGCTTAGAGCTTCTCAAGACAGATCACATCGACATTTATCAGTTCCACAACCCTGATTTCTGCCCAAAGCCAGGTGACGGCTCCGGTCTTTACGAAGCTATGGTAGAAGCTAAGGAAAAAGGTCTTATCAAGCACATCGGTATCACAAACCACCGTCTTGCTATCGCTGAAGAAGCTGTCAAGAGCGGTCTTTACGAAACACTTCAGTTCCCATTCTCCTATCTTGCAAGTGAGAAGGACGTTGCTCTCGTAAAGCTCTGCGAAGAACACGATGTTGGCTTCATCTGCATGAAGGCGCTTTCCGGCGGTCTTATCACACATTCCGACGTTGCTTACGCATATCTTGCACAGTTCCCTGTTGCTCCTATCTGGGGTATTCAGCGTGAAAGCGAGCTTGATGAGTTTATCTCCTACATCGACAACCCACCTGCAATGACTCCTGAACGCGAAGAGTTCATCAAGAAGGAAAAGGTTGAGCTTGCAGGCGAATTCTGCCGTGGCTGCGGATACTGTATGCCTTGCCCAATGGGTATCCAGATCAACACCTGCGCAAGAATGTCTCTCCTTCTCCGCCGTTCTCCAACAGCAGGTCATCTCTCTGAAAAGGGTCAGGCTATGATGAAGAAGATCGACGACTGCATTAACTGCGGCAAGTGTAAGGCTGCTTGTCCATACGGTCTCGACACACCAAACCTCCTCAAGAGAAACTACGAGGACTATAAGACATTTTTAAAGTAAGATAATATGAGAAAGACCGTCCCTCCGTGGGCGGTCTTTTTTGTTTGCACTTTGTGCAAGTGAAGTGTTTGCATGACAAACGATAATGTGTGACAAGTCACATTGAATAGGCTCTCTCCCCCCGTCACTGCGTGACACCCCCCTCCTCAGAGGGAGGCAAGAGGCTTGTGCATTTGCGGGACGTCGAAGGCGCCGTCCCCTACAAAACGGTTTTTCGTGGATTGTTTTGTAGGGGCGGGTTTCCATGCCCGCCCGCGGGATGTTGATAAGCACACCCCATAAAAAGGGGTTGCCCCCGACAGCAGGGTACGGCTGTCGGGGGCATCTGAAGAAAAAATTATGTTATGAAAGGAGTTACCTTTGGAAACGTAATTTTCAGTTTATATTTTTAGAGGTCAATGAAAAGATTTATCTTATTTACAATAATTTATGTGTGTGCCATGCCGTCGACACTGAGCACAACGCCTGTGATATAGGATGCATCGTCGGATGCTAAGAATACGAAAGCGTTTGCGATGTCCTCTGGCTGGCCGAGTCTGCGGAGAGGAATATTTTTGATGAGAGGCTCGATGACTTCCTTTGGCACAGCCTTCATCATATCTGTTTCGATGATGCCCGGAGCAACTGCGTTGACGCGGATGCCCTTTGGACCGAGCTCACGAGCGAGAGAAACTGTGAGACCGTTTACTGCAAACTTGGAAACAGGGTATGCAAGACCGGATGGCTGACCGTGCTTGCTGACCATTGAAGATGTGGAAAGAATAACGCCTGTGCCGCGTGCCAGCATACATTCGGAAGCTGCGCGGATAGAATTGAAAACGCCCTTTACATTGAGGTCCATGACCTTATCGAACATTTCCTCTGTATATTCTGTAAACGGTGTGCTTTCCGAAACGCCTGCGTTATTGACGAGAATGTCAACACAGCCGAAAGTTTTGCGGATATGGCTGAAAGCCTGGCGTACAGATTCAAGACTTGCAAGGTCAGGCGCGATGCCTGCGATTTTGCTTTCAGGATATTTTTCACGAAGCTGATTTACCGCCTTATCTGCCGAAGCCTGTGAACTTGCTGCGATGATTACCGTTGCGCCTTCACGAAGGAATGCGTCTGCTGTTGCATAGCCGATACCACGGCTGCCGCCTGTTATGAGAGCTATCTTACCCTTGAGTTTCATAATTTTTCCTCCTGTATAACTTTAATTTTATCTTGGCTAAAGTATACCATAATAGTGTACTATTGTCAATAGGCAAATTACACTTTTTTAGTAAAAATTAAAATATTTTTTTACCTCCCGGAAAAAGGGGCCCCGCAAAGCTTGCTTTGTGGGGTGGCTCTAAGAGGGAGGCGGGAAAAGATGTACCTGCGATGCATCAGATAAGGCGTGACGAGTAATGCTCGCCCCTACAAGAAAGCCAATGTAGGGGAGGCGTTCCGCCTCCCCTACATGGGATTGTGCGTAGGGTACGGCTGCCTCCCTTGCCTAAAGGGAGGGGGACCATCGGAACGATGGTGGAGGGATTCATGACGTACCGCTTGTCACACATTATATCCGCATCACACGCAGTGTGTATATAATCGGTGTCTGCGACGCATTAAATAAAATTCTCTCCCTCCGTCTTGCTACGCAAGCCACCTCCCTCCTCAGAGGGAGGCAAGAATAAGATTGTGCAAACGGGACGGATTTTACACCAACTGATAAAACAGTCCGTGGTTTGTGCAGTACCAGACAAGCTTGCCGTGGCCACGCTTCTGTATGCGGACATTCATATCCCATTCGGGATAGGTTTTCACCATGACGAGCTTCTCCCCCGTTGCGAAAGCGACGAAAGAAATATAGTGCTCCTTTGTCATCGGGTGAGTTGATGTGATAAACCAGTCGTTTTCTACCACTTCCACATTGAGTTTTTCGTCGTTTTCCGCCTTTTTCAGCTCAAGGGGACTTAATTTATGCCCGCAGCAGGAAATTTCTGCACAGCCTGTGGAGAATGTGAGATTTCCGCAGGTGGGGCAGACGAAATATTTTGCGTTTTTCATATTTACTCCTTTTTCATCGTTTATATTCATTCGGCCTGTCAGCAGAGTGTCGACTTTTATGCCGAAAATATCGCTCAGCTCGACGAGCAGCGACACATCGGGCAGACCTAAGCCCCGCTCCCATTTGCTGACCGTTTTGTCCGATATATTCATAAGGTCGGCCAAAGCTTTCTGCGTCATGCCCATTTTCATGCGCAGGTCGCGGATAAGCAAGCCTGTTTTGTTGAGCTCCATAAGAACACCTCCGATGAGTATATTATATGATATGACGGGGCGGATTGCAATAAACGGGGCGTAGAGTTAATATACCTGCGGCACAATGAATTGCTTTGCAAACATTAAGGTATCTGCGATGCATTAAATAAGCGGAATGTCGAGGACGCCATTCCCTACAAAACAGTTTTTCGTGGACTATTTTGCAGAGGCAAGTTTCCATGCCCGCCCGTGGGATAATGTAATAAGTAACGGTGAATAGTGAAGAAGTGTGGTGTGACAGAGTCACATTTAATAATATGGACGAGCAATGCTCGCCCCTACGCATAATCCCCTTGTAGGGAATGGCGCCCTCGGCGTCCCGCAAATAATGTAGGGGCGGGTTTCCATGCCCGCCCGCGGGATAATGTAATAGGTAACGGTGAATAGTGAAGAAGTGTGGTGTGACAGAGTCACATTTAATAATACGGACGAGCAATGCTCGCCCCTACGCATAATCCCCTTGTAGGGAATGGCGCCCTCGGCGTCCCGCAAATAATGTAGGGGCGGGGTCACCCCACCCGCGGTATGTCGGGGGGGCGCCGTCCCCTACGATTAAATAGACGCCTACGGCTACACCTCATCCACCGCAAGCGGTCCCCCTTCCCCTCAAGGGGAAGGCTTAATGCGTCGCAGACACATTAACGTTCCGCAGGAACAATTCATGACGAAGTCAATTTATTTATTTCTATTGTATTCCCTTTCGTTTTGTGGTACTATTAAACCAACAAGAAAACATAAAGGAGAATACCATTATGAATGAACTTACAAAAAAGCTTTCCCACGTTCTTGAGCTCGGTCTTGCCAAGAATTACACTTCGGTATCCTACGCTTTCATGGTAGGCGGCAAGCTTATTGCGGCTGATGCTCTCGGCACAAACGGCAACAAGGACAACACTCCTTCCACAATCAACGACACTTATAACATCTGCTCGGTTTCCAAGGTTTACTGCTCTCTCGCTGCTATGAAGTGCGTTGAGCTGGGACTTTTAGACCTGGACAAGCCAATCTGCGAATATCTCCCTCGCTTCAAGATGCTCGACGAGCGCTATAAGAAGATCACAACACGCCAGTGTCTCTCCCACACATCCGGTCTCCCTGGCACACAGTGGAAGGGCTTCTCTGTAACAGATGTTACTGCTGACAACTACTACGATGTTGTCTATGAATATATGGCAAACAGCTACCTCAAGGCTGAGCCTGGCGAATACGCAGTATACTGCAACGACGGCTTCACAATGGCTGAAATGGTAATCGCTGAAGTTACAGGTATGCGCTTTGCAAAGTTCTGCGAAAAGTTCATCACAGCTCCTATCGGCGCAAAGACAACTCAGACTTCTGAGCTTCTCACAGGCGAACACACTCTCACACGCGAAAAGGGCAAGCCACACGAATTGCTCTACATCCAGGGTGGCGGCGGCTTTACAACAAGCATGCCTGACCTCTGCAAGATGGGTAATATGGTGCTTCACCCAGAAGGCGTTTTTGCTCAGTCCTCCATCGATGAAATGGCAAAGCCACACGGCAAGTCCTTCCTTGAAAGCGACAGCAGAAGCACAGGCTTCGGTCTCGGCTGGGACAATGTCAACTTCACAGATATCGACTACGACCTTGGCGAAGGCGTTCTCCAGAAGGGCGGCAACTCCTTCCAGTTCACAACTCAGTTTATCGTAATTCCTAAGTACGATGCAGTTCTCGCTCTCAGCGAAACTCACGACTGTAAGCTGGATGTTCCAGAAACAATTCTCCGTCTTTTCGGTATTCTCATGCTTGAAGAATACGGCGTGAATATCTGGAAGGAATTCAAGGCTGTGCCTGAGGAAATGGTAAAGAAGTACGCAGGCAAGTACCTTATGCCTTCGGCTATTCTCGACCTGGAATTCTACGGCCCATATATGCACATTTCCCGCACTTCCACAAGAAATACTGACAAGCGCCCAATGCATCAGCGCCTTAAGTTTGACGGTGAAAAGTTCCTCGGCGAAAACGGCCAGACATTCTTCTTTGAAGAACATAACGGCAATACATATCTTATTTCCAACATCCGCGGCAAGAATATTCCACAGATGCAGAAGGCTCTCCCTGTAAAGCCTGTTTCCGAAAGCTGGAACAAGCGTCTCGGCAAGAATTATGTCTGCGTTTCCACAACTCCTTACGACCTTATCATTTATGAGCTGATGACAGGCTTTATCCTCAACAAGCTCAGTGATGTTGAAGGCAATCTCGTTGCTTCCTTCTCAGGCAGAAAGGATGCTGACATCTACGGCGGCTTTGAAGCTTCTGTTCACGAAATCGACGAAAACAAGGCAACAGGCTTTATCAACACACCTGCAAACGGCAGCCGTGACCTTGTAACTCTGGTATTTGAAGAAAAGAACGGCATTGAATACTGCCATACATCTTCCTACACATACCGTGATACAGCTTCTCTCCCTGTTTATGCAGGCGAAGGCTTCCATCAGTGCCCTTATGAAAATAAGGTTTACAAGATCGAAGGCGAGCTCAAGGAGCTTCCTGAAGTGCCAAACGGCAGACGTCTCCTCGTGCTTGAAAAGGATATGGCTGTATTCTACGATTCAATGTACGGCGGCGAATTCAAGGGCATCAAGGACGGCTATATTTCATTTATTTAATTGGATTTATAAGAAAAGCACTCCGAAAGGGGTGCTTTTTTGTTTTCGGGACGTTGACAAGCACCGTCCCCTACAAGCGCACCCACAGCCTCCCTTGCCTAAAGGGAGGGGGACCACCGAAGGTGGTGGAGGGATTCATCATCCCCGCCCGTTTATTTAACGCGCCGCAATTTTACATTAAAAAAGCTCCCAAACGGGAGCTTTTTTCTATTTCCATTCGTACATTATAAGTCCTGCAATTATGGCTATTCCGCCGATGATATACGGCAGCAGGTGGTCGAGTTTTTCATAGCCTTCGGCAAGCTCTCTCTCGGTTTCGACAGCGCCGAAAACCTCGTTTGCCTTCTTGACGTCATTTGTATAGGCATTGAGCTGCATATTGTTGATAATAAGCTGTCCTCTGCCGCCCGAATTGAGAGGGTTTATCATACTGATACCCTTCGATTTTCGTCTGCCGAGGAAGAAAATGAGGGCAATACCACCGACAATAAGGCAAAGACCGATGATATTTATTTTCGGCACATCATCACGCCAGTTGAACAGGAAATAAAGCCCCAGTGTCACCACAGCCAGAAAGCCTAAATACAGCGCGATATTCTTGCGTAATTGCTTCATATTATCCCTCCTTTTTGTATTGTTAATATTATAACATATCAGCGATATAAATGCAATATACAGGATATATAAAAAGTCGGTGGTGAATTTGTGTATGGTGTATGTATCTGTGGTGGGATGCAATGTATAATTATATCCCCCCTGTCCTGCGGACATCCCCCCTTTAGGCAAGGGGGGCTTTTATGAGATGTGTCTCCGACGGATTGAATAAGTAACGCCTGCGGCTACACCTAATCCACCGCAAGCGGTCCCCCTTCCCCTCAAGGGGAAGGCTAATAATACTCTTGGCTCCCTCTGACGAGGGAGCTGTCGAGCATATGCGAGACTGAGGGAGAGAATTTTATTTAATCCGTGACGAAGTCACACCGCAATTTTTCACTATTACCTGTAACTTATCCTGCAGGAGGGCGCGGAGACCCTCCCCTACTATTGACCACGAAAGAATAGTTGCAGGGGCGGTGCGATGTATAATTATATCCCCCCTGTCCTGCGGACATCCCCCCTTTAGGCAAGGGGGGCTTTTATGAGATGTGTCTCCGACGGATTGAATAA